>JBFYPG010000001.1:0-6911 GCA_041303415.1 Bacteroidales bacterium
GCCGTTGGCGTACCTGCAAGTATCTGCATCTGTGAAGCATTGCTCCAGACTATACCCCCATTTGACGCCTGTATCGTTAAATCTGCATTCGTGCCTCCATTGGCTAATGGCAAAATACCTGTAACTTTTGTTTCAAGATCTATTGTTCCGTCTGTTATATCACTGTTTACAACCTGCCCAAACACCGGAGCTCCGCCTGTCCCGCGCAATACAGTGTTGGCAGGTCCTACTCCTATCGTTGACGGTCCCGTACCCGCGCCCCCGCCAATGACCACACCATTGGCTGTAAGCAGTGTTGAAGAGGCCATAGTGGTGGCACTGTTGAAATATGGTATGCCCCCGGAAACACCTGAGGTCAAACCTGTTCCGCCATAAATGACTGCAAGGGGAGAGGAGAGTATCAGGCCTGCAAATGTCGGGGTTGCGCCTGAATGTATGTTTTGAGGAGTTGAAAAGGTAATGCTTCCCGAAGCAGGAGTTACAATTACCTGATAATCTGTTCCAAGCAACGATTTGTATTCATTAGTATTGCCAAATACATCCATTCCAAGGACCTGGTTCGCTGTTCCCCAGGCTGCATTGGCGCCAATGAATGCCTTCCAGCTCAGAGTGGCTGCATCATAATACCAGAACGATTCGGTGGTGGTATCGTAAACCAGAAGTCCGTCAGCAACCGGTAACGCTATTGCATTACGCTGAGCACTTGTCATCCTCGGAGCAAGAAACCCTTTTGTGGTGGATTCAACCTCCAGTATGGATGATGCATGCGGCGTTAGCGGCGCTGCCTCGCTGATCCCGACTCCCTGTCCCGGGAGCTTCTGGTTTCCGAGCGCCAGTACCATAAGTACCGCGCATAAAACAATTTTGATGCGTGACATCAATGCACGCTTTCCGGAACCCGGGCCGACATCCCTGATCCCGATCGATCTGTTTTGCACCGTTTTCATGATATACCTCCTCATTTATGGTATTTTCTTAATCTCAATCTTATAAAATAACCAAAAAAATTTCGCCCTGCGTTACCCTCTTTTTTTTTGAACGCCGGTCAAAATCCTTTCTCTATTTACCATGCCCGCTACTCACTAATCAAAACGGACTCCAGTCAGGTTTATTTCAAGACTGCCTCCAATTCCACTAGGTTGCATAACTGCAACTGTTTATAAAGTGTTTAAAGGTATATGTTTTTTCAATATCTGCTAATTAATTTTGACCAGCAGAGGAAATCCGTAAATGAGCATCTGTTTTTAACAAACAAAAACCGGATAACAAATTCGAAATCCGGTTATTAACTGTTATTTAACCACTGAGTAACACGGAGTTTACCACGGAGTTTCACGGTTTTTTCTCCCACTCACCCACTCTCCCCGAGTAGAAATACCCCCGGCCCCGCTAAAGCGGGACCTGCCCCCTAAAGGGGGCCTATAAACCCATAACAAATGAAAATATATAGTTGGGTTTTAACCCCCCTTTAGGGGGGCTTGGGGGGTATTTTATATCACCAGCATCGCATCCCCATAAGTCCCGAACCGGTACTTCTCCTTTACCGCCGCCTTGTATGCGTCAAAGAGAAGATCAAAGCCGGCAAATGCGGCTACCATCATAAGAAGGGTCGAATAGGGCAGATGGAAATTGCTGATCATCATGTCGGGCACCTTGAACTCATAAGGCGGGAAAATGAACTTGTTGGTCCAGCCGTCAAAGGGCTTGAGGTACCCTGTTGTTGAAACAGAGCTCTCGAGTGTCCTGACTACTGTCGTGCCCACCGCACAAACCCTGTTCTTATTGTCCTTGGCTTTATTTACTATGCCGGCAGCTTCATCGGTTATCCTGATCCTCTCCGAATCAACTTTATGCTTGGTAAGATCCTCAACATCAACACTCCTGAAATTACCCAGACCAACATGCAGTGTTATCTCAGCAAACTCAACTCCGATTATCTCAAGCTTTTTAAGCAGCTCCCTGCTGAAATGGAGACCGGCTGTCGGAGCTGCAACGGCTCCCTCATGCTTTGCAAAGATGGTCTGGTACCTCTCATTGTCCTCGGGCTCCACCGGCCTGTTGATGAACTTTGGAAGGGGCGTCTCACCCAGGCTGTAAAGCGTCTGCTTGAACTCCTCATAGGTGCCGTCGAACAGGAACCTGAGCGTCCTGCCGCGCGATGTGGTGTTATCGATCACCTCAGCTACCAGAAGGTCATCCTCGCCGAAATAGAGTTTGTTGCCTATCCTTATCTTCCTTGCCGGATCCACCAGGACATCCCACAGCCTCTGCTCCCTGTTCAGCTCGCGAAGAAGAAATACCTCGATCTCGGCGCCTGTCTTCTCCTTGTTGCCATACAGCCTTGCCGGAAACACTTTCGTGTTGTTGAAAACCAGTACATCATTCTCCATGAAATACTCAATTATATCCTTGAAAACCCTGTGTTCATACTTGCCGGTTTTCCTGTTTACGACAAAAAGCCTGCATTCATCCCTGTTCTTTGAAGGATAAAGCGCTATCAGTTCCTGAGGCAGGTTGTACCTGAATTGAGATAATTTCATATCCGGAGTATATCTTTTTTGATTTTAGAATTCCTTTATACGTAAAAATTTCCGTTTTGTTTCATTTGTTCAAGGAATTCTTCAAATTTTTCAAGTGAAAAAGCCTCTTTTACCTTGTTTGAACCTACTGCGGTCCGCTCCAGCGCCGACAGGTAACACCCGCTCCCGAGTGCTGTTCCGAAGTCCCTGGCAAACGACCTTACGTATGTCCCCTTGCTGCAGAGCATCCTGATCTTTATTTCAGGCATTTCAAATGAGAGCAGCTCAAGCTCATGGTAATAAATTGAAACTGGCTCAAGTTTTTCATCAATTCCCTTACGCGCAAATTCGTATGCTCTCTTCCCCCGGATCATTTTTGCCGAATGAAGCGGAGGCACCTGCTTCTGCTCACCAAGGAAATTTCTTAATGCCTTCTCAGTAAGTTCCCCGGTAATATGTTCTGTAGGGTAATTACCTTCGGTTTGCGTCTCGAGGTCGAAGGAGGGTGTGGTATGCCCGAAAGCAAGTGTTGCAACGTATTCCTTGTCCAGGTCCTGAAATTCATTTATCCTTTTTGTCGCCCTCCCGGTGCATAGTATCATCAGTCCGGTTGCAAGCGGATCAAGGGTGCCGGCATGCCCCACCTTCAGTTTTTTTATACCCAGTGCGCTTCTGATCATTATCCTCACCTTGTTCACCAGGTCGAATGATGTCCAGTAAAGGGGCTTGTCAAACAGCAGCACCTGTCCCGCTTCAAAGATCGTCAGCTTCCCGTTTTCCATCCTAACCCAGCAAAACTGCCAGCAATCCTGCAGCCACGCAATATATAGCGAACCATATCAGCCTGCTCCGCTTTACAAGAGCGATC
Organism: Bacteroidales bacterium; assembly: GCA_041303415.1. Classification (GTDB taxonomy): domain Bacteria; phylum Bacteroidota; class Bacteroidia; order Bacteroidales; family VadinHA17; genus LD21. The sequence goes on from JBFYPG010000001.1 coordinate 3,388, forward strand.
ATCCACCTGCAGGCAAGATATCCCGATATGAATGCAGCCGTGAATCCTATAATGATCATTCCAATCTCTGTTCCGCTGCCGTTGAATTCAACGGTCAGCGCTTCGAGCAGGTTGGCACCGATGACCGGCACCAGCACCATCAGGAACGAGAATCTTGCTATCTCATCCTTACGGTTCCCGATCATCAGTCCTGTTGCAATTGTTGCGCCCGAACGCGAAATACCCGGAATGACTGCTATGGCCTGTGCAATGCCTATTACCAGGGCATCAAGGTATGTGATGTTCCGTTCACGCTTTTTGATGAAATGCGCAAAAGCAAGCAGTGCGGCCGTTATCATCAGCATGAATCCGACAAAAACAATATTGCCGCTGAACAGACTTTCAATCGGATCCTTAAGAAGCAGTCCGGCAAACCCGACCGGTATCATCGATACTATCAGCTTCAGGACATATGATGTCTCCTCATTCATTCTGAATTTGAAAACTCCCTGAAACAGCGAAACTATCTCTTTCCGGAATACAACTATCGTGCTGAGGACTGTGGCTCCGTGGACAGCAACTGTAAATATGAAACTCGCCTCAGGATCAACCCCGAACAGCGATTTGGCAATCTCAAGATGCCCCGAGCTGCTTACGGGCAAAAACTCTGTCAGCCCCTGTATCAGGCCGAGGATAAGTGCTTCAAACCAGGTCATATTCAAATATCAGGTTAGGTGGTGTAGGAATTTAAAGAGTGCCTAGAGTGCCTAGAGTTTGGAGTGACTAGAGTTAAAAACCAACTTTAGCTCACTTTAGGCACTCCAAACTTTAGTCACTTTTTGGTTTTTTCATAATCGCCCATATCTCAAAGATGAAACCCGCCAGCACAACGATCGGAGCAAGGGTAATCCTCCTGAAGCTGAATATCTTTTCGCTGAACTGATCGGGACTCTCCGATTTACCGCCCAGCATCAGCAGGAAACCGATCACGATAATGCCGAATCCTATTGCAAGCAGCTTGTAGTTTTCGGGACCAAGGGCAAAATTAAGTTTTTCTTTTTTGTCTTTTGCAGCCATATTCAATAGTATAATTTGTCTTCAGAAATGCTCAGATACCTGTTCACGGAAAAAAATGTTGATATTACATTTATTATGATTCCGGTAACAATAATGAATCCTCCCAGCAGTGCAAGAAAGAGCGTGCTGCGGAAGGAGATCATCAGGAAGAATTCCTTCTCAATCAGGTAAACCAGGCCCATCAGGAGCATCATTGCAACCAGCGCCGACAGAAACCCGTGGAAGACGCTCTGCATGATGAAAGGCCTCCTGATAAATGATCGCGTGGCCCCAACCAGCTGCATCGTGCGGATGATGAACCTTTTTGAATAGATCGCCAGGCGTATTGTATTGTTAATGATAGTGAGCGCAATAAGAAACAGGAATGCGCTTATCACCAGAAGAAAAATACTGATCTTCTGCACATTCTCATTTATCAGGAAAAGCAGTGATTCCTGGTAAAAAACCTCTGTCACGAACGGATATTCCAGAATGTACTTCTCGATCTTTGCAACGCTGTCGGGACTGGTGTATGACGAAATCAGGTAAACATCAATTGATGGCGGCAGCGGGTTTTCGCCGAGGAAGCTTATAAAGTCCTCTCCAAGCTCCTCCTTCATCTTTACTGCAGCTTCATCTTTTGAAATATATTCTGTTGATTTTACATAATATTTTGCATCAAGATCCTTTTGAAGCATTCTTATATCAGCCTCCTTTGCATCATCGTCAAGCATGACTGAAAACGAGAGGCTCTCGCGGAAATAATCCGACAGCTCCTTTGCATTTATGAGCACAAGTCCCAGTATGCCAAGCAGGAACAGCACCAGCGACACACTTACCACAAGCGTCACATATGAGCTCCTCAGCTTTGTCTTTGATGTCCTGTCCTCAGCTTTCTTCATATATCTCATCCTGCATCTACCCCCTTCCCAACCTTCCCCCAAGGGGGCAGGAGCAAAAGCCTCCCGTTCAGCGGGACGGGAAAGGGGGTAAATTTATTCCACCACCGTCATCCACCCAAACTCATCTGCGGCATCTCCGTTCTGTATTGCCACAAGCTTGTTGTATAGCTTCATGGTAACTTCGCCCGGCTTGCCGTCTTTGCAATATTCGTATATCATGTTCGTATCGGGATCGACAATTTTTCCTATCGGGCTTATCACTGCGGCGGTTCCGCATGCCCCGGCTTCGGTAAACGATGAAAGCTCTTCAACCGGCACCCTGCGCCTTTCCGCCTTGATACCCAGGCTTCCTGCAACTTCTATCAGGCTTTTGTTCGTTATTGAATTCAGTATCGATTCCGATTTCGGGGTTATATAAGTGTTGTCCTTTATACCGAAGAAATTTGCCGGACCACATTCATCAATGTATTTTTTCTCCCGGGCATCAAGGAAGATGGTGCTTGAGTAGCCCAGCTCTTTTGCTTTCACCAGTGCACGCAGGCTTGCGGCATAATTCCCTCCTACCTTGAAAATGCCTGTCCCGAGCGGTGCGGCACGGTCGACATCCCTGCATATCATCATGTTCACGGGCCTGATCCCTTCCTTGAAATATGGTCCCACAGGAGTAACGAAAACCAGGAAGATATATTCTGTCGCAGGTTTAACGCCCACTTCAGCGCCGCTTCCAAACAATAACGGTCTTATATATAAGTTTGCCCCGGATCCGTATGGCGGAACAAACTTCTTATTCAGGTTTATCACTTTAAAAACAGCCTCCCTGAAGAGCTCTTCGGGAACAGGTGCCATCTTAACCCCTCCCGCAGAGAAAATAAGCCTTTTCGCATTTTCGTCCCACCTGAAAACCCTTACTTTGCCGTCTTTTCCCATGTAGGCTTTCATGCCTTCAAATGCTTCCTGCCCGTAGTGAAGGCCGGTGGCTGCAATGTGAACATCAATGTATTCCGATGATGAGACTTCGAGGTCGCCCCACTTGCCATCCCTGTACCTGCACCGCACATTGTAATCGGTTTTGATATATCCGAATGGCAGGCATTTCCAGTTGAGTTGTTCCATTATTGGATTTTTAAAATTCCGCCGTAAAAGTACATTAAAATATTATCAAAGCAATTAAGGAAATCTAACCGCAAAGGTCGCAAAGGATTTACGCAAAGGCCGCAAAGAAGTAGTCTGAATAAATGCCTTTGCGTGCTCTGCGCCTTCTTAGCGTTCTTTGCGGTTAAATGATTTCATTCTTATTTTTTTACTAAATACTCTCCTGCAAGGCTGCAATTTGCTCCTCAACCGGTACGCTTCGCAAAAGCCTTGCCGTATTGGTCCTGAACTCATGCTCTATCAGAAGCTTCCTCTGCTGCTCAACCCACTCCTTTCTGTCATGAGGCTTTCCGTATTCCGATTCCTCCCTCAGCAGCTTGTCGGACAGCTTTATATAGTCAACGCGGCCGAGGTAGTCATATTTTGCATCATGAAGGATATCATCAGGCAGAGATTCCAGCCTGTTTTCAAACGAGTTCCTGATAAGCTTTTTCA
>JBFYPG010000002.1:0-9441 GCA_041303415.1 Bacteroidales bacterium
ACCCTGTTAAAATAGTAAAAAAATTGGAATTCTCAAATAATTGAGGGCTTGGAAGATAGGGGATTTTGATGAACGGAGGGTAGTCGGGGACAAAAGAGGTCCTCCTTCGCCACATCCTTCGCTAACGCTTCGGATGTCAAAGAAGGCTACGGAGGACAGAGGAGGGCGGGAGTTGCCATTCGTTGGTTCGGAACTGCTGATTGTTGGTTGATATTGCAGAAATACCGCAAAACCTCATAAATTAATGTTCAGAAAGCCGTTTAATGGCATCAGTTTTGTGCCATAATATAATGAAAATGGCCTCTTTCTTTGACATAGAAGTATATCAGGTTGCCTGTGGATGTTTAACATTTAAAAACTATGGTTATGAAGAGGAATGAAAACAAGGTCCCGAAATTTGATGAGATCATTTTCGAGAACCGCAACAGGGAATACGGAGCCTATGACCTCCGGAAACGCTCCAAATCAGTGACAAGTTTCTCAATTCTGATCGCAGTTACAATCTGCGTCGCTCTGGTTACAATAAGCTTTAAGACCACTGAAAGAGGCGCCGGTTCGTCAGTGAAAACAACAAACGTTGTCGCCGTACTCGACAACTATGATCCGAACATGATACGTGTTGAGCCGCCTGCCGCACCACCCTCTGAGCTTGAAAAGGCGATCCAGAATGTTGCTCCTGAGGTGGTTACCGATACCTCCCTGGTGACAAGTTTTATTCCTATCTCTGAAGAGCTGACAAGGCTGATAACTGATGGTGATGTTAACGATACAATAATGTCGGTGATTGAGGACCCCGAAGAGATCATACCTGCGGAACCCGAACCCTATATCCGGGTTGAGGAGATGCCTGAATTTCCCGGAGGCGATAAAGCCCTTCTGGAATTTATTGCTAAAAGCCTTAAGTACCCGCGGGAGGCTACTGACAATAATATACAAGGAAGGGTTTATATTCAGTTTGTCGTTCAGCCTGACGGCTCGGTAGGCAGGGTGAATGTCCTGAAAGGCGTTGATCCAATCATTGATAATGAGGCTGTACGGGTTGTCGGATTGCTTCCGAAAATGAAACCCGGCAAGCAAAACGGTGTTCCTGTTCCTGTATGGTACTCGGTGCCGGTGACGTTTCAGCTGATTTACTAACCCCCGGTCACGGATTAAATACCCCCCAAGCCCCCCTAAAGGGGGGTTAAAACCCTATATAATAACAGATTACATTGGTGCTTTCGCCCTCTCCTTGCTTCAGCAGGGAGGGGGTCGGGGGGTGGGTACGTGTGACTTAGGTTGGGGGGTCGGTCACTCAGGCGGGGGGTTAGGGGGTCGGTTCATCTCATCAAATAATGCCCTGAAGCATTTTACCGGTGTGTTCTCATCCGTTTCCATTCTTCTGCCGTAATAAGCATCCAGGAACTGGCCTGTTCCGGACCAGACCGTCTGGACCATTCCCATGAAACGCTCTTTCATCTCAGGAGTTGAATATTCCCTGAATTTAACCATGTCCTGTGCCTGTTTTACTGCATTCTCAGGCATCCTCCACGGACACGTTACCACGCTCAGTCCCTTCATTGCAAAATAAACCGGCGTCTGATCAGGCCTTTCATAATGCCAGTCGCAGATCATCACATCCTTCGGGATCATGTCAACAGCCCTATGGGTGCTGTTATAGCTTCCCTCCCACTCTCCTATCCCGGTCGTTTTACCGTCGATGAGCCTGTCGCCCCATATCCATAGCTGCCTTTTGCTGAGAGCCAGGTGGTCACGTATTGTTCTTACTTCTCCTGCAAACAATTCAGCTTTATCTCTTCCTGAGCATCTCGGACATTGTTTTTCGCCGATATAAAACACTTCATCCATCCCTGCATGGAACGCATCAGATTCAAATACATCGCATATCTCATCAACTACAGCGAAAACAACCTTGTGCACTTCAGGGTGAAGAGGGCAATAGCTTTTACAGTATAGTCCGTCGGCATTCGGCCACTCATATTTCTCAGGCATTTTAACATTTGGAGTCTCATCAAACTCCGGATATGCCTTCAGCAGGTTTCCTATTCTTCCTGCCCACGACTGATGACCAAGAAGGTTGACCTGGGGAATTATCCGGATCTTGTTCTTTTTGCATACCTCCACAAGCTTCTTAACATCTTTCTTTGTGAGCGCTCCTGAATCGCACAGTTCAGGATGGCTCTCGTACTGGTAGTTGTAATCAATCCTCAGGATGAGGGTGTTTACGCTTCTCGGTGCGAGCTCTTCATCGATGAACTTTACAAATTCGTCAAGTCCTTCGCGCTGGGGAGCTGCGATGCAAAAACCACGAACAGGCATAATACTGTTTATCTGCCCGGAAACAGGCTGTGAAAAGACTATACAACAGGCGGCAAGGAACAGATCAGCAAGAAAATTTTTTATGCTCATTTTAAGATTTTAATTTCTATAGTACAATCTGCACAAATATCTTACCCTGGCAGGTTAAGTTTTCAGATTAGAAAGTAATTACTACTCTAATCCTTTACACAGCGGACAGATAACCCATCACTTTTCCCAAAAATTCCATATTGGAGGCGATTATCATAATATCCAAGAACTGCACTCATCACCTGGGTTGGATCATAATCATATTCAGTTGAGGTCATGAAGTAGCCATACATGCTGCCAATATCACCCGACCACGCACCCTGATATCTCATTCCTCCGGGAAGTCCGGTGAAAGCAGAGCTGTTGGTGGCACCAATATTTTGGACCCAGTGAGTTGTACCAGCTTCTTTTAGTTTACCTCCTGCAATGTTTTCTCCTCCAAGATAATTAGCAAGCGTAGTAAACCATTCATCATAAGAAGAAACATGCCAGCCGGTAGGGCAAAGGTTACGACTGTCGGTAGCTGCGTAATAATTATATAATCTTCCATATGTGGTAACATATCCAACTTCATTGTTGTAATTGCAATAAGCACCGCTGGTTAAGGCATTCCAGGCAGCATCATCTGTCACTTCAGGAATTGTATTGCCATTTCTGTAATGAGTTACTTTCAGATTCTCTTGCAGCCATAACTGGGTGCCTATTTGCACTGTGTTATAAGTGTTCCCGTCATAATCAGTTACCTGGATAGTTGATGTGAATGAAACCTGGTCACCATATGCCGTTCCAACGCTATTCGTGGCATATGCTCTTACATAATAGAATGTATTGGCAGATAAAGCAGTTAAAGTGCTCGCGAATGTACCTGCTCCTGTGCCATTAACAGTTTTTGAATTTGAGGTGGTAGGATTTGGGGATGTGCTCCAGCAAACACCTCTAGCTGTTACTGATGCCCCGCCTTCTGATGTGATATCTCCCCCCGATGTTGCCCCTAATGAGAAAATTCCGGTAACCGGGGCAGTAGTAACAGTTGCAAAGGTTGGACTTGACGTAGTGAATTGAAGATCGGAGCCATAGGCAGTTCCTGCTACATTAGTGGCATAAGCCCTCACATGATATACAGTGTTACCGGTCAATCCAGTAATATTGCTTGTAAAAGTACCGGAGCCAGTTCCATCAACTGTCTTTGGGTCTGAAATTGTAGGATTCAAAGATGTGCTCCAGCATACACCTCTTGAGCTGACTGCAGCACCTCCATCAGATGTAATATTCCCGCCGCTTGCGGCAGTGCTTCCGGTTATAGATGAAAGAGCTGTTGTAGTAACAGTTGGAACAGATGAAACCAGCACAGTAGTAAAAGAAATATCGGAGCCATAAGCAGTACCAATGGAATTAGTGGCATAAGCTCTGACGTGATAAGTAGTATTTTCGATTAATCCTGCTATGCTGCTGGTAAAAATACCTGTTCCTGAACCATCAGTAGTTTTACTATTGCTTTTAGTGGGATTAGCTGATGTGTTCCAGCAGACCCCACGTGATGTAACAGTTGCACCTCCATCCGAAGTGACATTTCCGCCTGAAGAGGCAGTAGTAACTGCAACATCTGAAATTGCAGTAGTAGTTACAGCAGCCAGCACCTGACCTTCCCCCTGTAAACAACGGACCTGATAACCCTGTGTTTTTAAATATACATTGTTGTTCAGGCTGGCTTCAGCATAGTTCATGTACTTGTAGTTGGCATTATTTGCATCTGTTTCCAGTGGAACCCAGAAAGCACAGATATAACCTCCGCCGGAAAAGGTACCATCGCTAAAACGGGTGGGTGCCGGAATTGCAGTAAAACCAGATGAATTGTCAGCTCCTTCGTTAGGAGCCCCCCAATTTATGGTGCCGGCTTCTTTAAGTTTACCTCCTGCCACAGATGATCCGCCCAGATAATTTGCTAAAGTTGTCCATTCTCCGGCAGTTGGAATGTGCCAGCCTGTCGGGCAGAGATTATGGTTATCTACATTGGCATAGTAATTATAAAGACGTCCGTAGGCTGAAACATAGCCAGGATCATTATTAAAGTTGCAGTAAGCGCCGGAGATCAGATTTGCCCAGGCGGCATTATCAGTTACATTCGGAATACTTGTTCCGTCCCGGTATTTCGTTGTTTTAAGGTTCTCTTTCATCCATAACTGGGTTCCGATACTGACAGTATTATAGGTGTTCCCGTCAATGTCCGAAAGAAGTATTGTAGTCGTAAATGTCAAATCCGAACCATAAGAAGTTCCATGTAAAGTGGTGGCATATGCCCTTAAATGATATGTTGTATTTGCACTTAAACCTGTTATGCTGCTGGTAAAGACTCCTGTACCTGAACCATTATTTGTTATAAAATCTGCAGTTGTGGGATTTGCAGTTGTACTCCAACATACTCCGCGGTCAGTAACAGCAGATCCGCCATCGGAGGTTATTTCCCCTCCGCTTGTTGCGCTGGTGGTGGATAAAGCTGTAATAACTGTTGTGGTAAGAGTGGCAAGCGATAATGTGGTCGTAAAGTCTATCTCATTCCCGTAAGAAGTACCTTCACTATTTGTTGCATAAGCTCTTACATAATACTTAGTGCTTGGAGTCAGTCCGGTAATATTGCTTGTAAATGAACCAGAACCTGAACCATCAGTTGTTTTTTGATTACTGATAGTCGGACCTGATATTGTATTCCAACATACTCCCCGTGCTGTTATTGCAGAACCGCCGTCCGATGTTATATTGCCACCGGAACTGGCAGTTGTGGATGTTATATCCGAAACTGCTGTAGTGGTTAGTGTTGGGCTAGTTATACTCGTCATGAACTGAACATCTGCGCCATAAGAAGTCCCTGCCGTGTTGGTAGCATATGCTCTTACATGGTAAAGAGTCCCGGGATTCAGCCCTGCAATGCTGCTGATGAAGGTACCTATTCCTGTTCCACTTGATGTTTTAGAATCAGCTGTTGTCGGGTTGGCCAGCGTACTCCAACATACACCTCTTTCAGTTACAGAAGCTCCTCCGTCTGAAGTTATCTCTCCACCCGAAATGGCACCCGTAGCTGAGATCCCGGAAATTGAGTTAGTTGCTATGGAGGGAGTACCTACAACAGTGGTGGTAAAAGTCTGGTCGGTGCCATAAACATCAACTCCGCAAAAAATTGCGACAATCCTGTAATGATAAAGTGTTCCGGGAGTCAGGTTAATAATGTCACTGCTGACAGCAGTATTGATTGCTCCGTCAACTGAATAAGGTGTTGTGTTTAAAGTACTTCCATAGCTTGTAGTGGTTCCATACTGAAAGAAAGGAATGGTTGAAATGTTGTCAGCATTTATGATTCCATTAAGTTTTGCGGTTGTGTAAGTAATGCCTGAAGCAGCACTGGTATTAACAACTGGTGAATTGCATAGTGTCGTAAACTGCAGCTCACTGCCATAAGCAGTCCCGGTACTGTTGGTGGCATACGCCCTTACATAATAGAGAGTGTTGGAATTCGCTCCGGTAATTGTGCTGGTAAAGGTCCCTGATCCTGAACCATTATCAGTACTGTTCCCGGTTGCAACGGGATTTGGACTTGTGCTCCAGCATACACCTCTTTTTGTCACTGTTGCTTCGCCTTCGGATGTCACATTTCCACCTGATGAGGCTCCTGATTTTGTTATTCCGGTGATTGCTGTGGTGGTGACCGTCGGCAAAGCAGCTTCAGCATTGGTGGTAAATGTTATGTCGGTCCCGTAACCTGTCCCTTTTGAATTGGTTGCATAAGCTCTCAGGTGATATGTTGTTGAGGGGGTCAGCCCTGTAAGGTTACTGACGAATGAACCGGTACCTGTACCATTACTGGTTTTTGAATCCAGGATAGTCGGATTCGCATTTATTCCGTAGCAGACTCCCTTTTCTGTTACCGAAGCACCTCCGTCGTCATTAACCGTACCACCGCATGTTGCAGTAGTTGTTCCCAATGCTGAGACAGACCCGGTAACAACAGTTGGAACATAAGTGGTAATAAGGGTGGTAAAGGTCAAATCTTCGCCATAACCTGTTCCTGCTGAATTTGTTGCATAAGCTCTTACATGATACATTGTTCCTGCATTCAGTCCTGTAAGACTGCTTGAAAAAGAAGCAGTACCTGTCCCGTCGATGGATTTGGTATCGTTTACCGTCGGGTTTACTGCCGTGCTCCAGCAGACTCCTTTTGAAGTCACTGTGCCTCCCCCGTCAGAGGTTATGTTTCCGCCGCTGATGGCAGAGGACGAAGTGATTGAAAGAACTGCACTGGTTGTCAGTGTGGGAACGATTATCGCGGAGTTTGTAGTGAATGAGACATCAGTGCCATATCCTGTTCCTGCTGAATTTATGGCATATGCCCTTACATGATATGTTGTTGATGGCGTCAGGTTTGTCATACTGCTGAGAAAGGATCCTGTTCCTTCTCCGTTAACTGTTGTATAATCGGCCGTTACCGGATTAGGATACTGTGCCCAGCATACTCCCCTGGCAGTGACCGTTCCATGTCCGGCATCTGAAACGCTTCCACCGCCTGTTGCAGAGGTTGTACCGATGGAAGTAACTGATAATGTGGAAACAACTGGTACAACGACTGTGAAAATGGTAGTGAAGGTCACATCAGATCCGTAAGCTGTTCCGGCCACGTTTGTTGCATAGGCCCTTGCATGGTAGGTTGTATTTTCTGTCAATCCTGCTATATTGCTTGTAAATGTTCCTGTACCGGAACCATCTGTAGTTTTTGTATCAGCAGTTGTGGGATTTGCTGAAGCACTCCAGCATACTCCTCTGGCAGTTATAGATGCACCACCGTCAGCGGTAACATTTCCACCTGAAATACCGGAGGAAGAAGTCACAGATGTGACATCCGTGGTAGTCACAGTGGGAAGAGAGTAAGCTTTGGTTGTGAACTGCTTTGTCTGTTCAGAATATACTTTTGCGCCTTTGACAGTTACATATGCCCTGAAATAATATTTGGTATTGCTGGTCAGATTTTCAATTTTGGCTTCAAACCCGCCTTTGGCTGAGGGTTTCCCGAGTGATTTGACAGTAGAGTTTCCCGGTTCAGGGGTTCCGTTTACTGATGCAAGTATTCCATAGTCGTCAATAGGGGCCGATCCAAGGTCCTCTATATTACCCTTTAGTGTAACCGATGTATAGGAAATATCTGCATCAATCGCTTCCAGCACTGAGATCAGAACCTGGCGTTCAGGTTTTTCACATGTGATCAGGGTGGCTGTTGCAAGTATCATTATGGCAAACCAGACATAAAACCTTCTGAACGAACCATTGTTGCCGGTAATCGTCTTCCCTTTTTCGGAATTCATATAACTGTATGTTTTATATATTTGAAGAAGACCGTTTTATTTTTCCCTGAGAATAAAAACAAAATCACCCTGCATATCATTTACACCCTGTATCACTCCGAACCGCGGAGCCGTATTGCTTCCGCTGGTCATGACAGGACGTTCTATTGCCCGGAAAAGCTGTCCTGAAGTCAGGAACTGATCAGTATTGCTGCGCAGCATTTCAATAAGTATCTCGGAAAACTTGCTGTCGTCATTAACTTCTGTGGTGCCGCCGCTTGTCATTGCCGTACGGCTTTTGTTCTTGTAAATATCTGCAATTGACGGAGGCGCAGCATCCATTGCTCCCCTTGAATAAAAGATGGAACCAGCATAGCAGGCATCTGCCACCAGGAAAATATGCTTCGCTTTTATGGATTTTATGTAATCAGTAAGAGAGCTGTTGCTGAACCAGTTTATCCTGCTCGACATGGATGCATCCGATAAAAGCCAGTAACCAATGCCTGATTCTTCATCCATCTTTCCGTGGCCTGCATAGAAGATCAGCAGATTATCCTCAGCAGTAAGTTTTTTCTGGATATCGTCAAGCGCCATTATGAGATTATCCCTTTTCATATCATAAAGAGTATAGACATTCTCGGGATCAAATGTATACTTTGTCTGAAGAATCTCCTTCAGAGCTTTGGCATCCGGGATTGTTCTTTTTAATGACTGCAGTTCAGCGCTTCCGTAGGTGCCGTTTGCAACAATAAGCGCATAGTATTTGCCCGGATTTAAAGCACGCGGTGAGATATTTTTCACCTGTTCGACATATACCATATTATAAACATATTCTTTTACCGGCTTATCATCTTTTTGAAGCACAATAGTCACAAGGTTCGATCCTGTGTTAAGACTCACATCACGAAGGAATACATCGCCCGCAGCTGTCGGGGCAACTTCAATATTGTTAACAAGGAGCTTCATCCCGCTTTCGCCGTTTACCAGCCGCATTGCCAGGGTGATCTGCTGCCTTGGCGCCATGAACGTCTCTCCCTCTTTTATGTTTTCGGGCTGAAGCATCTGAATGGCAGGAGTCATATCCCTGGCTGCTGTCTGAACATTCAGCCGGAACGTTGCCTTCTCGCTTGTAATAACCTGAGAATATGACAACGAAACCTGTGAGATCAATATCATGATCACAATAAAAATCCTGAAGAAATCATACTTTTTCATTTCACCTTTTTTTAAAATGTCCATTTTGCAGAAACAAGAAATTCATCCTTGCCGGATGTAGTAAAGCCGATACCCATCTTTTTATTCCGGGGGTTGCTTACAGGTATTACTGCCGCCCATACAATATTGGCTGCCCATATTCCGGCAGCACCTATCGCAAGGTACTTTGTCATATTGTAATTACTTTCCCATTTACTGTATAGATTATCTCTTTCGGTTCCTGAGGCAGCAAGGTAATCGTCCCTGAGCCCTGCTGATTTTGAGGCCATAAAACCTGCAACACCTGCGCTTCCGTAAAAAAGCCCGCCTAACATCAGGAATGCCGGTTTCCCTGTGGCTTTCATCTGGCCAAGTCCGGGAACCAGGGCAGAGGACAAAATTATTTTACCTCTTGACGGGCTGCCTGCAGGAGCCACAGCTGTTTTCGGGGTAAAAGGGGCAGATTTATTCCCCCTTATATAAATCTGAATGTCATCATTGATATTAAACTTGTCGGCCGCTATATTCCAAATGATCGTTTTTCCTGAACCGCAGTTTACCTGAAGCCCGATAT
>JBFYPG010000003.1:0-9817 GCA_041303415.1 Bacteroidales bacterium
GAGCGCACCGGCTAATCCCAACGACAGTAAGTTCTGCAGTCTGCTCGGACAAAATGCGGTTCATGCCGCACTTGCAGGGAAAACCGATTTCGTTGTGGGATACTGGAACAATGAATTTACGCTTCTTCCCATTCCGATGGCTGTTGCAAAGCGCAAGAAGATCGATGTTGAAGGAGAACTGTGGTGGAACGTACTTGAAGCCACCGGTCAGCCCATAAGCATGAAAAATTCCTGATATGATCAGGAACATAGTATTTGACCTCGGAAATGTTCTTATCAGTTTCAGGCCTTCTGAATATTTTGAGAATAGCAGCTTCCCCCCGGAAAAGCAGAAAACAATCCTGTCCGACATTTTCAGCAGCCGCGAATGGCTCCTCCTGGATGACGGTAAAATTACCACGCCCGAAGCCATTGATGCAATAGCCCGGAAATCTTCCCTTATGAGGGCAGAAATAGAGCAAATTTTCAAAGAACGTACCCGGATCTTCCATTCCCTCGACCATAATGTGAAACTCCTTCCTGAGTTAAAAAAACAGGGTTTCAGGCTATATTATATATCAAACTTCCCGGCTGATATATTTGATGAGGTAAAAAACAGTTACGGATTCTTCCGGTACTTTGAAGGGGGTATCATTTCTGCACATGTAAAGTGTTCAAAACCTGATCCTCTGATATTCAAGATTTTCTTCGATAATTTTGAGCTTAAACCTGAAGAGTGTTTCTACATTGATGATACCGAGGTTAATGTTGTTTCAGCGGATTCAATCGGAATGAAAGGCTTCTGTACTAACGGGTCGAAAGATATTTCAGGGGAGCTGATAAAAAAATTAAACCTAAATCCGGAATTTATCCCGGGTGCTTAATCATGTTATTTCAGATTTCCGGATCCTTAATTCATTTTTAAAGCAGTCCTAAATTTTCGAATAGTATCCTCAAATGTTCCAATAATTGCCGTTTTTGAGCTGATTTTTCGCTTGTACCTGGTAAACGACAATAAAATAATCAATTCTCACAGGGTTAAGAAGTGCTGCAGATTTGGTTATCTGCCTGTTTTTTTGTAACTTACAATTTTACTGTTCTATTCTGTTCCACGTGGAATCTGGAGCTGTTTTTTCAGATTTTCAGAGATAATTGCTGCTTTTTTCTTTCCGATGAGTTTTTCGAGTTCCTCCCGGCTTACATTTTTAATTTTTTCAGGTGATCCGATTTTTTTCAAAAGCAGTTCGATTGTTTTGGGACCGATCCCTTTGATTTCATCCATTTCCGATCTTATCATTCCGGATGAGCGCTTATCCCTGTGGAAATTTATGCCGAACCGGTGGGCCTCATTTCTTAACTGCTGTATTATCTTGAGACTAACCGAGTTTTTATCAATAAAAAGGGGAACCGGATCGCCCGGGAAAAATATTTCTTCCAGTTTCTTAGCAATTCCGATTACAGCAATCTTTTCCTGAAGTTCAAGCTTCTCCAGGCTTTTTACGGCAGCTGACAGCTGTCCCTTTCCTCCATCGATAACTATAAGCTGCGGCAGCTCCTGCTTCTCCTCCAGCATCCTGCGATACCTTCTGAATACAATCTCTTCCATTGATGAGAAATCATCAGGCCCGGTGACGGTTTTAACATTAAAATGCCTGTACTCTTTTTTGCTTGGCTTGCCGTTTCTGAAAACCACGCATGCTGCCACCGGGTTTTCTCCCATGATATTTGAGTTATCGAAACATTCAATATGAACAGGGAGATCTGCCATGTGAAGGTCCGACCTGAGCTTTCCCAGCTTAAGGCCAGTGCGGTCTTTCCTGGTCTCTGTTTCCCGTTTTTTCTTTTGTTCCAGTTTATAATATAGCGCGTTCCTCTGGGCAAGCTCCAGAAGCTTCAGTTTATCTCCCCTTAATGGAACAATATACCTTATACCTTCAATAAGAAGATCAGGCCTGAACGGAGAAATAATTTCAGGTGAATCGCTTGATAATCTTTGCCTTACCTCAGTAATTGCAAAGCCAAGAAGCGATCTTTTATCCTCGTCCACCCTGCTCTTCATATCAAGCGTAAATGCCTGTACTACAGCGCCGTTAATAACCTTCAGGTAATTAATATATGTATTATCATTATCCTGTGTCAGTGCAAATACATCGGTGTTTGTTATCCTGTTGCTTACTATTGCGGATCTTGACCTGAATTTCGACATCAGATCTATCTTATTCTTGATTATCTGTGCCTCTTCAAATCGCATCTCTTTTGAAAATGAAGCCATCTTTTCTTTCAAATGGTCGATGACAGTTGAGATGTTTCCCTTAAGTATCTCCCTGATCTGTTGTATGTTTGCGTTATAATCAGCCTCATCCTGCAACCCGACGCAGGGAGCTTTGCAATTGCCTATATGGTATTCAAGGCATACCCTAAACTTCCCTGCAGCTATTGAGGCCGGAACAAGATTCAGGGCGCAGGTGCGAGGCTTATATGAGTGTCTTATCAGCTCTACAATTGTCTTTACCATCAGGCCTGATGTATAGGGTCCGTAATAAACAGAACCGTCTCTTATCGTGGTCCTTGTGCTGAAAATCCTGGGAAAACGCTCTTTCTTTATACAGATCCATGGATATGTTTTATCATCCTTGAGAAGTATATTATACCTGGGTTGATGCTTTTTAATAAGATTGTTCTCAAGTAATAGTGCATCTGATTCATTATCTACAACTATATGCCGTAAGTTTGATGCTTTTTTCAGCATCACTATGGTTTTTCCCGACTGGCTTCCTGAAAAATATGAAGCAACTCTTTTCTTCAGGTTTTTTGCTTTTCCGACATATATAAGGTTCCCCGAAGAGTCCATGAACTGATAAACGCCGGGTTTATCAGGCAGCAGAGGTAGTATCAGCTTTGGTTCTATGGGCATGATTCAAATATAGTGATTAATGCTAAATGCCCCCCTTTTCATTGGGTTGCTGCTAAGGGTTTTTTTAACCGCAAAGGAGGATAAGAATGAGCAATGTGCGCAGAGACAATAAATTGTACATCATTACTTTGCGGAAACTTTGCGCACGTTGCGGTTAATGGAGTTTTCTATTCCAGAAACAGAGGCACATGGCAGAACTTTCTGCCGTCAAAGAGTCCCCTGTCGCTTAGCTTAAGTTCGGGGATCACCAGCAGGGCCATGAAAGAGAGTGTCATGAACGGGGCCGACATTGTACAACCGAGCCTTTTAACTCTTTCTGAAAGAAATTCGTATCGGGAAGCTACTTCTCCGCATTGGCTTGTTGACATTATACCGGCAACATCAAGCTTCAGGGAATCTGTTGTTGATGCTTTAGACACTGCCAGTCCGCCTTTTAATTTAATTATCTCATTTATTGCAGTTACTATATCTTCATCGTTAGTGCCTATTGCAATTATATTATGGCTGTCGTGAGCCACTGAGCTTGCAAATGCACCATTATTCAGGTTGAATCCCCTTATGAAGGCTGCTGCCGGTGGTGCATCATTATATCTGTCTTTAACTACTAATTTAAGCAGATCTTCCCCCGGAGATGCTTCAACGTATTCTCCGGTTACCGGTCCGCCTGTTTCTTCGTAAGTCAGCAGAACGCCGTCGGAAGCATGTATTATTCTGAATCTATTCTTCAGGTTTTTCACCTTAATTTCGTGTGCTGAAATCTCAGAGCAGTTAAAGGCATTTACGGGATTCCCAGGTTCAAATCGGAACAATACCTTTCCATTGTCAAACACTTTCCTGCCGCTGATCCATGTTTCCCGAACATTCATTTCTTCAAGCGAATCCACAATAATAAAATCAGCGGCATCGCCCTCTCTCAGCAGTCCTGCTTCAAGTCCGTAATGTTCAACCGGATTCAGAGTTGCGCTTCTTATTACATCATAAAGGTCATATCCTTTATTGATCAATCTGGCTATCAGCTTATTTATATGTCCTTTCTGAAGCATCTCGGGGTGGAGGTCATCACTGCACAGCATTACTTCTGAAGGCTCTGTATTATAAAGATCCTCCAGTGCTTCGAGGTTTCTTGCTGCGCTTCCCTCTCTTATCAGGATCTTCATCCCGTATGATATCTTCTCCCTGGCTTCTTCTATAGTGCTGCATTCATGATCTGTGCTAATCCCGGCCCCTGCATATTTCCTGAGTCCCTCTCCTGAAAGTCCAGGCGCGTGACCGTCTATTTTCTTTCCGGCTTTTTTTGCTGCACTTACCTTTTTAAGTATTTCTTTATCTCCATTAATCACGCCGGGGAAATTCATCATTTCTGCAAGGTATTTAACTTCACCTCTTTCAAGCAGCTTCCTTACTTCCTTCGCTCCTATCTTCCCTCCGCTTGTCTCAAATTGTGTTGCTGGCACACATGATGGGGCTCCGAACCAGAATTTCACAGGAACACTTTGAGACTCTTTTATCATATAATCGATCCCCCTGGTTCCCATCACATTTGCTATTTCATGCGGGTCTGAAATAACACCGATTGTTCCATGTGGAACACATGCCGCTGCAAAGCTTCCTGGTGTCAGCATTGAGCTCTCTATATGTACATGCGAATCAATCAGTCCCGGTAAAATGAGCTTATTTGTCCTTAGATCACTCTTTTCTATTGCTATGATAATGCCTCCTTTTACCGTAATTGCCGCATTAATAATTCTTCTGTTGTGGATATCAACAACCCTTCCCTCAACTTTCATAAAATAAATATATAGAATATTATTTTTTGTTCCACGTGGAACACCATTAACGGCCCAGATACATTAGCAATATATTTACATCCGACGGGGAAACGCCGCTTATCCTGCTGGCCTGTCCTATATTTGCCGGCTTTATTCGTGTCAGCTTTTGCCTTCCCTCTGTAGATATTGACATAAGCTCTCTATAACTTATATCATCCGGTATTTTCACTCCTTCAAGTCTTTTTATCTTTTCAGCCAGTTGTTTTTCCCTTATTATGTATCCCTCGTACTTGATCCTGATTTCGGCTGATTCAACAATTTCATCTGTTTTTTCAACACTCCTCCTGCTTAATCTCTCATCAGTCATTATTCTCCTTATAAATTCTTTAAGTTTTATCTGGGGCCTGAGTGCGATGTTTATTGCTTTTGTATTTTGCCTTATCGGACTGGTTTCATTTTCTCTGAGAAAACTATTTACTTCATCCGGCTCAATGCTTTTATTAGTTAAAATATCTATTAATTCGTTAATGCCCTCTTCTTTCTCATCTAAGATCTCTATTCTTTCCCTTCCTGCCAGACCAATTTCATATCCTTTTCTTGTAAGCCTTTCATCTGCATTGTCCTGCCGCAGCAGTATTCTGTATTCAGCTCTTGACGTAAACATTCTGTATGGTTCATCAACGCCTTTGGTAATAAGGTCGTCTATTAGAACTCCTATATAAGATTCATCCCTTCCCATTACGAATTCTTTCTTCTCTCTTATTTTCAGCACCGCGTTTATCCCTGCCATGAGCCCTTGCGCTGCTGCTTCCTCATATCCTGTTGTTCCGTTAATTTGTCCTGCGAAATAAAGGTTCTCTATTTTCTTTGTTTCCAGAGTATGCCTGAGCTGTGTCGGCTGAAAGAAATCATATTCTATTGCATATCCGGGTCTGAATATTTCAACCTTTTCCAGTCCCTTTATTTTTCTCAGGGCTTTTATCTGAGCTTCCAGCGGCAGACTGCTTGCAAATCCGTTTATGTAATATTCTATGGTGTCTGTACCTTCCGGTTCTATAAAAAGCTGATGCGCGTTTTTCTCCTTAAACGTTACTATTTTATCTTCTATGCTTGGACAATATCTTGGTCCTCTTCCTTTTATTCTTCCTTTAAACAGCGGGCTGAATTCCAATCCTTTTCTTAATTCTTCATGAGCTTCTTCATTAGTGTGAGTAATGAAGCAGCTTTTTCGCTCTTTCATTATTTCTCCGGTCTTCAGATAAGAAAATGTTCTTCCTTCATTATCTCCTTTTTGCTCTGTCATCTGGCTAAAGTCAACTGTTCTTCCGTCTATCCTTGCACTTGTACCTGTTTTCAGTCTTTCCACTTCAAATCCCATCTGTGCAAGCTGTTCGCTCAATCCTGTTGATGACTGTTCTCCAGACCTTCCTCCTACAATGTTTTTAAATCCTACATGCATTATTGCATTAAGGAATGTACCGTTGGTAAGAATAACGGCTTTACCATTGAGGCGGGTTCCGTATGAAGTTTCAACTCCGGTAACCTTTTCTTTTTCGATAATCAGTTTTACAGCATTTTCCTGCCATATGTGCAATTTATCTGTTCTTTCTATTTCCTTTCTCCATTCAATTGAGAATCTCTGTCTGTCACATTGTGCCCTGGGGCTCCACATTGCGGGTCCCTTGGAACGATTCAGCATTCTGAACTGTATCATGCTCCTGTCTGTAATTATCCCGCTCAGGCCTCCCAGTGCATCAACTTCCCTTACTATCTGACCTTTCGCAATTCCTCCCATAGCAGGATTGCATGACATCTGGGCCAGCTTAGTCATATCCATTGTTATCAGGAGCGTCTCCGCACCCATTTTTGCAGAAGCATGTGCAGCCTCACATCCTGCATGACCCCCGCCTACCACTATAACATCATAATTGAACTCCATTAACCTTTCCTGTAAATCTCTTGTATCCACCTTTCTTCATTTCTTCTCATTCTCTCCTTCTGTGCTTTGCTTTTGTCATTGTATCCGCAAAGATGAAGCGTTCCGTGAAAAATAACACGCAGCAATTCGTTTCTTAAACTAACTTTATAGTTATTAGCATTTCTTTGTACGGTATCCTGGCTTATATAAACTTCACCGTTTACAGTTTTTTTAACCCCGTAATCAAAAGCTATCACATCAGTATTGTAATCCCTGCCCAGGAATTGTCTGTTGATTTTTTTTAATTCATTGTCTGTTGTTATAATGTAGGAAAGGTCACCCGGTATTCTCTTTTCCTCCCTGATGACCCTCTTTATGATCGTGATTATTTCCCTGCTATTTTTTAGCCTGTAGCCGGCATTGTCATAATATATCCTTATGCTCAATTCCTTATATTTTTAAATGTCATTTTTACACTATTTCCTTTTTTATTGAATTCTATATGATCAGCCAGCTTACGCATCAGAAATACTCCCCGGCCGTTGATTGCTTCGATATTCTCAGGCTTTGTGGGATCCGGAACCTCTTTTGGCCTGAATCCTTTTCCTTGATCGCTTACTGTAATTATCAGTGTATCGTTACTCAACATTATTTCAACATCAACATATTTTGAAGCGTCTGATTTGTTTCCGTGGATTATAGCATTATTAACAGCTTCCAGCGTGGCGATAAGGATTTTTCCGTAGTTCTCCTGGTTAACCCCATTCACCCCGGTAATATTGTCTATTTCATTTTCTATGGCCCTGATATTTGCGATCCTTGACTCTATGTGAAGCTTTTTAACCATAAATATTCATAAATCAATTCCTTATACTTAAAAAAACCGATTTTGTTTCATTCCTGATCATATTTTTGCTATCCAGTCTTCAGGATCAAGGTATTTTTCCTCAAAAATCATGAATTTCATTGTACATGTGCCCTCTTCCCCCGGCGCCCGGAATACTTCACCAATTTCCTGCTTTGTTTCTATCCTGTCTCCTGTTTTTACTCTCACATTTACCAGGTTATTGTACACTGAAAGGTATTTTCCATGGCGTATTATAACTGTCATATTAGCACCTGATATAGCAAATATCCTTGTAACTTCTCCTTTAAAAATACTTCTCGCAGAAATCTTGCCTGAGCTTGTAATTTCTATCCCGTAATTGTTTTCAGTTACATATTTCAATACAGGATGCTGATGAATACCGAACTGATTTGTAATTACTCCCCTTTCAACCGGCCACGGAAGTCTTCCTTTATTTTCAAGGAAACTTTCACCTATAAGCTTTTGTTCAGGCGTGAGATCAGATACTTTGGCCTTCTTTCTTTCCTCTTCAATTATCCGTGCAATTTCAGCTTCCAGCCTTTTGGCAATTTTTCTTTTTTCTTCCAATTCCTTCCTGAGCTGCTTTTCTTTTGTACCAAGCGACCTTATCATTCGTTGTTTCCTTGTTTGTTCTCCCTGAAGGAGGCCCTTCTGCACCTCTTCTTTTCGTTTTAGATCAGAAATTTTCAGCAGGTCCTCTTCCAGTCTTTCCCTTGTGTCTTCTATATGTTCCTTAATCTCTGCAATCAGCTCTGCTTCAGTTCTTCGGTATTTTGTAACCTGCTGGAGATACTTCAGTCTTTTATATCCCTGATTAAAATCTTTTGCCGACAGAATGTAGATAAGGTCCGGATTGCTCTTTTTTGATTTGTATGAATTTCTTATTGCCTTTGAGTAATCTTCCTTTAATGAAATAAGGTCGTTCTCCATCATCTCTATGGCAATTGTATTCAGTTCTATTCTTTCATTGAGAAGCTCTATCTCTTCATTCATGCTTCTTATTACATTTTCCCTCATCATAACCTTGCTTCCCAGCATCTTCAGTTCATTCATTCCCGTAACTTTTTGCTGCGCCGTGGTCTTCAGCATATTATCCACATATGATATCTCCTCAAGTGTTTTATTCCTCTGCGTTTCCAGCTCAGTTCTTGTTTGACCGGCGATTTTTCCTGCCGAAAACATTATTATAAATGTATATAACAGAACTCTTCTCATCTCAGTATTACATCTTCGTAATTCTTTCCGGGAATAAAATTAAGATCATTTACCACTGTCCTTGATATCCTTTCAATTGTTATTTTAATTGTATTTTACTTTTTTTCGTCTGTAATTCTTATATTCCTGTAATATCTTATATTATTTTCTTTTTTAAACTTGTCGAAGTATATATATAATCCCTTACCTGATATTGAATTTTCAGTTGTAACGTATTTAACTTTTTCCGTGCTGCAACTGAGAGTATATATTATATCATTTTTTTCGCTTCTCTCCATAATTTCTGTTTCATTATCTCTGCAGTTAAAATATTGACTATTATTCTTTTCTATGACAATATCACCAAGAATCAGTGGAAGATATTTAATACTTATGCCGTATTTTTCCATCATGTATTCTGTTGAACCATGGTATACTTTTTTATTTACACGGTCATTGATCAAAATCGTGTCATCTGAAATATAAAGCCTGGCTGCTTCTATGCCGGTCAGGCTTCGCAGGCTTACCAGATAAATTCCAGGTTCCCTGTATTTCAGATTAGCCATCAGCTTCTGGTCACCGTCTTCGTTTTTTATCTCGATCAATGCTTTTTGTATCTGAAAATCACTGCCGGTAAAGTTATATGTCTTTAAATCTTCAATTGAAATTGTCTTTCCTCTTCCGTTTGAAACATTTTCACTTGCAGTCTCTCTGACAACTGAACATCCCGGAATGATAAACATCAGTAATATTAGCGTCTGTTTCCGCAATTTTTTATTTCTCTTTTAAGGTAACTCTTGCTGCTGTCAGCCTTAAGTGCCAGTTCCCAGTTTGATATGGCCTCTTTGCAATTATTTCTCTTTTTCAGAACGTATCCATAATGCTCAAGATATTCGGCATCTTTCTCACTGCTTTTCTCTACTATTTCCCTGAATATCCTTTCAGCTTCGTTCAGTTTTCCGCGTTTATACAATACCCATCCGTATGTGTCCAGGTACGTATAATTATTTCTTTCCCTCTCAATCACTTTTCTGGCCATGATCTCTGCTTCCTTAAGCCGGAGACCCAGTTCAGCCAGGTAATAAGCGTAGTTGTTTAGTATTGTTATGTCTTCGCTATCCGTATTTATTGCCTCATCAAATGTTTTGAAAGCCTCATCATAATTCTTCATTTTA
>JBFYPG010000004.1:0-5327 GCA_041303415.1 Bacteroidales bacterium
CCGTTGCTCTACCGACTGAGCTATGGCACCTCCTTTTCGGACTGCAAATATAAACGGCAATTTTGAGTTAGCAAAACTTTAATAGAAAAAAGAGTAAGGGCTATGCTGAGCCTCTCATTAACTAACAGGGTCATGGAACAAGGTATCTTAGCAACTCATTCAGAAGCTTTTCTGCGGGCTGGCACAATCATGGAATGAACAGTTGTTCAGACTTTGATACCGATTACAATGACATCATCGATCTGGTTACGATCTCCCTTCCATTCCGAAAAATACCTGTCAAGAAATAGTTTTTGTTCTTCAGCTGTTTCCCAGGCATGTTCGAGTAATAATTTTCTGAATGCACTGTAATGAAGTTTTTTACCTGCCGGTCCTCCAAACTGATCAGCATATCCGTCAGAAAACAGGTACAGGATATCTCCTTTAAAAAGTTCAATTTCATGCGTGGTGAAATCTTTCATGGTATCATGAATCGATATCGGCATGCGATCACCTTTTATCTCATATAAGATATGCTTCCCCGATTCGGTACAGCTGAATGCATCAAACTTTTTCCCGTCTCTGTTTCTGATAAGATAAAGGGGATTGTTAGCGCCTGCAAACTGCAATTTCATATTGGCAAGATCAATGGCACACAACGAAATATCCATTCCATCCTTTAATTCGCCGGTCTCTCCCCGCTGGTGAAGGGATCTGATGACCTCCTTTCTCAGGCGCCGCAGTATCACACCGGGATGAGTTATATACTCCTTGTTAATGATCTCGTTCAGAAGTGCTGCACCAAGCATGCTCATAAATGCTCCGGGAACTCCATGCCCGGTACAATCAACTGCAGCGATAATAGTCATGTTTTCAATTAAGGTTGCCCAATAAAAATCACCGCTGACAATATCTTTAGGCCTGAAGAGTACAAAGTGATCTTTCAGATACATGTCGAGGAACTCTTTGCTTGGCAGGATTGCCGACTGGATGTATTTAGCGTAGTTAATGCTGTCTTTTATCTGTCCGTGTGCCGTTTCAATCTCGAGCTTCTGGGTATTAACTACATCGAGGGTCGCCTTCAACTGCGCAGTACGCTCTGTAACCGTTTTCTCCAGCTGAGCTTTCTGCTTTTCGAGACGGCGTACATTCAGTTTTACGATCAGCCATATTAAAAACACCGACACTAATCCGTAAACCGTAAATGCCCACCATGATCTGTACCATGGCGAGAGTATCCGGAATGAATATGACGCCATTGAACCGGTTTCCTGATACTGGTTCATTGACTTTACTTCAAATCTATAACTTCCTTCACGAAGGTTTGTAAATTCCTTTTTAGTGTCGCTGACCCATTCCGACCATGCAGTATCCTGTCCGCTTAACCGGTAACAATAAAGGTTCTTTTCAGCATCTTCATAAAAGGTCGCAGCAAAATTTAGTACCAGATCGTTCAGTTTAAAATGAATATCAGGACCTTTAATATGTCCCGATTCTGAAGAAACGGAAATATCCCCTCCGAAGAGAAGGGAATCTTGTGAATAGACTTTTCTTATAAGAGTATTAAAATAATGGTTACCATCAGGCCTTAAATGTGGATCATATCTAAGAAGTCCTGAGGATGTTCCGATAAAAATTGTACTGTCGGCAGATAGGCATATATCAGCACACGAGATATCTCTGAATTTATAAAAAGGTGTTTTGTACGGATAGTACTTCCCATCCCTGGGTCTCAAAATTCCTTTTTCATAAACGCGATTTTCTTTTAATTCCTGATACCAGATATCGCCGTTTCTAATAGGAATAATAGGTGATACAATGCTTTTAAGCATGCTGAAATCCGGATGAGGCACAAAAATATCCTTGGTCCGGAGGTAGGTATAGATTCCTTTATCTGTGCCGAAAATAATTTCCCCTGAAAACAGTTTCGATGGATATATACTATTGCCCGGCAATCCATTTATGGTCGAATATTGTTTGATAAATGTAATGCTGTCGAGGTTCTTGCTGATCTGCAGTCTGTAGAAATCGAGAAATGAAGATGCCCATATATCACCCTCCTTATTTTTAACAGCCAGGTATACAGGCATATCAAAACCCTTGATCTTATGATCGAGATGCCAGGATGAGTTGTAATATTTTAGCAAATACAGGCCTTCAGCAGATCCTGCAATAAGGTGATCCGGATCGTCTGGCAAAGGGGTGAAAACTAAAAATGGCAAGTCCTCTGTTCCTGGTATCATAACTGCTTTGCTCCCCTTTACTGATAAAATTCCCGGATTCTGTGCTGCAAGAAGTATCCCCCTCGCTTCCACAAGATCAAAAATCTGTCCTTCTGATCCCTGAACTATCTCAAAATTGCCCTGCTCATTCTGTACGAAAAGATATTGGCTGGTCCCTGCAATAATATGGTTCTGGTAAAAATAAAGACACAGTATATTTCCATTCAGGCCATTCTGTTCATTATAAAAGTAGAATGGCAGGTTATACTGGATGAGACTGATTCCATTGTCGAGAGCTGCCCACAACTGACCACTGCTGTCAACGAAAAGGCCATAGACGGTATTGTCCAGAAGTCCTGAATTCTTATTGACTATTTTTTTTATATTGCCTTCCCCATTAAAAATAATTATACCTCTGGTGATTGTGGCAACTGCAAAATCTCCCTCCGGAAGAACAATTCCGGAATACGCCATATTTTCAGTAAGAAACTGATCTATTTCCCTGAATCTTTCCGGTTTTTGAAGTTTCACATCAGCGGTTGGTGAATACAAAAAAATACCTTTATCCCGTACGGTTATCAGAAAATCTTTTCCTCTAAAAGGTATCGCGTAGGTCATTCTTTCATTGACAAATAATTCATTGCGATCGAATAAAACAAGACTATCATTTTTGAGGCAGTAAAGCCCTTTCCCTTGTTGACACAAATATATCGCGTCACCTATTGAAGCTGAGACTGAAAAGTCTGTTTCTGCCTTAATAACCTTTATCCTGTCATTTTCAAGGATGAATATCTCATTGTGTGTCCTGAAAATTGTTTTATCCCCCTGTGAATGTAACTGCCATACGGTTGATATGTCCCTTTTACCCCCTGGTATCTTGTCTTTAAGGGAGTGATACACCAGATTGCCTGTGCTATCCACGACGAAGACACCGAAATCATTTTCAAGAGCAGCATATATCTTCCCGTCGCTACCGAGAAGTATTTCATGGATACCCGGCAATTTATGCATCCTCCAACTGACACCATCATATTCCAGCAATCCTTCAATATTGCTGAAGTACAATATTCCCCGTTTATCCTGAATGACATTCCAGTTTTGTGTGGCTGCCTTAAATTCTTCAGGAGGGAAATTCCTGATAAAAGTCCTTCCTGACTCCTGAGAATAGCCCAAAGTAGCTATCATAAACAGCAAAAGAGATTGATAAAATTTCTTCATTGCCACGATTTTAATGAGAGTTGAAATGTCCGCTTAACCAACAAAGATTAATTCGTTGTATTAAATTTAATAAATATTCCTCAAATCAGTACATATTTTTTATGTCAATTGAGCCGGGCAGCAAATAATTAAGATACTTTCCTGGGGCGGATGGAATCTCAACCTCTTCTTTTTGCAATCTGCTGAAATTTCCCTTTCTTTGAGATGAAGTTTCTTATCATAAAAAGCTATATATGAATTCAATCCGCTCATTCCTTGTTGGTCTATTCTTAATTCTTTTTCTTGCAGGCTCTGAACAGGCCGGTTCCCAGGCCGGCAACTGGACTCACTTCAGGGGCAGCAATCTTACCGGCATGGCAGCAGCTGAAAATATCCCTCTTAAATGGGATGAATCAACCATAAAGTGGAAAACTCAGATTCATGACAATGGTTATTCTTCACCTGTTGTCTTTGACAATCAGATTTGGCTAACCACAGCAAAATCTGACGGAAGTGAACTTTATGCTCTCTGCATCGATTTTCAAACCGGGGAAATAATTTACGATATAAAGGTCTTTAGCCCCGGTGAAGTTGAAGGGAAGCACTCTTTAAATACTTATGCCTCCCCTACCCCATGTATCGAAAAGGGTTTTGTATATGTTCATTACGGAAGCATGGGAACAGCCTGCATAAATACTGATAATGGTTCAATCGTGTGGAAACATACTGATTTCAAATGCAGGCACGTACAGGGTCCGGCGTCATCACCTGTAATATATAAAAACCTCCTGATCCTTCACTTCGAAGGTACAGATGTACAGTACATCGTTGCTATCGATAAATCCACTGGCAAACAGGTTTGGAGAAGCGACAGACCTTCAGAACCCTATGAATCATTGCCAAATATCGGGAAGAAAGCTTATATAACCCCGTTATTAATGAACGTAAAAGGACGCGACATGCTAATATCCAACGGTTCCGCAGTCTGCATCGCCTATGATCCCGTTAACGGAAAGGAAATATGGAGAGTAAGAGGCGGTGCCGAATCCACAATAGCAATGCCTTTCACGGAAAAAGGAAAAGTTTACTGGTACACCGGGTTCACGGAAACGGTTAACGGTTCCAAAACCACTGAACTTTTCGCGGTAAACCCTGACGGAAAGGGCGATATAACCGGTACAAACCTCCTCTGGAAAAAGAGAGACGGACTTTCAAGAAACCAGTGCCTGACACCCGTAATCGCTAACGGATTGATATATACAGTAAATACCCTGAACAATCTCATGTGCCTTGATGCAGAAACAGGAGAAGAGATCTGGTCAACACACTTAACCTCAAATTATGACGCTTCACCCATATATGTAAATGGAAATGTCTGGTTTTTCTCAGTCAGGGGAGAAGTCCTGGTCATAAAAGCCGGACGGAAATATGAGGTTGTCGCCAGGAATCAAATGGACTCCGGCATCTGGGCAACACCTGCAATATTAAGAAATTCTGTCATAATGAGAACACAGAAGTTCATTTACAGAATAGGTTCCTGAACAGGAATAAACGAATCTCTTTGCGTGCTTTGCGCAAACTTAGCGTGCTTTGCGGTTAAATAGCTGTTACTTCATACCGAAAATAAGCGGGAACCCGAATACTACTATTATTATCCATGCCAGGTAGACAGGCATATACTTTGCAACAGTCAGCTCCAGTATCCTGAATTCCTTCCTTTTAAAGTTGATCCTGAAGAGGTCGATCATTATCAGGATAAGGTTTGCAAGAACAAGGATGTTTGATACAAGAACTGCGAGCCTGTTCGGTGTCAATCCGTATTCACCGAGCCTGTAAAAGATGGCCGACAGCGCGATGAGATCAATTATAACGGTAATGATTGACAGGATGAACAGGATCATCGCATTGAATTTCTGATTCCTGATTACC
>JBFYPG010000005.1:0-8656 GCA_041303415.1 Bacteroidales bacterium
CCGGTAACCGCCTGCCTCTTTGCATACTGAGATTTAATCTGGCAAAGGTATGAAATTATATAGGAGAACATCATGTACCCATCCCCCAACCCCACTTCGCTTCGCTCAGTGCAGGCTCTCCTTACTTCTTAAGGAGGGGGCTTATTGTACTGTATACCAGCACTTTCCCCCTCCTTGCGACAGCAGGGAGGGGGATAAAGGGGGTGGGTACGTGTGTGTTGGAGAAGTCGATCAGGAGGGTAAAACTATTTTTGAAATAGCCACATCCACTTCTGCCTGGGTCATTTCATGATCGGGAAGGTTGTCCTCGAAATATTTCTCATAAGCAGATATATCCATATGTCCATGACCGCTCAGGTTGAACAGAATGGTTTTCGAAACTCCTTCCAGATCTGCTCTTCTTGCTTCATCAAGCGCAGCAGCTATAGCATAATTTGATTCGGGAGCAGGAAGAATACCTTCAGCCCTTGCGAAAAGCACGCCTCCCTCGAAGCATTCCCTTTGCATTTTTGCCTTTGCCTCAATAAATCCGTCTTTAAGAAGCTGACTGACAAGCACACCCGCGCCATGATAGCGTAAACCTCCTGCATGGATCTTTTCCGGTATAAAATTATGCCCGAGAGTATACATGGGAAGGAGCGGCGTCATTCCTGCAGAATCACCAAAATCGTACATGAATTTGCCTTTCGTAAGTTTAGGGCATGATGAAGGTTCAACTGTCACAAACCTTGTTTTCCTGCCGTTTACGATGTTTTCGCGAATAAACGGGAAAGCTATTCCGGAAAAATTTGAGCCTCCTCCGAAGCAGCCGATCACAACATCAGGATAGTCACCTGCCTTCTCCATCTGTATGAGAGCTTCCTGTCCGATGACAGTCTGATGAAGAATAACATGGTTGAGAACACTTCCCAGGGAATACTTGGTGTAGGGATCTTCTGATGCTATTTCCATGGCTTCAGAAATTGCTATTCCAAGGCTTCCGGGAGAATCAGGATCCATTTCCAGGACTCTCCTGCCGGCAGCAGTCATAGTGCTTGGTGATGGGACCACTTTGGCATTATAGGCATTCATCATTATCTTCCTGCCGGGCTTATTATCATAGCTTACTCTGACCATGAATACAAGCATCTCAAGTCCGAAATGGTTGCAGGCATAGCTCATGGCACAGCCCCATTGTCCTGCACCGGTCTCGGTAGTTATTCTTTTTATTCCTTCCTTCTTGTTGTAATAAGCCTGGGCAATCGCAGTATTGGCTTTATGAGAACCTGAATAGTTATAGCCTTCATATTTATAGTAGATCTTGCTTTTCGTCCCCAGTATTTTCTCAAGGTTGTAGGCTCTGAACAGGGGTGAAGGGCGATAGGTTCTGTAGAGGTCAAAGACTTCATCAGGAATGTCAATATACCTCTCTGCTGAAACTTCCTGTTGTATCAGTGCCATCGGGAATACTGCTGCAAGTGCCTCAGGGCCGATAGGTTCCCGTGTTACAGGATTCAACGGAGGCAATGGCTTATTAGGCATATCTGCCACGATATTATACCATTGCCGGGGCATCTCTTTTTCACTCAACATAATTCTAATCTTTTTCATAGTTGTAATTATTAAGTTTAATTAAGGATATATAAATAAAAAAGGCACGCTGTAAACAGCGTGCCCGTGGATATAAGTATCTTTTAAAGGTTATATAATGGCCTGTTTCACAGCTTAATCAGAAAAGCTGCACCAGCGCCAGTTGTATATCCTTGTATATTTCATGAATGCAAATCTATAAAAAAATTTATATCTGCAAGCAAAAAAGGATAAAAAATTAATATTTGTAATAGATATGAATTAAATAATGTTGTTTTTTTGTTCAAAATACCCCCTTCCCGTCCTTCCCCCAAGGGGGAGGGCCGAGCGTTAAAAACCAGCCCGGTGGGCTGGTTTAGCGAAGGAGCCAGCCTGCCGCGGTGGCTTTTCCCCCTTGGGGGAAATAAGAAAGGGGGTTTTATCAATATACCTGAACGCCAAGTTTTTTAATATCGTTGAAGAATTCGGGGTACGATTTTGCCACGCAGTATGAGTCTTTAATAAGCATCCTGTCATCAGCGCGGAGGGCAACTACTGCTGCTGCCATTGCAATACGGTGATCGTTGCGCGGATCGATATGTGCTCCCTTTACCTCTCCACCGGTGATCAGCATGGTATCTCCCCTGATCTCAATGCTTATATTCATTTTACCGAACTCTTCCTTAAGCACGACGGCCCTGTTGCTCTCCTTATGCATCAGGCGTGAAACGCCCTTTATTACCGACACGCCGCTGCAGCATGCCGCCAGTACGACCAGCGGAGGAAAGAGATCAGGAGATTCCGTTGCATCAAACCTGAATGCCCTGAGATCTGCCTTCGATATCCTTACCGATTTTTCCTTAATACTCAGCCTGGCACCTGCTGATTCGAGAGCCCCGAGGATAGCCTTGTCGCTCTGCCTGCTGTCGGGGCGGAGGCCGTTCACAGTGATCTCGCCGTTAATGGCACCTGCTACAAGGAGAAATGCTCCGCCACTCCAGTCACTTTCAATTTCAAATGTTACTCCCTGGTATTTCTGGTTGCCTTTGATATTGAATATGGAATAGTTATTATTCTCGACTCTGATCCCGAATTTTTCGAGCACCTGTAGCGTCATATCGATGTATGGTTTGCTCTTAAGGTTTCTGACGGTAATCTCAGAATCTTCCTTTACCAGTGGGAGCGCCATGAGGAGCCCTGTAACAAGCTGTGAACTGACAGATCCGTCAACTGAGCATTTCCCTCCTCTCAGTGGGCCTTTTATTGTCAGCGGGATATATCCGCCATCCGTTTTGCAGGCAACACCCAGCTGAACAAGCGCCTCTTCGATCATGGTCATCGGCCTCTTCCTGAGTGAGCCTGATCCGGAAATGGTTATTGTATAAGGATTCAGCGCCGCGATCGGCGAGAACATCCTTATCGCGAGACCTGATTCCCCGCAGTAGAGTTTCTTTTCCTTCAGCCTGCCTCCTCCCTTGATCTTCACCTTTTTAAGCCCTGTCTGTATCTCGGCGCCCATCGAAGCTGCTATGCCCAGTGCAGCTTTTGAATCTTCGCACCCTGAAGGATTCAGGAGTGTCGTTTCAGTCTCTGAAAGAAGAGCTGCAGCGATGGCTCTCTGGGTCATGCTTTTTGAGGGCGGAGCAACGATTTCACCTTTTAAAACCGACGGGACCACTGTCTTCTCCATAAACCTGTTTAATTACAGCTTTTTATTCCTTTATGATTCCATTGTTCATTATCCTCATCTGGTGATTGATCGATTCCTGGTGAATAGCCTTGAAGATGGTATCGATCATTTCTGTGCTGAGCCCTTTCGTCTTTCCTTTTATCTTTACCCTTTTCACAATTTCATCCCAGCGCATGCTCTGTAAGATAGTAATATTATTTTCTTTTTTATAGCGGCCTATCGTTTCTGCCACATTCATTCTCTGCTCTATCAGGTCGATAAGGTGGTCATCAAAAATATCTATCTGCTGCCTCAGTTCTCCCAGGATATCAAGAAGCTTAGGATCTGAAGGTGAAGGATTGCGAAGTATCAGCCTGCTCAGGAGCTCATTCAACTCGCCGGGAGTAAGCTGCTGCTGGGAATCGCTCAGGGCATTGTCGGGGTCAATGTGCGATTCAATCATCAGTCCGTCGTAATTGAGATCGAGAGCCTTCTGGGATATCTCATGAATGAATTCCCTCGTCCCTGAAATATGGCTCGGATCGCATATCAGCGGAAGATCGGGAATGCGTCTTCTCAGTTCTATGGGGAGCTGCCAGTTCGGCTGGTTCCTGTAGGAGGTCTTTTCATATGCCGAAAAACCCCGGTGGATCGCACCAAGCCTTTTTATCCCTGCTTTTGCAATGCGCTCAATGGCTCCTATCCAGAGCTCAAGGTCGGGATTGACAGGATTCTTTACAAGTACCATCACATCAACCCCGTTGAGGGCATTGGAGATCTCCTGAACCGTAAACGGGTTGACAGATGTGCGTGCACCGATCCAGAGCATGTCGATGCCGTATTTAAGCGCTTCGTATACATGCTTTTCGTTCGCCACTTCAGTTCCTACAAGCAAACCGGTCTCCTCCTTGACTCTCTTCAGCCATTTCAGTCCTTCATAGCCTACACCCTCAAATGAATTCGGACGGGTGCGGGGCTTCCATATCCCGGACCGGAACACGCTGACTTTTTTCAGGGAGGCAAGCTGCCTTGCAGTCTCAAGCACCTGGTCCTCGGTCTCGGCGCTGCACGGGCCCGATATAAGGAACGGTCTTCCGTTATAGCCTCTCCATTCCTTCAGGGGCGATGTGTCAAGTTTTACAACCATCTGTAAATGAATTAATTCAGTATCTTCTTAATCTTATTGGCTTCTTCCATCAGTGATTTTAAGCCTTCCATATTACGCTCCTGTATCATCTTCCGGAAGAGGTTCATTTTTTCAATATAGGTATCTATTACTTCAATAATATAATCGGCATTTTCAATAAATATAGGAGCCCAGGTCTCGCCGTTGCTTTTTGCCAGTCGAACTGTGCTTTCAAAACCTCCTCCTGCAAGTGTAAGGATATTTTCTTCCTCCTGTTCCTTTTCGAGAACACTTAGTGCAAGCGAGAAGGAGGTAATGTGTGATATGTGCGATACGTATGCAACATGGACATCATGCACTGCGGAGTTCATATAAGCAAGATGCATGTTGAGTATCGCAAGCATCTTCTCGATCATGCTGAGCGCATCAGGGTCGCTGAGCTCAGGATCACATATAATCGCAGTCTTATAGTCAAAGAGCTTACCTATCGCTGCAAGCGGTCCGGAGTACTCGGTGCCTGCCATAGGATGAACAGCCACATACCTGCCCCGTGAGGGATGGTCCCTGGATATCTCGGCAATACTGCCTTTTGTTGATCCCATATCGGCAACGACCTTTGAGGTTCCTGCTATCCTGTCAAGTATGGCGGGGAGCATCGCGCAGTTTGAGCTTACCGGAGTGCAGAGCAGGATCAGATCGCTTCGGTCAACCGCATTTTCAATTGAATCTGTCTCGTCGACAATTCCGCAAAGCTGAGCGATATTGCAGTGCTGGATACTGCTGTCGACACCGATTATCCTGTCGGCAAACTTGCGTTTTCTGAGATCGAGCATCAGTGAGCCGCCGATTAGTCCTATTCCTACTACTGTTACTGTCATGTTACTTGTTGCTGGTTGCTTGTTGCTGGTTGCTTGTTGCTGGTTACTTGTATTTTCCATTAATATAGGATGTTGTGAAATTCAGGATCCGGACTTTTGATTCGGTAAGAGTTTTCTCATCGGCGCATAATGAAATCCTGATATATCTGCTTCCATTGCTCCCGAAAATGGACCCGGGGGTTATGAAAACATGTGTTTTATTTAGGATATCGTCCACCAGGGATTCACAGCTGGTTATATGATCAGGGATCCTGCCCCAGACAAATAAACCTGTCTGAGCCCTGTCAAACCGGCACCCTAGTATATTCATTATTTCTTCAACTATTTTTCTTCGCCGTTTATAAAGGTTGTTTACCTTTTCATACCATTCAGGAGGGTTAGACAGAGCTTCCACGGCTGCTGCCTGCAAAGCCCTGAACATGCCTGAATCCATATTGCTCTTCACCTTTAGTATGCTGGTTATGTACTCCCCGTGCCCTGCTGCCATCCCGATCCTCCATCCGGCCATATTGTGCGACTTGCTGAGTGAATTGAGTTCAAGTGCAATCTCTTTTGCCCCGTCAGCCTCAAGAAGACTGTGGTATTCATCGTTGAGGATGAAGCTGTAGGGATTATCATTTACAAGGAGGATATTATGCCCTGATGCAAATTTAACCAGATCTTCAAACAGCTTCAGCGATCCTCTTGTCCCTGTAGGCATATGCGGGTAGTTGATCCACATGAGCTTTACCTTGCGGAGGTTGGTTTTTTCAAGTCTTGGGATATCAGGGATCCATCCTTTAGTTTCATGAAGATCATAATATCTTACAACCCCGCCAACAAGATTTGTTACGGAGGAGTAAGTCGGGTAGCCGGGGTTTGGAACAAGCACCTCATCGCCCGGGTTCACGAAGGCCATGCTGATATGCATTATTCCTTCCTTTGAGCCCATCAGCGGAAGTATTTCGGTCTCATGGTCGAGGACGACATTGAAATACTGTTTGTACCAGTCAGCGAATGCTTTCCTCAGGGCCGGTATGCCGGTATAGCTCTGATATCCGTGTGATGAAGGCTTTGAAGCTTCTTCGTTCAGCCTCGAAATGGTGTTCTCAGACGGCGGCTGATCAGGGCTTCCGATGCCAAGATTGATGATGTCAGCCCCGGCCCTGCGCATCTGATCGATCTGCCGCAACTTGCCTGAGAAATAATACTCCTGGACGGTTTCGGTTCGTTTTGCCGGCTTAACTTTCATACAGTTTTTCTCCTTTATTGAATATCCCAAGAACTTCAAGGTCCCTTGTATAATTATCGAGTATGTTTTTTATCAGACCCATATCATGGTCAGGATTAAGCTCAAGGTCAAGGTAGAACATGTACTCCCAGTTGCCGTTAAGCCTGGGTACTGACTGGATCTTTGAAAGGTTTATATCGAGTTCAGCAAGCCTTACCAGGACTGCTGCAAGCGACCCGGGCTGGTGACCTGTTGAAAAACAGATCGATACTTTGTTCCCGTCCTTATGGGTATCTTTCTCATTGCCAAGAATCAGAAACCTGGTATAGTTTTTCTTGTATGTTTCTATCCCGGGCGCAAGAATTTCGAGTCCGTAAATTTCAGCAGCTTTTGTAGAGGCTATTGCCGCTACACCGGCAAGATTGTTTTCACGGATCTGTTTTGCGCTTCCTGCAGTATCGTCACTTTCAATGAGCGTGACTCCCCGGAGATGGTTAAGCCAGGTCATGCACTGCGAAAGGGCGATAGGGTGGGATCTTATTTCGCGGATGTCCGACAGCTGCTGGCCGGGAAGTGCCATGAGGTTCTGTCTTATTCTCAGGTTTATTTCGCCGAGTATCTTCATTCCCGATTCCCTTATCAGGGTATAATTATAAAGCATGCTTCCCGAACGTGCATTCTCAATGGCCATTATCGCAAGGTCAGCGATTTTGTCCTTTACTGCCAAAAGGGTGAGATCGAAAGTAGAGCACGGAACAATTTCAATCGTCTCACCGCTGAAGTATATCCCTGCCGCCACCTCATGGAAGCTTCCCTTTTCTCCCTGTATCGCAATTCTCATTTTAAAAATCCTTTAAAACAAAAAGTCCCCGTTTCCGGGGACCTTGCATCATACTGATTAATTATCTGTACACAAAAATCCCCTTATCTCTCTTTATAAAAAAAGAAATAAAAAGAATAAGAGTAATAATTGTGTACAAAATTCATTTTTCAGTTGTTTTGGCTTACAAATGTAATTGTTTTTCTGAAAATGCAAATAATATTAAAAGAAAAAAATAAACCGCAAAGTACGCTAAGGTAAAATTAAGCACGCAAAGATTTTACTTTGCGAACTTTGCTTTCCCGAGTACTCGGGATTGCGACCTCCGCAGTTAATGGCTTTTTTTATGACGGTTTTTCAATACTTCTTCTATTTGTGAAAGTGAAATTCCCTTGCATTTTAGAAGGATGAGCAGATGGTAAAGCAGATCGGCAGCTTCGTTTTTGAACAGTTCGGGATTGTTGTCTTTTGATTCGATGATAAGCTCCACGGCTTCCTCACCGACTTTCTGTGCTGCCCTGTTTATCCCCTGTCTGTATACCTTGTTTGTATATGAATCCGTTACATTATCATCGATTCGCTGGTTGATGATCTTTTCCAGTTTGTACATGAATCCTGCTGATGAGTCATTATCAAAGCATGAGTTATTCCCTGTGTGGCAAACCGGACCTGCAGGTTCGACCATTATCAGCAGCGAGTCATTATCGCAGTCTGCTGTTATTTCAATAACAGTCAAATAGTTGCCTGAGGTTTCACCTTTTGTCCATAGCCGGGATTTGCTCCTTGAAAAGAAAGTTACAATCCCTTCCCTTACGGTTTTTTCGAATGCTTCTTCGTTCATGAATCCGACCATCAGCACCTGCATGGTGGTGCTGTCCTGGATCACTGCCGGCACTAGTCCGTTTCCTTTGTTGAAATTGATTTGGTTCATTGTCTTATATATTACTACACGTACCCACCCCCCGGCCCCCTCCCTGCAGGCTGGCTCCTCGCTAAAATAGCTCGCTGAGCTATTTCTTTACGCTCGGCCCTCTGCTGTCGCAAAGAGGGGGTGAGTTTACTCAGGGGAAGATTATATTGATTTATAAATAGTCATGGTTTAATAAACTAATAATCAATCATATACATCGGTTTGTTTCCCCCTCCTTACGAAGTAGGGAGGGGGATTAAGGGGGTGGGTACATGTTAATTATATTCTAACTTCTAATTCTTCATTCTTAAGATATTCTTTCAATTCTCTCAGACCGATTTCCCCATAATGGAACACGCTTGCGGCCAGGGCAGCGCTGCATGATGTTTGTGAAAAAACATCCCTGAAATGTTCCTTTGTACCTGCACCGCCTGAAGCAATAACGGGGATTGTCACATTGCTGCTTATCATATCAGTCAGTTCGATGGAAAAGCC
>JBFYPG010000006.1:0-110910 GCA_041303415.1 Bacteroidales bacterium
AGGGAGATCATTCCAATGCTTGATGAAATCAGGGAAAGTAAGCTGAGAGGGGTCTTCCATGCTTTCTCCGGCGACAACCGGGATGCTGAAAAAGCGATAGCCATGGGATTTATGCTGGGGATCGGAGGTCCGCTGACTTATAAAAATTCCGGACTGCCTGACATAGTTAAAGAGTTTGGTATAGAGCATGTTATACTGGAGACAGACTCTCCATATCTCACTCCTGCGCCTTACAGGGGTAAAAGAAACGAGAGTTCGTATATTTGCATCATAAATAAAAAGCTGGCAGAGATCACGGGTAAAACCGAAGAAGAGACAGCGGCTGTGACTTACGACAACTCATGCATACTTTTTAATATCTGATATGGCAATGGGGAAAAAAGAGACTTCCATACTTATAATATATACCGGCGGAACCATCGGTATGGTCCACGAAACGAAAACCGGTTCGCTGGTGCCGATTGATTTCAAGCACATCACAGATCATGTACCTGTTTTGAGCAGCTTTGGTGTGGATCTCCAGTCTGTTACATTTGATCCCGTAAAGGATTCATCAAACATTGATCCCGAAATGTGGGTAAAAATGGCTGAAACCATTGAGGTCAACTATGATAAGTTTGACGGATTTGTTGTTTTGCACGGAACAGATACGATGGCTTATTCAGCTTCAGCCCTGAGCTATATGCTTGGCAATCTCTCCAAACCGGTAGTATTTACAGGATCCCAGCTGCCTATAGGCCTTCCGCGGACAGACGGGAGGGAGAACCTTATCACATCAATCGAGATTGCAGCAGCGCGTGAAAATGGAAAACCTTTAGTCCCGGAGGTTTGCATCTATTTCGACAACGAGCTTACCCGTGGAAACC
Organism: Bacteroidales bacterium; assembly: GCA_041303415.1. GTDB lineage: Bacteria > Bacteroidota > Bacteroidia > Bacteroidales > VadinHA17 > LD21. Next base: position 867 of record JBFYPG010000006.1, read on the forward strand.
GTACTACAAAATTAAGCGCGGAACATTTTGATGCTTTTAACTCACCAAATTATCCTCCGCTGGCAAAAGTAGGTTTGCACCTGAAATACAATTTTACCAGTATAAGGTATCCGGGTAAAAACGCCAGGCTGAAGGTCCATAAATCATTTGACAATAATGTTGCCATTCTGAAGCTGTTCCCGGGCATAAACAGAAATTTTGTCCAGGCTGTTATCAATACAAAGGGATTGAAAGGGCTCATTGTTGAAACATTCGGCTCCGGCAATGCACCAACCTATAAGTGGTTTCTGGATGACCTCAAATCCTATATTGCCAGTGGAGGGATCATTTATAATGTTACCCAGTGTCATGGCGGCAGTGTGGAAATGGGTTTATATGAGACAAGCCGGGAAATGCTGTCAGCCGGTGTTATAGGAGGCAAGGATATCACTTCAGAAGCCTCTGTAACTAAACTCATGTTCCTGCTCGGGAACTGTTCCACGAGAGAGAAAGTTATCAGGTGCCTGGGCATATCGATGGCAGGAGAAATCTCATAAACCCCGGTTTTAAAAATAATTTTGTAATTTGCGCCGCTCTATTGGAGAGATGCAGGAGTGGTTTAACTGGCACGCCTGGAAAGCGTGTGTACCTCAAAAGGGTACCGGGGGTTCGAATCCCCCTCTCTCCGCAAAGCCAAAATAAACAATAACCCGCAAGGGTTTATTTTGGCTTTGCAGATTCCCCCAAAAGGGATCACTGAAAGTAATCCCCTCCTAATCACATGCACTCACCACATGTCCCTCTCATTGCAATCACATGTACCCACCCCCCAACCCCCTCCCTACTCCGTAAGGAGGGGGCGTATTTACCTGATTAACTATTAGTTATTGAAATCTTTCAGGTCCTCCAAAAGGGATCACCGAAGGTAATCCCTGAATAACACCCGCAGTGTTCATTGAAGCTTTGCCGATTCTCCTTCAGGATACCCGGAGCACAGAAATGTTGAAATAACTAAAAAACAGCTGTTACGATCTGATATTTGAGGATAATCGCTTAATTTTATACGTAAGAGATAAACAGAAAAAAGGAGGATACATTGATAAAAGTCGCAAATAACAGGGAAAACCTCCGGAAAATCCTGGATGCAATAAGTTCCGTAAGAATAGCTGTAATTGGCGATTTCTGCCTTGATGCATACTGGTTCATCGATGATGCAATGAGTGAAATTTCTATTGAGACAGGCGTGCCCACAAGGCCCGTGTCAAAACAGAAATACTCGCTTGGAGGGGCCGGTAACGTGGCAAATAATCTTGCCGCCATGGGTGTGAATGATATTCGTGCCTTTGGAGTAACCGGCAGCGATCCATTCGGAGTTGAAATGATCCGCATCATGAAAGAGACAGGCATCGACACAGAAAACCTTCTGGTCCAGGAACAGGAGTGGCACACTCATACTTATGCCAAACCTTATCTCGCAGATACTGAACTGAACCGTGTGGATTTTGGAAATTTCAACCTTTTATCGGCAGAAACGGCAGACAGATTAATTGAGAAACTAATCAGGGCACTACCGGATATGGATATTGTTATCGTAAATCAGCAGGTACCATCAGGAATCCATACCGGATATTTCAGGGATAGTCTGGCGAAAGTGATCCTTAAATTCAGCGATAAACTGTTCATTACCGACAGCCGCAACTATAACGACTTCTTTCAGGGGTCACTCCGTAAAATGAACGACACCGAAGCGCTGAAGTTATGCGGATCGGTCAAAAAACCTGATGAAGTGATCTCATTTTCAGAGCTTGCTCCTGCTGCAGGGGAGCTGTATAAACGGTATCAGAAACCTGTTTTCATCACCAGGGGCGCCAGAGGATCTGTTACGGTTGATGAAACAGGCATTACGGAGATACCCGGACTGATGATACTTTCAAAAGTGGATACCGTGGGAGCCGGCGACAGTTACCTGGCAGGTGCTGCTTCAGCCCTGGCCGCCGGTTACGGCATGACAGAAGCCGCCCGGATCGGAACCCTGGTCGCCGGAGTCACAGTGCAGAAATTATTCCAGACCGGCACTGCATCTCCTGAAGAGATACTTGCCCTGGGAGACGACCCTGACTTTATCTTCTCTCCCGAGCTGGCTGAAGATATACACCAGGCAAAATATCTGAACAGCTCAGAGATAGAGATCATTAATAAATGGAATAAAAAACCCGGGATGAAACATGCCATCTTCGATCATGATGGTACAATTTCAACACTTCGTGAAGGCTGGGAGCTGATCATGGAGCCCATGATGATAAAGGCTATCCTTGGAGACAAATATCAGGATGCTGACGAATCATTATTCCGGAAAGTGCAGGCAAGGGTTCATGAATACATTGATAAAACAACCGGCATTCAGACACTTGCACAGATGCACGGCCTTCTTGAGATGATAAGGGAATTTTGCTGTGTCCCCGAAGAAAGAATGCTGGATGCTGCGGGTTACAAGCAGATCTATAACGATGAACTGATTAGAATGGTAAGGGAACGTGAGAACAAATTTCTCAACGGGGAACTAAGCCTGGATGATCTTACCATGAAATATGCCGTTCCCCTGCTCAGGAAATTATATGAATCAGGAATAATACTATACCTGGCAAGCGGGACAGATGTTGAGGATGTTATCAGCGAAGCCAGGGTTCTGGGTTATGATCAGATGTTCGAAGACAGAATCTTCGGCGCTGTGGGAGATATCAGAAAGGAAGCAAAGAAAATTGTGCTCGACCGCATACTCGACACCATCGGCGGATCAGCTTCGGGTAATGTTATCACATTCGGGGATGGTCCGGTTGAAATCAGGGAGACAAAAAAGAGAGGTGGAATTGCTGTCGGTGTAGCCAGCAATGAACTAAGAAGGTATGGACTAAATGAGAAAAAACGCGCAAGGCTCGTAATGGCCGGAGCAGATATTATTATTCCTGATTTCTCACAGTATTCCCTGCTGCTTGAATTTCTGAACATTAAATCCTGAAAATATGCCTTACCAGAAATTTGACAGGGATCAGCTCCGTATCAGAAAACTGGCTGAAAGAATGAACAGGGTGAATATTGAGAAAGATAATATTCCTGTTACCCGCAAACCCCTGAATTTAACAGATGAGGATTTTTTACTGATTGAAAAAACAGCTGAACGGATAAAGTCGGCCAGGAATAAAGGCAGGGCTGTAATTCTGGCTTTTGGGGCACATGTTATCAAGAACGGCCTGGCGCCGGTTTTGACTGCATTGATGGAAGAAGGGTGGCTGACTCACCTGGCCACCAACGGGGCAGGTATAATCCACGACTGGGAATTTGCATTCCAGGGAAAATCAAGCGAAGATGTTCGTGAAAATGTCGGCAGGGGGCAGTTCGGAATCTGGGAGGAGACAGGTTTCTTTATCAACCTGGCTCTTGCTGTCGGAGCTTATGAAGGCCTGGGATATGGAGAATCGATAGGCAAAATGATCTTTAATGAAGGATTGCATATTCCCGGAATTAATGAATTGCAAGATATAGCTGTAAAGAATGCTGCAACGAATCATGAACTTGCGGCTTCTGCGATCGACCTGGCAGGGATCATTAATAAATCCAAACTCACGGAAGGATTCATGCAGATACCGCATCCCTTTAAAAAATACTCTGTACAGGCTGCGGCATATGAACTGGGCATCCCCTTTACCGGACATCCCATGTTCGGGCACGATATCATCTACACCCATCCGCTGAACAGCGGCGCTGCAGTGGGACGAACTGCCTTAAATGATTTCCTGAGCTATGCCGATAGTGTCAGCAAACTTGAGAATGGAGTCTATATGTCGGTGGGATCGGCTGTCATGTCGCCCATGATCTTTGAAAAATCATTGTCCATGTCCCGGAACGTTAAGATACAGCAGCATGGCCATATCGACAATCATTATATGCTGGTTGTTGACCTGGCAGGATCAGAATGGGACTGGCAGAAAGATGGAGAGCCGCCTCCGGATAATCCCGCCTACTACCTGCGTTTCTGCAAGACATTTAACCGTATGGGAGGTGAAATGCATTATCTTAAGGCGGACAACCGCGATTTTTTACCTGCACTTTATCAGAAGCTGAACGAAAAATAAAAGTGTTACAAAATATTCCTGAAATGAATACCGATGAAATCAAAACACTAAGGAAAGAGGCTGAAAACCATCTCGTTAATGAACTGCTCCCCTTCTGGACAACCAGGATGACAGATAGTGTCAATGGCGGCTTCATCACCCATTTTGACAAAGAGGGAAAAGATACGGGGGAGGACGAAAAGTCGCTTATCGCCCAGGCCCGCTGTCTTTACACCATCTCTTCTGCTCACCGTGCAGGTTACGGGAATGGGAAATATGCCAAACTGGCAAGGCATGGCGCCAATTTTATGATTGAGAAGATGTGGGACAGGGAACATGGAGGTTTTTACTGGATGATGGATCGCAGGGGGAATGTGAAGATCGACAAAAAGATAATTTACGGACAAAGCTTTGCGATCTATTCACTGAGCGAGTATACTCTTGCGACCGGAGATCCCCGGGGTATTGAATATGCTGAGAAGGTATTTGATCTGATACAGAAGTATTGTACCGATACAATGTACGGTGGGTACCGGGAGATGTTCCACCGCGACTGGGTGCTCTGCGGACCGGGGAGCCAGGGCGGAGACAGGAAAACACTCGATGTTCACATGCATCTGATGGAAGCCTTTACAACTCTTTACGAGTGCACCCGGAAAGATGTACACAGGCGGAAGCTGCTTGAAGATATTGACCTCCTGGTGAACCGTATAATACACCCGGAATACAAGACAGGTATTCCACAATTTTATGAGAATTGGACCATAGCGCCCCAGATAAAGTTCGATATCATCTGGGGATGGGACAGGTTCTCTGAGGAAGGGCAGAAAGGCAATGCAACCGATAATACATGCTTCGGACACAATGCTGAATTCGCCTGGCTCATGATCCATGCTCTCGCCATCCTGGGCATCGATCCGCAGGGTTATTCAGACCTTTTCAGGATTATTTTTAATCATACCGTGGATAATGGGATCGATAAGGAATCCGGAGGCGTATTTGTCGAAGGGCCCCATTCGGGAGGAGTCTATGACAGGGAAAAAGAGTTCTGGCAGCAGGCTGAGGTTCTTATCGGCATGCTTGACGCAGTGATAATGTTAGGCGATGACAAATACTTTGATGCGTATAAAAATGTCCATCGTTTTGTCTTTGATAAAATGATCAATAAGGGAGTCGGAGAATGGTATCCGCTGCTTTCACGGCAGGGCAAACCGATCTGGACGCACATGGGGCACTCCTGGAAGATCAATTACCATACCGTCAGGTCTATGATCCAGAGCATTAAAAGGATTGATCGGATAATGCCTGAATCCCGCTAAAAATCGATCATGAATCTGTCGCTCACTAACCTAGACTGGATCGTCCTGACAATAATTATTACAGGGAGTCTCTCCTTTGGCTTGTACATGGCTTACCTCAAAAAAGCAGGCAGGAACAGCACGAATTATTTCCTTGGAGGCAGGTCAATCAGATGGCCTGTTGTCGGAGCTTCGCTTTTTGCCACAAACATTGGCGCCGAGCACCTTGTAGGTTTGTCGGGAGACTCTTACCGCTACGGGCTTTCAGCAGGATCCGTTGAACTGACATGCGCCATAACCCTTGGATTTGCCTGCGCCATCCTCTTCCCGTATTATATGAAGAACAGGATCTTCACAATCCCGGAATTCCTTGAACTCAGGTATAACCGCCGTGCACGTACATTATTCTCCGGGTTAATGCTGATAATAAGCATTATGACCAAACTGGCTTTTACCCTGTTTGCCGGAGCTCTGGTCCTGAACAGCATACTTGGATGGAATGTCATGACAACTGTATTAGTCATAGCACTGGCCGTGGCACTTTTCACCATCATCGGAGGATTTACGGCTGTAGCTTATTCTGATGTCATCCAGGTTATTATCATGATCGGAGGATCGGCCATCATGCTCATTATAGGCCTCGAAAGGGTTGATGGCTGGGGCGGACTGATGGAGAAAGTACCTCAGATGATGACCATAGCAAAGCCCGGTGACCAGGTCTATCCTTTCTGGGGCATCCTGGCCACTGCCTTTTATGCAGGAATTTTTTACTGGGGAATCGACCAGGTAAATGTCCAGCGTGTCCTTGCTGCCCCTGATATCAGGCAGGCCAGGTGGGGATCAATGTTTGCTGTATTACTCAAGCTTTTCCCGATATTCATTTTTGCATTGCCGGGGGTTATTGCTTTTGCCCTGTTCCCGGGACAGCTTGAGGGAGATGCAACCAAACAGACTTTTGTGCTGCTGCTTAATAACCTGCTCCCCAGCGGACTGAGAGGTCTGTTGCTGGCATCATTGATGGCTGCTCTCATTACTTCCCTTATAGCTGTGATGAATTCCGTTTCCACCCTTGTGGTCCGTGACTTTGTTGTTGAGTTCAAGCCGGATTTTCCTGAGAAGAAGCAGGTGACTCTTGGCCGGTTCATTATTCTGATAGCTGCTCTTCTCGGGATCGGAGCTGCATATCTCGTCTATAAGAACGAGGAAGGATTATACAAATACCTGCAGACAATTACAGCCTATCTGGTTATTCCTGTTTTCCCCGCGATCTTTTTTGGTATTGTCAGTAAGAAAGTCACGCTGAAAGGAGCCGCTGCTTCTGTCGTTATCGGGGTGGTGCTGGCGACAATCTTCGTAGTCGACCAGTTTCTGGGACCAGACACAGGCAAAGACATATTCCCTCTCCTTCACCATAAACTTACACTGAATTTCGGATACAGGGGGTTCTGGGCCGAACTACTGATCACAGGAGTTCTGTTTGCCGTCTCGGCATTCACCGGAAAAACCGTTCCCGAAAAGCTCGCCAGGACAACTATCAATTACAGCAACGGGATCGCCAGGTTCGAAGGAATAACAGACTGGCGACTGCATCTGGCTATTCTCTCTGCCATCACTTTGTGCTTGTATATATGGTTGTATTGAGCAGAGTTTCCTGGTATCTTAAAGATGGAGGACTGTGAATAAGAGGATTTACCCTGAGGTACTGGTTGCTGGTTACTGGTTCCTTGTTACTGGTTGGATTTAACCAGCAACAAGCAACTAGCAACCAGCAACTTATTCTAATATTACTTTCCTCGTTGCGATATACTTATCAATCCTCAGATTAACGAAATAGATGCCCTTCGTCTCGTCAGCCAGATCAATCTCTGTTTTGAAGCGTCCGGATGTTTTTTCTGACGTGATGCTCCTGATCTCTTTCCCCTGCTCAGAAATTATTTCAATCTCAAGTTTGCCGAATACGTTGTTATTCAATTCAATTGTGAATACTTCTGTAGTAGGATTCGGATATATATTCACCCCGCCCATAAGGTTAATATCATCAATTCCGGTATAACCTTCTGGTATTGCCACCACGTCGCTCCTGGTATAGCATCCCTGTGTGTTGGATATGATCACATAGTAACTGCCTATCTTATTGTTGGCAACATAGTAATACTTATCTGCCCCCTCAATAAGCTTGCCCTCACAATACCACTTGTAATCATGTGCCAGGGTATTACTGCATACAAGGTACCATACCTCAGGTCCTCTTGAATAGATCGTCGGTTTTGCCGGAGACTCCGGAAGAGATATTACCGTATCAGATTCACTTGTGCACTCTCCTATTGCAACTTTAAGCTTATAAGTACCCTCCTCATAAAACTCAATGTAAGAAAGAGTATCATTCTTCAGAACAACATTGTCCCTGATCCATTGATAACTATACCCGGGTTCCGTATTAGCAGAGCGCAGGCTGATCGGACTCAATCCGGGGCATACTCCTTTAGTATAATTGGTTGACTGTAATTGGGGCTTCGCCGGCGATGGCCTTACTTTGACTGTAGCAGGTGATGTCTTTACACAGCAGCCTGATGTATTTGATATCTCAAGCTGATATGTTCCTGATACTCTGGTGGTATAGCTGTTTGTTGTCTCTCCTGAAATAATTCCGTATTGGTTCCTCCAGTTATATGCATATCCCGATGTTGACGGTACGCTCATTGTCACTGAGCCTCCCTCGCAAAACTCATCCGGACCGTTAAGGCTTATGTTCCCTGCGGAGGGTGCCGGATTAACTGTTATCGTAACAGAGTTGTTTGAATTTACCGAACAGCCGTTGCTGTTTGAAACAATGAGATCATAGATGCCTCCCGTTTGGGCGGTTACCTGGTTTGAATTGCTCCCCACCGCTCCGCCGTTGAGCCTCCACTGGTATGAATAATTAAGTGTATTTATTACACTTAATATTACCGAGTCGCCCTGGCAGAAAGTCGTATCTCCTGTAACTGATATCAGCGGAGCCGCAGGTGCATCCAGCACATTAATTGCCACGCCTGAGGAGGTAGCTGAGCAGTTCCCTTTGGGATTAACAATTTTCACAAAAAAAGTACCGGTGAATTTCGCTATATAGCTGCTCGATTCTGCTCCTGTAATATTTACTTCTCCAATTTTCCATACATACGTGTAAGAATTGTCATAGGGAACGGAGAGGGTAACACTATCCCCCTTACAGAAGGTAAGGGGTGCATTTGCAGTGACTGCTGCAACAGGGTAAGCTCCAACTGAAACAACTTTAATAATGGAATCAGCGCAACCGTTTGAAGCGACAGCTTTAAGTTTAATTGTGTAATCACCTGTATTAAGGTAACCATGCGGACCCGGCTGCTCGCTGGCTGATGTACTGCCGTCTCCAAAATCCCAGTACCATGAGTTAACAGTCAGTCCGTTGTTATTGGTTGTATTGGTTGAAGTCACAGGGATTCCCTGGCAAACATCAGCGGCTGTAAAGCCTGCCAGTGGCTTAGGTCTGACAATAACACTATGCTCAAGTGAATCTCTTATACCGTTATTATCAGTAATTACCAGTTTAACGTTATATGTTCCGCTTGATGAATAGTTGTGAACCGGGTTTTGAAGTGATGAGGTTGAACCATCTTTGAAATCCCATTTCCAGGATGCAATTCCATCTGTAGCTATAGACTGGTCGGTGAAATGGGTTGAATAGCCAAGACAAACTTCATCATTTGAATAGAAAGCCTGAACATTTTTTACCTCAAAGGAATCGACTGCAGACCATTCTCCTCCCTGGTAACCCTGATCCACAGCCTGTACCCTCCAGTAAAACTTTGTTGAGGATAGGTTTTTTAAAAGAAATGTTGTATCAAGCTGTGCATTACCCATGGCTACAATCCGGCGGTATCCGCTTACAGAGTCTGACTGGTAAGAACAAACATTCAATCCTGATTGAGCTTCTATTACCTGCACATTATAAGTCATTGTTTTATAAGACGTTACATCATCCTTTACCGGCGACCAGCTTAACATTGTTCCTTGAGGCAGGTTTTTAACTGACAGATCTGTTGGTGCTGCGGGTTTTTTATTTGGAGGATATATACCTGCCTTCATGAATGTGTTATTGTTGTATACTTTATACCCAAGTAGCACATCTATATCTCCATCATTATCATAATCACCTGCAACTGGTGGAGTGACAATTTCCGCCGGGATCTTAATATTTATTTGATCTGTAAAAGTATTATCTCCATTATTGCAAAAAACCATAAATTTATTATCTGAAGTTGTTTGTCCTGCAAATGCAATATCCAAGTCGCCATCGTTATCAAAATCGCCCCATGTTCCGTAAACGTCATGATCACGAAATTCCGTAAATATTATCCCAACCTGTTCTGTAAAAGTATTGTTCCCATTATTCTGATAAACCTTAGATTCAAGAAGAATATCAAGATCCTCATCATTATCATAATCGCCCCAAGCTACAGAAGTGAACCAACTACCAGGTAATACTATGCCTGCCTGATTGGTATATGTATTATCTCCATTATTCTTAAAGATTTTTGTTATATTCCCTGTAAAGGAATTCCCTGTTAGCAGTATATCAAGGTCTCCATCGTTGTCATAATCTCCCCAGGCCACACTGCCACTTCTAACACCCGGTAAAACTATTTGATTCTGTTCAACAAAATTGTTGTTGCCATTATTCATATAAATTACGGAAACTTGATTATAATTAGGGTAAAACGTTGTAGCACCTGTTAGAAGAATATCAAGATCACCATCGTTGTCATAATCACCCCAAACAACTGAGCCCATGTATATTTCTGCTAAAGTTATTTCGGTTTGTTCTGTAAATCCTGCACCTCCGTCATTACGGTATATTTTTGAAATGGGATTACCTGACACACCGATAAGCAGAATATCCAGGTCAACGTCATTATCATAATCGCCCCATGCTGCGGAAGAATATTGCATACCTGTTAATGAGATACTGGTTTGCTCAGTAAAACTATTATTACCATTATTCCGGTAGATTTTGGAAATAGCACCTGATGATGATTCACCCGATAATAAAATATCCAGGTCGCCGTCATTGTCGTAATCGCCCCAAACAACAGTTCCTCCACTTATTGGAGGTAAAACGATACTTGTCAATTCTGAAAATACAGAAGTACTGAAAATTCCCGGATTCCCACTCCCAGCTGCATCGAAATATACAGGAAGGTTCGCGATTTCAATGTATTCAATAACTTGAATATCATAACTCTGGCCCTCATCAATCCCATATATTATTGCACTGTCAGCTTTCCCGTTAAACATACAATACCATCCTGTAGTTCCGATTTTATCACCAAGTCCAAAGATTGGTTCTGCATTATATACAATACCATCTACCGGTTCTGCGGGTTCTGATAAGGATGATAACCTCCCAAACAGAGCCCTTCTTAACCCATTGCCATTTTTCCAGCGGATAAGCAATGAATTAGATGATCTTATGTAAGCTTGTAAATCCCTTGCCTGGATACTGTCTAAGGGTGTGGTCTGCTCAGAGGCAAAGCTGCCTGCCATATTCCCATTATCTATCGCCTGCACCGACCAGTAATATTTATTAAACTGAAGAATAAACTTTACACAAGTATCGCTAACGATATTAGCTATATCAGTTAAAAGCAGTTTCCCTGTACCTGAAAGTGCCTGGGATGACCTAATTTGATTCCCGCCGGAAGAAGTACCTATACGTATATTGTAGCATAAAGCCCCCGGGGGGGTCGTATTGTCTGAAGACTTATTCCAATTAAATGTAATGGTGTCATTATTCCAGTGTGAACTTAAACCTGATGGAACAGAAGGTTTTATATTGGGAATAGATATTTCGTTGCGAAAAACTTTTGTAACTGAGTTCAGTCCTGATAAGCCGGTCAATAAGATATCAAGATCACCATCATTTTCGTAATCGCCCCAGACAACTGAACTAAAATATACACCTATAACAGGTATTTCTTCTTTTAAAGTAAATGAATTATCACCATTATTGTGATAGATTAAAGAGACATACTTAGAGCCATTATAACCAGCAATTAAAATATCCAGATCCCCGTCATTATCATAATCTCCCCATTTTGATGCACCATTATTCACTCCCTGCAAAAGGATGTCTGTTTTTTCTGTAAAGTTATCATCACCATCATTTTGATAGATTTTTGAAAAATGTTCGCTTAACCCATCTTGTCCTATCAATAATATATCAAGATCTCCATCGTTGTCATAATCTCCCCATGAGAGGGAACTGTTAAAAACTCCTTTCAAGGATATGTCTGTAAGTTCAATGAAGTTATTATTGCCGTTGTTTCTGTAAATTTTAGTGACTGGATTATAATTAGGGTAATCTCCGGTAGCGCCTGATAATATAATGTCTAGGTCACCATCATTGTCATAATCACCCCAGGCTGCAGAACTGAAAAATACTCCGGTTAATTTAATCCCTGTTTGTTTTGTAAAGCTATTATCGCCATTGTTTCTGTAAATCTCTGAAATATTACCTGAACTTGATGAGCCAGTCAGCAATATATCCAGATCACCATCAATATCGTAATCACCCCATGCTGCTGAACCATTTCTTACTCCGGTTAAAACAATGTGAGTCTGTTCACTGAAGGTGTTAGATCCGATATTACGGTAGACTTTTGATATACTGCCAGAACCTGTATACCCGGTCAATAAGATATCGATATCTCCATCATTATCATAGTCACCCCATGCAACTGAACTGTTCAGTACTCCGGTTAACGTTATCCCGGTTTGCAAAGTGAAAATATTGCTGCCGTCGTTACGGTAAATTCTGGAGACGGGACTCCATGACTTAGGAGGAATACCAGTTGTAGCCCCGGTTAGCAATATATCCAGATCTCCATCTTTGTCATAATCGCCCCATGCAGCGGATCCCGAATGTACTCCCGTCAAGGTAACCTGTTCAGTAAAAACAATACGTAACGGAGCCGGATTCTTAAATGCCGGAGATTTCAGATACTTCTCACTGCCTGCCGAACCGTTATACTCACATACTTGAATTAAATAATCAGTGTTTGTGTTCAAACCGGTTACTGCAACAGAATTACCTGTTCCGTTATATACACATTTCCAGCCTCCCGGAGTTACACTGTTAACCAGATAGGTGGTATTGTCTACCGGATCTGCTGTGCCGGCAGCAGTGGCTTTAATAAAGACAGCACGTTTTACACCGCCGCCGTTTTTCCATGAAACATTCACTTGGGTTGTCTTCAGATTGCTGAAAGAAATATCATCAGCCGGTGTATTAGGAGTATAAAGGGGTATTGTAAAACTTTGTTCGGTACTGAAGCTTCCACCCTGTAATCCGGCATCCACAGCCTGTACCGACCAGTAAAGTGTCTTCTCAGGAGGAAGGTTCTTCAAAGAATATCCCGCTGAAGCCCATTGGATATTACCAATCTTTGAAATAAGACGTCTGCCATTATTTGCATCTGTCTGCCTGAATGCATGAGGAGATAGTTTATAATCTGTTTGTCCGGATTCATAAACATACAAATTATAGCTGAGACCGTTCTGAGGTGTTTCCGTATCTGAAGCTTTATCGCAGGTAAAAGCTGCAATTCCGTTATTTGTGACCACCTGTAAATTAGTTGGTATGTCAGTCTTGAGGTTGGGGATATTAAGTTCGTTACGATAAATTTTGGAAATTCCTGAACCAGTAAGTAAAATATCCAGATCGCCGTCATTGTCATAATCACCCCAGGCTACAGAACCGTTATCAATTCCTTGCAGAACTATATCATTTTGCCATGTAAAGGAATTATTACCATCATTCCTGTATATTCTAGATATTCCGGAACCTGTAAGTAAAATGTCCGGATCACCATCGTTATCATAATCTCCCCAGGCTGCTGAACTGGAGGAAACACCATATAAACTAATACCAGTCTGCTCGGTAAATGTATTGTCACCATTATTCCGATAGATCCTAGATATTCCTGAGCCCGTCAGCAATATATCAAGATCACCATCATTGTCATAATCACCCCAGGCGACTGAACTATTTCCAACTGCCTGAAGATTAATATTTGTTTGATCAGAAAACGTACTGTTTCCATTATTCCTGTATATTCTGGAAACACAAGTGCCCTTCTGATTTATCCCGGTCAATAGAATATCCAGATCACTGTCATTGTCATAATCGCCCCAGACAACCGAACCATTGTAAATTTCTGCTAAAGCTATTTCGGTTTGTTCAGTAAAACCTGAACCTTTGTCATTGCGGTATATTTTTGATACGACTTTGTAATTAGCATATAATTGACCTGTTAATATAAAATCCAGATCGCCGTCGTTATCATAATCACCCCAATCTGCTGAACTGTAACATACATCTTCTATTAAAAATTCATCCTTGCAGGTAAATGTATTGTCACCATTATTGCAATGGATTCTAGTAAGACTTCTGGCATACTCTGTTCCTGTCATTAAAATATCAAGATCACCATCATTGTCATAATCGCCCCAGACAGCCGAACCATATCTTATATCAGTTAAATCTATATCTTCCTGCCATGTGAATACATTGTCGCCTTCATTGCGATAAATCCTGGAGATTCTTATGTCACCTGTCAGTAAAATATCGAGATCGCCATCATTGTCATAATCACCCCAGGAAGCAGAGCTGCCCAACACTCCTGGAAGAACAATATCCGTTTGCTCAACAAAAGGTTGTGAATAAAGGTCAGGGATCTTTAATAAAAGCAACAGAACTAAAACCTGCGTGTTTAGAAGAAATCGATTCATCTCAGCCAGGTTTATAGGAATATTTACACAAGTTACTAAAGAATTCTGCTCAAGTCAAGGAAAATCGGACTTATTTGACTAAGGGAGAGAATGTTGGGACGAATCACCGGCGTCAGGCGTCAGGCGTCAGGCGTCAGGCGTCAGGCGTCAGGCATCAGGCATCAGGCGTCCGGCGTCAGGCGTCAGGCGTCAGGCGTCAGGCGTCAGGCGTCAGGCGTCAGGCGTCAGGCAAAAGAATGAAGGGGAGAGGGGGAGAAAATAACAGGTTACTGGTTTCTTGTTGCTGGTTGCTGGTTGCTCGTTACTCGGTGCTCGTTCAATAGCTCAAAGACCGGGGACCCAGTACCCAGGACCGAAAAATTCTCTGTGGCCCTCCGTGTTCTCCGTGCTTTGCCATACGAAGCTTTAGCGTAGTATGGTCTCCGTGGTGAAAAAAGTCTTACAGTCTTCTAGTCGTGTAGTCGTGCTTTGGCAGCAGGAGCCTTGGCGAAGGTTGGCGGTCATTCTTAAATTTTTGGGAGATAATTATCCACAAAGTCTTTAAGATGGCAAACAGTTATGTTTTCACTGATTTCGAATGATTCATCACATCTGGGAACAATAATAAAATTTTGTTCTGTTTTAAGATCTTTTATCGAATGAGTCAGGCTTTTAGTTCTTTTTGGGACCAGGGATATTTTTATTTCAATTGATGCCACCGGTTTATCAGCCCTTGTCAACAACAGATCACATTCCGTTCCATCATGAGTACGATAGTACCAGGCTTGCAGATCTTTGTCCATATTTGCTATAATCTGCTCAATAACAAATGACTCCCAGGACACTCCTATATTGATATTGTCCCATAATTGTCTTGCAGAAGAAATGCCCAATAAAGAATGCAGAATACCTGTATCCCTGAGATAGATTTTAGGAGATTTAACAAGTCGCTTTTTAATATTCACATAAAATGGAGATAACCGTCTGATAAGAAATGACTTCTCCAGATAATCCAGATAACGGTTTATTGTAGTAGCTGTCACTCCCAGAGATCGTGAAAGCGCCTGGACGTTAAGAACATTACCCTGTATACCCGATACCATTCTGAAAAATGTACTCAATTGCAATGTCGAAGTAATTAGTCCAAGCATAGGCAAATCACGTTCAATATATGTGGAAATAAATGAATTCAGCCATTTACTCCTGGCTTTCTCATCCCGACATAAAAATGACTCCGGAAATCCACCCCTTATCCAAAGATTTTCAATATCTTTTTCATCTGTCTCTGTAATAGTTAAAGGCGTTAATTCAACATAAACAATCCGACCTGCCAGCGATTCCGAACTTTGTCGCATCAGGGCAGGACCGGCACTCCCAAGAATAAGGAACCTGCCCGGTATTCTGTGCCGGTCAATCAACGATCTCATTTCAGGAAAAAGTTCAGGCCTCCTCTGGATTTCATCCAGTATGACGCATTCATCTTTTCTTTTTTCAAGATATGCAGCCGGATTGTTAAGCTTGGTAAGATCTTCTATCCTTTCAAGATCCAGATAGGTTGATTCCTTTTTAATTTTTGTGGCTATAAATCTGGCAAGGGTGGTTTTGCCTGCCTGTCGGGGGCCGATAATAGCCACGGCAGGGAAATGATTCAGATATTTAATGATATCATCTGTAAGTGAACGTGTTATCATCTCAGATTTTTTTCAAATATAATGAATTATCCCCGAAAATTCAATTTTCCATATTTAATCTTCAGGGAAAATACAAATCCCGGCCATACCACGCAACTTGCACCCCGTAACGCGCAACCCGCAACTTTCTTACTCCCTGACCTCCCCCCTCACCCCTTTCCCGGGATATACATTTTCAACCAAAACTCCTTCTTTCACCACAACAACCCCGTTCACCAGCACATAATGAATCCCCCTTGAGTATAATGCCGGCTCCTCATAGGTCGCCTGGTCAATGATCCGTTCAGAATCGAAAATCGTTATATCGGCATCAGCGCCAACACAGATACGCCCTTTGTTCTTAAAAACCGGGGCAATCTTCTCAAGCCGCTGAGCAGGCATGAGAGTAATCTTTTTTATTCCTTCATTAAGTGAAATGATCTTCTCTTCCCTCACATACTTGCCCAGCAGCCTGGCAAATGAACCAACTCCCCTCGGATGACCTTTCCCTTCCGATAGCATGCCGTCACTGGCTATAATGACATCCGGATTTGATATCGTTGATTTCACAATTTCTTCCGGGATTGAATGAGCAATCACCATGCCGCCTCTCTTTCTGTATTCATTAAAGGTTCTTTCTGTCAGCCTTTCACCGGTTTCAATCCACTGAAGATCAGAGTAATCTATGCCCCATGAGCCTCTCCAGTCGCCGTCATAAATAGCTGATTCGATTAGAGTCTGCGTGGCTGGATAGGGATAACACTCAACGGTGACATCCAGCCCCCGTAACTTCGCTTCTGCTATCATCTGAAGCATCATCGGGGTCTGGCTGAACCCTATGCTTGTAACATGAACCACATGCAGCGGCGCACCTGATACGGCGGACGCAGTAATTACCTCCCCGAGAGCTGCAATACAGCTGTTGGGCTCCTTCAGTCCGGCATAACGTATATGGACATAACATGGTGCATTATACTTTGCCGCTGCCCTGAACATCTCCAGTATCTCCCAGTGTGATGCTGCAGGAGTGTACATCAGGCCGAATCCGACACCTATACCGCCACGATCCAGTCCATGCTCAATCGCCTGCTTCAGATGTTCAATCTCCTCAACTGTCGCTTCCCTGTATGCAGCATCAGCAAGCGGAGCAAAGCCGCCCGGATCATCCATCAGGTCAATCCTCAGAGGAACATGACCGACACTCACCCCATGATTTATTATTGCCTTACTCTCCCGCTCACTGTACCATCTATCTACATCCGATGTCCCCATCTCAAGCTCCAGGACTGTGGTAACACCGTCCATCACCTTATATCTGTAGTTCTCTGCATCCTGACCATGCTGATGTATATCGATGAATCCCGGCGAGACAACCAGACCTGTTGCATCAATCATGGTCTTTCCCGATATAACCTTTGTTGTCAGCTTATGAATTTTCCCTTCGCTTATACCGATATTCCTTACAGCATCCAGACCTGATTCAGGATCAATTACTCTTCCATTGAGAATAACTATATCGAGATCACTTTCCCCGGATGTTGACCGGTTGGTGCAGTTATTATTTATCAGTGTGATAAACGCTAAAGCCAATCCAAAAAAAATCCTTTGTAACTGTGTTAACGTATGTGTTCTCATATCAGCCTTACAATTTCATTGAAATATAGGAAAAAAATCAAAACCACGGAGTTGCACAGAGTTATACGGAGTTGCACAGTTTTAAAACAGTGTAACTCTGTTTTTACTCCGTGTGACTCCGTGGTTAAGAATCCTGCTAATTCTAAATTATTTTATATCTTATAAGAAAATTCCTGCCATGAAAATCGTCGACATCACTCCCGAAACCGAATCTCATTACCTCTGCTGCCTCGAGGAATACTCAGAAGACATCAGGGAAGCAGGACCTCAGA
The DNA here is from genome assembly GCA_041303415.1 of Bacteroidales bacterium. Lineage (GTDB taxonomy): Bacteria > Bacteroidota > Bacteroidia > Bacteroidales > VadinHA17 > LD21. The sequence goes on from JBFYPG010000006.1 coordinate 18,617, forward strand.
AGCTGAAGTGGTACAATCATATGAAAGACAAAGGATTGCGGGTGAAGTATGCTATGGATGATAATGGTACCATCGGAGGCATGATACATTATGTCCCGACCGAATATTCATCATTCGAAGGCAAAAACCTTTATGCCGTATTGTGCATCTGGGTTCACGGACATAAAATGGGACGGGGCGACTACCGGAAGAGAGGCATGGGTAAAGCCCTCCTGAAAGCTGCCGAGGAGGACGTGAAAAACCTGGGGTCAGACGGTCTTGTTACATGGGGACTTGCGATACCGGTTTTCATGCGGGCTTCCTGGTTCCGGAAACATGGATATAAAACCGTTGACAAGGCAGGAATGATGAGGCTCTTATGGAAACCATTCAGTGAAAATGCTGTTCCGCCAAAGTTTATGAAACCAAAAAAACTGCCGGGAAAAGGAGAATCAGCCGTTAATGTGACTTTATTCAGGAACGGATGGTGCCCCAATTTCAACGTTGCTGCCGAACGGACTTTAAAAGCAGCTGCAGAGTTCCCGGATAAAGTAAATCTCAAGGAATTCAACGGTATGGACAGAAATATCGTGAATGAATGGGGAATCACTGAAGCTATTTATATCGACGGAAAAGAATTATGGACGGGCCCGGCGCCGTCAATAAAATCGATCAGAAAAAAGATCGGAAAAAGAGTAAAGAAATTATCATAAAGTATGTTTTAAATCTTTTAACCGCAAAGATCGCAAAGATCCTACGCAGAGTGCGCAAAGTAATAATACATAGTAATATAGCTTTGCGCACTTTGCGCCTTCTTTGTGTGCTCTGCGGTTAAAAATTAATTATCTATCTGTCTGCAAGTTTCTTAATTCTATTAAGATCAACAACTACTTGAGGATCAAAAGAATCGCTGTTCATGTAATTCAGCATGGAGCTTAGCAGCTGCTTTGTTACTGGTCTCTGATCAAGGCTGTCCTTCAAATCAATACTGCAAACCATCAGCTTCCCTCCTGCTGCTTTTGCCTCAAATGCCAGAGCCAGCCTCCTGTTCTCAAACCATGTATCGATGGGCTGAATCAGGGGTTTAATTTCTGCAGGAAATCCGTCAAGTATCATCGCCTGTGAACGGGTAACCGGATCCCACCATTGCCAGTTGCTGTGATATTCTGTCGGAAAGCCCCTGAAAAGCGGATGCTCCGGATCACATAATATCCCCAGTGTGTGCGGAGCCTGGTTGTTGGTCCAGGCAGTGTTCCAGAAGATGCTTGAAAAACCTATGGCCACCTGGGCTCCCTTATCCTTATTAACTTTGCCGTACGTTAATAGCAGGACCGATCCTCCTTTTCTGAGAATATTTTCGGCGTTTTCATCAAGCTTGTCAGAAATGTAAACATCCCCAGCCTCTGCTTTCACGTCAGACGGATATACCCACACTTCCCATGAATTCCTGAATGTTGTGCTTCTGATTGAAACATCAAATGTGAGTTTCTGTGCTTCTTTTAATTCAGGAAGATCCATGGCAAATACACCAACAATATTATCATTCCCGACCTTTATTTCATCCATTGTCATGAGCTCTTCGCGCAGGTTATTTCCTCCGGGATCCTTCAGCTGACAGAGTATTTCTGCGTTATATATGGGCTTCTCACCAAAATGCGCAACTTCAATACGGGGTTCAAATACCTCACCGCTCCCGTATATAAGTTTCTCCATCCTGGCAAGCAGAACCGTCTCATTGCAGAATATCCTGAACTCTTCCGGTGTTACATACCCTTTTGATTCGAAGAAAGGATTCAGAATCCCAACCAGCGCCGTCCCCTGTCCCGGGAAATCGTGAAGCTGAAGAATTTCAAATCCTGAGAATCCCGGAGTTCTCAGCGCTGCCTCAATATCAGCTTTATAACATAATACCTGGAGTTTACCCGATGCCATCAGGAAATCTTCTGCCAGTCCTCCCATCTGGTTTTCTTCAAGGGTTTCTTTGAATATTTCAAAGTTTGTGGGTTTCAGGACACCCGTATATTTTTCGATCTCCTTAAAATCGGGATATGCGCACCATTGTCCGATTTCATGGCTTACTGTCGGGATAGTGTACTGCGAAACAAAACTGCGGAAGTCGAACAGTGTCTGCGGCGGCTGTGAATTGATTATGCTCCCAAGTCCTTCGCCCCAGTGCTGTATCCTCGGTTCCGGATGCAGATTATAATCATTTTCGGGTATAATCGGCCAGCCCGCTCCTGAAGTATATACATGGCGGTTATCAATTGATTTCCAGTATGATATCAATTCTCCCAGGTATTTATCCTGATTAGCTCCAGCAGGTTCATTCCCATATGCCAGCATGCAGAAAGAAGGATGATTGCCATACTCTTTCAGGATCCGGTCGCCCTCGTCATAAATATACTTGTCAGCCGGGGTTCCGTCTCCGATAGTTGCTCCCTGGTTTGCCCATGAACTGCATTCAATATGAAAATATATGCCGAGCCTGTCGGCTGCCTCAAATGCAGCTTCCGGCGGACAGAATGAATGGAACCTCACATGGTTGAGTCCATATTCCTTAACCGTCTTAAGTACTTTTTCCCATGAGGCGAAATCAGCGGGCGGATATCCGGTGAGAGGGAATATGCAGCACTCTGTTGTTCCTCTCAGGAAAACCGGGATGCCGTTGATCTCAAACCGGGTGCCGTTTGCCCTGAATTCGCGCATTCCAAAATCAACTGACTGCTCATCAATGACCCCTTTGCCGGATTGCCTGAGAGTAACTGCCAGATTGTACATTGCAGGATCAAATTCACTCCAGAGATGCGGCTTCGGGATCTCATAATTAATTACAAGCTGCTGCTTATCGGCATTTGTAACAATTGTTACATTTTCTCCCCGCACTTTCTGACTGCTTTCTGTGTTAAAAGCGGTTGCCCTTATTTTTATTTTTCCTTTAAAATCAACGTTAGCCGGATTCTTTACACTTACTATAACTTTCACTGTCTCATTATGGATATCCGGAAATACCTTAATATCATCTATAAATACAGATGAAGAAGAATGAAGGCTTATTTCACCTGTTATCCCATTCCAGTTTGATTGGGTGTGGTCGCTTATACTGTGCGAATTAACACCGATCGGTATTATCACCCTGTTATCCATCCGGATGCTGATCAGGTTCTTCCCCGGTTTCAGAAGTTCAGTAACGTCATATTCATGTGGTGTACCAAGACCGTTTTGTGAACCAGCCATGTTCCCGTTGATAAAAACCGTTGATTCCCAGTGGCACCTTTCAAGAATAAGCGTTATATGCCTGCCATCCCAATCCTGGGGCATATCAACCTCTTTCTGGTACCATGCAACACCCTTATAATATAATACAGGTTTAAGCCAGAATGGGATCTTGATATTGCCGGGCTGGCGGTATTTCTCATATTTCTTACCGGTGAAGTATGACTGGTCAACAATATCCCCGACCCACTCCGTATTTACTGTCACTTCATACCCTTTACCATTTTCGGCCATGGAGCCGGGCAGACGGACAGTCTCATTGAATGTCTCCTGGTACCATTTCTTTTCAATCCCCTGGTCGAGTGAATCTATTCTGAACTGCCATTCACCAGTAAGTGAGATCTGATTTACGGTTTTGTTTCCTGACCTGTGGCATCCTGTTACAAGCAACAAAACTATGAGCAAGTGTATTATTCTTATCATATCTTTGATTTATATTCTGGTAAAGGAACAGTAAACGTGAAAATGCTCCCTTTTCCTGGAGTGCTATCAACAGTAATCTCTCCTCCGTTCAGTTCAACAAATTCCTTGCACAATATCAGGCCCAGCCCGCTGCCTTTATCGCGATGATTCCCGATCATTGAGGTGTTTACGTCTATTCTGAATATCTTGTCAACACTTTCCTCATCGAGCCCTATTCCTGTATCCTGAACAGATATTTCAGCAAATTTCCCCCTTTTCCCCGCTTTAATAGAGATCCTGCCACCCTCATTTGTGAATTTCAATGCATTTGAAACAAGGTTTCTTAATACTGTGCGGATCATATTGAGGTCGGCGATATATTCAAGCCGTGATTCAGTATCACAGGTAATTTCAATGTTTTTGGCTTTCGCCTGTTTTTCATAAAGAGCAATGATCTCACTATTTAGATTCCCGGCATCAATTATCTCAGGTTCAATATGAAGGCTTTTTGTCTGGCTTCTTGCCCATAGAAGCAGGTTTTCAAGCAGCGAGTAAGTTACCCTGGATGTCTGGTTAAGATCGGAATATACTTCCTTAAGTTCTTCTTCAGAAAATGACTTGTTGTCAGATATGAGAATATCGGTCAGCCCTATAAGTCCTGAGAAAGGGTTTTTAAGGTCGTGTGCGATAATTGAAAAGAATTTATCCTTGGTTGCGTTAAGTTTCTGATACTCGTCCCGTTGAAACTGAAGCTCATCACGCTGGGTGAGTATTTCCCTGGAATTCTTCTGAAGTATCTCGTTCTTCTCAATGATTTCCCTGTTTTTCTGTTCAAGTATCGCATTTACCTTTTTCTTTATAATATAAGAGCGGATAAGAAGAATCGTTACGGCAACAAGTAACGCAATCCCCGTAACTAACAGAAAAGTAAGGAGCTTCAGTTTCCGGTTAATTACTTTTTGCTGTTCAATTTCGAGGTCTTTCCTTTCAGTATCATACCTGGCAGTAATTTCAGCTATCCGCCTTGACATCTCTTCACTCTCAAGGGAATCGCTGTATGCAATAAGCAATTTGTAATGATTATAAACCTCTTTAAAGTCATTTATATTTTCAAAGTATTGAAGACAGTTTTCATGGTATAGCTGGTATACCGGCTTCATTCTCAGATTATCGGCCAGAGTTTTTGCAGAATCAAGATAGGCTTTCTGCAATCCGAATTCCCTTATATCGCTGAATAACGATGCCAGATTAATATAGCTATAGAATGAAGCCCATTCATTCTTCATGTGTTTATGAAGCAAAAGGCTCTCTTCAAAATAGCGGATCGCCCTGTTATAGTCCTTTTTCAGGTAATAGCTGTTTGCAATGTCGTTGTAGGAATATCCCATCATTGTGCTGTCATTAACCTTTGTCCTCATCTCCAGTGCTTTGAACTGATACTTAAGCCCCTCTTCTATGTTCCCTGACTCAGTATGCAGGTTCCCTATCTCGCCCAGGATTGCAGACATGTTTTCATCACTGCCTGTACTTTCTGCCGATTCCTTTGCAACAGTGAAGTATTTCATTGCATTTGTATTGTCACGGCTGTCGCGGTAGGCGAAACCGAGCATCATGCTTGTTTCGGAAATGTAGCTGTCAACACGGTTTTTTCGTGCAAAATCCAGGTTGTCCAGCAAAAGCTCTATTGCATTCTCTGATTCTCCCAGCTGTGAATGGATATATCCTGCCCAGTTCCTTGAATGCACCAGCATTTCCGCATCATTGTTCTTCTCAGACCTTGCTGATGCAATTGTAAAGAATTCCAGGGCTTTCCGGTATTCATTGTTCCTGTGGTACTGGCGGGCAATCTCAAAAAATAGTCCCGGAGCCACCGTAAGTTCCGTCTTCTTGCTCATCTCTTCACAGAGCTGCAGATAATGGATACTTGAATCTTTGTTCCTGGTCAGGAAATATTCTGACCGGTTCAGGCAGTTCATAAGCTTCCTGTATTCCCTGTTGGCTGTATCCGGAACAATTCCTGAAATCGGTTGGCCGGATATCAGGTTAAGAGTTCCTGCTTCCAGTAAGCATGCCAGTGCGAATAGTGCTGAGATTTTTCTCATTGGTCATATGCAATATTGATCAGAACCTGATGTAAATATATTAATACACTACTTTAAAATCAAGAAGATAAATCTCGTGATCATTCATTCTTATTTTCAAGCCAGGAGCTTTTCGATTTCCTCAAGCGACTTCCCTTTTGTCTCAGGTAACTTTTTATGGATGAACCAGAATCCCAGAACGCATATTATACCATACAGCCAGAATGTCCCTGATGCCTTAAGAGCCTGATTCAGAAGCGGAAAAGTGTAAGTAAGAACAAAACAGGCAGCCCATAATGCAAATGTTGCCACTGACATGGCAAATCCCCTTATCCGGTTCGGAAATATCTCTGAGAGGACAACCCATGTTACCGGGGCCAGCGACATGGAATAGCAGGCAATGGCAGTTACCACCATTATAAGAAGCGGAAGCCCCTGCAGATGGAAAAAGTACATGCTGCCGATGACGGCGTATATACCTGCCAACCCGCCTGCCCCGATAAGCATCAGCGATTTTCTTCCCAGGCGGTCAACAGTGAACATTCCGACAAATGTGAAGACCAGGTTCACGCTTCCTGTAATCACAATATTGAACAGAATATCAGAAACACTGTAGCCTGCGCCGGCAAAAATCTCCTGGGCATAATTAAATATCACGTTTATTCCGCACCACTGCTGGAAAACTGCAATCACTATCCCCAGGATAAGCACTTTTGATAATCCGCGGAATCGCGAAAGCTGCAATCCTGATCCCTTTTCTTCCGTCTTGAGCGTCTTTTCTATTGATGCAATCTCCGATCCTGCATATCCTTCCCCTCCGATCCTTGAAAGTATCTTTATTACCTTACCATAATTATTCCTGTTCTTTGCAAGCCACCTTGGGCTTTCGGGGACGAACCACATCAGGATAAAGAACAAAGCCGCAGGCACGGCGCAGGCATAGAACATCAATCTCCATCCGGTCTGCCCGTTCCACGAATTCATTATCTCTGTAACTGTTGCCCCGGCAGGAACCGGTCTGGCAATCTGCCAGTTTATTAACTGCGCTGCAAGTATCCCTATAACGATCGTAAGCTGGTTGATTGAAACGAATGCCCCCCTGCTGCCGGCTGGCGTTACTTCCGCTATATACATGGGAGAGAGATTTGATGCAAGTCCGATCCCTATGCCTCCAAGAATCCTGAAAGCAATAAAGCCTGCAAAAGATCCTGAAGCTCCTGTTCCCAGGGATCCTGCAATAAAGAGCCCTGCAGACAGAATCAGTAACCTTTTTCTTCCAAATCTGTCGCTCAGCCATCCTGAGAGAACTGCGCCGGCCAGGCACCCCGCAAGGGCACAGCTCATCGCCCATCCCTGAAGCGCAGGGTTGCCGGTTATCCCGAAAAAGGGCTCGTAAAATGGCTTGGCTCCGCCTATCACCACCCAGTCATAGCCAAACAAAAGGCCTCCCATTGCGGAGATGATGGTAATGCTGAACAGGTAGCGCCAATTGAAAGTTATCTTTTTCATGTTAATTTGTCAATTTTTGCGAATACCCCCTACCCAACCTTCCCCCAAGGGGGCAGGAGCTTCCAATCCTTTCCCCCTTGGGGGAAATTAGAAAGGGGGTTGTTTCAATAAAAAACTGTTACTCTTATTCTGAAGTATTACATATCTATCTGGAGGGAAGTGGGTATTTTCTTTAAATCTCTTTCAAAGCTTCCAGCATCGCAATGACATTCTCAAACGGCACATTTGCCTGCGTGTTATGAATGGTATTGAAAACAAATCCTCCGTTATTGTTAAAAATTTCACACTGGCGCTTCACCTGCTCCTTTACCTGATTCGGAGTGCCGAATGCGAAAACACCCTGGGTATCAACACCTCCGCCCCAGAATACTACATCATTGCCATATTTTTTCTTAAGCATCACCGGGTCCATGCCTTCTGCATTTATCTGCACCGGGTTTATTATGTCAAAACCGGCCTCAATAAAGAGTGGGAGCAGCGGTTCAACAGCGCCGCAGGAGTGCTTGAATGTCTTCCAGGTTGTATTTTCATGGATCCAGTCGTTTACCTTTCTATAATATGGAAGCCACACCCTCCTGAATGTTTCCGGGGAACAGAAAGTGGAGTTCTGTGTTCCGAAATCGGCGCCGCAGATATAGGCAGCATCTATCTTATTACCGATGACTCCAAAGAGCTTCCTGAGGTTTTCAACTGCAATATCTGTTTCACGTTCATAGATATCTTTAATGAAATCTTCCCTCGTAAGCGTTGAAATATACCATTCTTCCACCCCTCTGATGCCTTTGGGATGCTTTAGTCCGACAGCCGGAACAAGAGCGATATCCCCCAGTGCCGTCCCTCCCATATTTGCAATAACGCCTTTATACCCCGGATCGATTGAATCAGCAATGTTTTTCCAATAAGCCAGATCCTGTTCGGTTATGTGACCAAACTCCTCAAGGTTATCTTCCACCCTGAGAGTGGAATCATCGATTGGCTTCTGCCGGTCAAGGGCATCAAAGAAGAAGCCAGTCTTGGGCATCATGGCACTTGGCGGAACGGTTACATCTCCTTCCGGGTGAATGAGCATATCGCCGTTGCTGTTGAATGTGAAGTTGAACTCCCCGGGCAGAAGCACCTCCTGTCCCCAGAATGTCCTTACAACCTTCCATTCCCTGTTGGGTATGCCGAACATGTTCTTCTCTCCCGAAAAACCAATCACATCAACATTCATGGCATTGACAAGCTCATCATCGACCTCTCCAAGCATCTGGTATGGTTCGATCACTTTAACTGGACGCTTCTCCAGACCGTAGTAATCCCGGAGCTTTTCAACGACAACGACATGTATGCCTGTTACCGGGGTTGCTCCGAAATCAACCACCACCCTGCCGGGCTGCCTGTGATTGATCGTTTCAATGAAGTTTTGTTTCGATAAACCAGCCATAAGAGCAATATTTATATTATAAAGTTAATCTATTATTTATTCCGTCAAATTGTCTTTCTTGAGATTGTTTCATTTCAGTCCTTAACTTTTAACTTTGCCTGGTAATGTCCACAGATTTCGAAATACCCGGACCCTTTCAGTTCAATCCGCTGAAACATCACCTCTCTCATATCAGGGAGTTCGTTTCACAGAAATTATCTGAAGAAAAAAAACCTGAGATCAAGCTCCTTGTGAAGGAGCTTAAACGGATCGGGACATCGGTGATGGATATTTATACAGGCAGTTTATCTGTAAAGGGAATTTGCGATGAAGTGTTACTCCATCTTGAATCTGATAAGCTTATGGGATATGAGGCCTTTGCTGAATGGGCCGGGAAGGGATACAGTGACTTCAGGATGATCACCCTTTCTGATTCATCGCGGTGGACACTGAAATTTCATGATGACAGAATGAGGTACGTTCACCTTTTCCCTGCCCGTTTCAGTCCCCGCTCAATAAGGATCAAGTCAAATACTCTCAAATCAGCTATTCTGTACTATATATTAATAGGTAAGGATTTTATTTCGGCTGATGACCTCAACAGGGCAAGGGCACTTCTGGGACTCTCCCCGGTGAAGGATCCGGGAGATACCGATGCTATAACTGAGATGATTGAAATTTTAAGGATCTGATTACCAATAAGCAGGACAGATCCCTTCTTTTCCAGATCTTTGCCGTCCCGGTGATTCCTGTTGACCCTGGCGCTCCCTGCAGCCGAAAATCAGGTTTAATCCAAAACGAAGGCTGACCATTCTGGCATTATAAGGCCACATCCAGATTGATCCTTCATATCTCGTAAAACGAACCGGGATATTATCTGTAATAAGGTAGAACTGTGCTCCGCTGCTTCCGACCGCAAGAGCAGTACCGATCTGGTCGATCTTATTATTCATCAGAGTATAGCTTAATGAACCAGACAGTGCGGGAACAGGAGAGTAAGTCAGAGACAGGGTCAGTGAGGGACGGATTCTCATATCGTATATTTCAGCCTTTGTCATCAGACCTGCTTTGAGATCAGGAATAATTTCCCGTGTAATCCCGCCGAAGATCTTTAAGGATAATAGTGTCATGTAACTTTTTGCCGTGCCCCCGGCATTGAATGATTGCATCAGTGAATCTTCCAGGGCCTGCAGAAAATTATCAGGATCCGGATCCATTTGATACTGATCAAGGTCAATGCCACTGAAAGAGTATTGTCCGCTTGCGTTGAAATTGTTGACGTTCTTCTTCCACCGGATGAAGCCAAGATCAGTAAAGCTGATTGCTATCTGTGTTACTTCATCAAGGTAGTAAACTGCACCGGCATCAACCGACATTCCCCTGTTCCTGTTAAATATGAAATCACCGACAATATTGTTAAAGGAATTATCAAAATTAAGGCTGTTCACCAGTCCGTTGCCTGCATATCCAAGCTCAACCGGAAAAGATGCATTAAGACTGTAATTCATTGCTGCCTCAAGAGTGATGGGACTGGTTGTTGTATTTAGCTCCAGCTTAGAGCTCCGGGTATTTAAATTGGCTGCTCCCTGGATATACTTCAATCTGAGTCCTAGCTTTAATCCTTCCATTATTTCTTTTGCAGCACTAAATCCTATTGAGTGCCAGTTTGTGGCATCAACTCCCATATTGTTGAAACTAATTCGGTTTGCCTCCTGGTTGTCTATGTCCCAGTTCCCGTCCCGGATTGATAAAATATCATCAGGATAAGCAGCCCTTATTTCCGTATGATTTGCAATCCCGAAAGTAAAAAACCATTCCCTGACTGTAAGTCCGAATCCAAGCAGGTTGATGTCAATATCTGACCGAAGGTAATTCATGCGCTTCAGTTTTTTATCGAGGTTGGACAGATCAAGGTAATAGTTGCCGGCCTGCGAGCCTGTACCGGGATGGACTGCATCATGAAATCCAAAGCCCGTATTCCTTAAATTTAACTTTACAGAAGAGAGTAACGGCAGTTCAAAATATGTTTTACAGGGTGAAATGACTGCCGGATTTAACTGATTTGCCTGCGGGATAATATGTAATAAATACAATGTATTATCCTGTGCTGATATCCTGCCGGATAATAATACAAGCACCATCCCAAGGAAAATAAAAACAGCAGGTCGTTCAGAAGATTGTTTATTCATTTCCCGCCTGTATTGATCTTAAGCTGTGCAATTAAACCAACCATGTAATCAAGGTAATAGGTTGCGAAGAACTTAACATCTGTTGAAGGATAGTCTGTTGTGGTCAGCTCTCCTTTGGTTATAAGGTAATGTGTCTCACCCAGGGCATCTATTTTCTTCCTGGGGAGTTCAATATAAAGCGGATCCTGGATATGAGGATCAGCTTTCCCGTCTCCATTGGTGTCCGTCGCTCCTTCAATTTCTTCCGATCCGGTAAACAGGCTGTCAAGCAGAATTCTGTTTTCATCAAGAAGAAAGACCTGTGGTTTTAATGCCACAGGAAAACTGTTGGTGATGTTCAGCTGAACAATCAGCTGCTCTATCTCTTCCGGAACAGGCAATGTAGTGCTCAGATAATCAAATGTAATAGTATCCAGAAGAACCAGAAACTCAGCTTTACCGTACAGAGGCAGCTTAATTGAAGCCGCTATTCCCACTTCGGAATCATATCTGATGAAAGTGCTTTCCCCACCTGCCGGCGATACAATGGCTGCCTCTGGCTCTATGTCTACATCAGTGGGATTTACTGACAGTGCATCAGTGAGATTCGAGTTGGATTTGTCAAGTACCAGGCTGTCCCTGACTGTTAGACCTTCCTCACTCAGTGAGGGATATCTGATAATCCTTGGATCAGCGGTTGTCGGAACTCCACTTCCTGTTAATGAAATAATATTATTATCCCTGTCCGTTACATCAAACCTGCTGAACGAGACTCCTAAAGGAATACCGCAGGAATTATTTATATCCACTTTGATCTCGGGATCAGCAAAGTAACAATGTCCATCAATGAACTCACTGAAGATATCGGGGCTCAGGTGAACCGGATCTATGGTTATTGCAAGCCCGCTGAAATCACCGTATATTGTTTCAAAATTTACAGAGTTCATTTCAGTCTGTAAACCGAACAGCACTGACCCGTCACTTACGGGGCCGGAAGGACTCTGAAGATGGATTGAAAGAAAGCATTTCAGAAAATGATCGCCTGAAGGATTTTGTTCCGGAACAATTGAGTAACCCGCAATATCCATCGAAAAATCCGGATCTGCCAAATCACGTGTTATAGAAATGGGTGCGCCCTGAAGCTGAACACCTTGAAAATTGAAAGAAATCGTTCCGTGAAGTCCTGACTGGGTTAAATCCACTTTCAGGTTCCCGGTCAGAATTCTGATGCTGTCAATTCGCGGAACTGACTGATCCAGCGTGACAGGGACAATAATTGAATCATTAATGTCAATAGCGGTTCCTGCAACCGGAAGATCAATAACATTTCCTGTATTATTGTACACTGAAGCAATAAAATTTACAGGCGAAACAGTTAGAAAATCGCCCATACTCCTTGTGAATACATCAGTAGAATAAAACAGAGTCAGGAATCCATCCGGCGAAATGCTAAGTTCCGATATTGATGAATCCTGAAGATACTTCTCTATCTCCAGATGCGAATATCCAACCGGAATAGCCACCCCTGGTGTCAGGTTTATTGAACCATCAAATTTATCTTCGTGAAATTCTTCTTTTACACAGGATACTAAAAGAAGAACGGTAATCATAGAAAACGCTGACCGCATCTGATATGTTTTGATAAAGATATATTTTTATAAACGTAAATCACAATTATTTAGTTTGTCGTAAATTGAAAAGGCGCCTTTCAGCGCCTCTTCGTGATCCCGGAGAGATTCGAACTCTCAACCAACAGAACCGGAATCTGTCATTCTATCCATTGAACTACGGGACCGTATGGCTGCAAATTTAACATCAAAAGCCCGCTTTTACAATATTTGCTAAAGATTTTCTAATTTCGCAGACCAAATACAGGCGTCGGGCGTCGGGCGTCGGGCATCAGGAAAATAGCCTGTAGCCTGTCGCCCGTCGCCTGAAGCCTTTAAATTTTGTAAATGAATTTTTGAATTAATAGAATCTAATGGATTACAATTTTTCAGAGATCGGGAAAAAGTGGCAGCAATACTGGGAGAAAAACAAAACCTTCAGAACACCTGAAGATCTTTCCAATCCCAAAAAATGCTATGTTCTCGATATGTTCCCCTACCCGTCAGGAGCCGGCCTCCATGTTGGTCATCCTGAGGGATATACGGCAACCGATATTTTCAGCAGGTACAAGCGGATGAAGGGATTCAGCGTCCTCCACCCTATGGGATGGGATGCATTCGGCCTGCCTGCCGAACAATACGCCATTCAGACCGGGACTCAGCCATCGGTCACAACAAAGAACAACTGTGACACTTTCAGAAGACAGATAAAGGAGCTCGGGCTCAGCTACGACTGGGACAGGGAGATAAACACTACCGATCCGGAATACTTTAAATGGACCCAGTGGATCTTTATTCAGCTTTACAATACCTGGTTCGATGAAAAACTCCAGAAGGGAAGACCTGTTTCGGAACTGGTTATTCCTGATGACATTAAGAAGCTTGGGAAAAAAGCTGTTTCAGATTATACAGCCTCAAAAAGGCTTGCCTATTATGAAAATGCCCAGGTATGGTGGTGCCCTGATTGCAGGATTGTATGTGCCAATGAGGAGGTTCTCAATGACGGAACGCATGAAAAATGCGGGAACCGCGTGGAGAAGAAAAACCTGAAGCAATGGATGCTCCGCATCCCCCTCTATGCAGAACGGCTACTCTCGGGAATGGACAAACTAAACTGGCCGGAAGGAATAAAGGACATGCAGCGGAACTGGATCGGAAGATCAACAGGAGCTGAAGTTGATTTCGCGGTTGAAGGCCTTGAGGAAAAAATCACGGTTTTCACAACCCGGCCCGATACGCTGTTCGGAGCAACCTACATGGTGATCGCACCTGAATATTACCTTATCGACAAGATTACCACTGACGATAACAGGGCGGCGGTTAAAGAATATGTCAGTGCCGCCTCCCTGAAATCGGATCTCGATCGCACCGACCTGGCCAAGGAAAAAACCGGCGTGTTTACCGGGAGGTATGCGATAAACCCGGTCAATCATAAGAAGATCCCTGTATGGGTTGCTGACTATGTTTTAACGGGATACGGAACCGGGGCAATAATGGCAGTGCCTGCTCATGACACACGCGACTTTGAATTTGCAGGGAAATTCGGACTGCCTGTTGTCTGCATCCAGGATCCTGATGTGGAAGATCCTGAACAGAAGAAACGGATAGTGGCGGGCAAAGAGTGCTGGACTGAAGACGGGAAATATATTAACTCATCTGACAAGTCAACAGGAATCGACATCAACAGCCTTAACAAGGATGCAGGAATAGCGAAGATCATCAAATGGCTCGAATCCGGGGATATTGGAAAGGCCAGGGTAAACTATAAGGTTCGCGACTGGCTCTTCAGCAGGCAGAGATACTGGGGTGAACCGTTCCCTGTCATTCACTGGGAAGACGGGGAGATAAGCCTTCTTGATGAAAAAGAGCTCCCGCTGAGGCTTCCCGACATGGAAAAATACATGCCTGGCGAAACAGGCGAATCACCGCTGGCAAATGCCGGCGACTGGCTTTATGTGACCGACAGATCGGGCCGCAGGGGAAGGCGCGAAACCAATACTATGCCTCAATGGGCAGGCTCGTGCTGGTATTACCTTCGATTCATTGATCCTCACAACAAACAGCAGATCTTTGATCCGGCTAAGGAAAAATTCTGGATGCCTGTTGATCTTTATATCGGAGGTGCAGAACATGCCGTGCTTCACCTTCTTTACAGCCGCTTCTGGCATAAAGTACTATTCGATCTTGGTATTGTATCTACAGATGAACCCTATACCCGCCTGTTCAACCAGGGAATGATACTTGCATTCGCGTATGAGAACGAGGCCGGCGCGAAAGTTACTGCAGACATCGTGGAGGAAAAAGAGGGTAAATTCTACAATACCGAAACAGGAGCCGAAGTAAGACAGATAGTTGCAAAGATGTCGAAGTCGCTCAAAAACGTCATAAATCCTGATGATGTGGTTACCAGGTACGGGGCCGACTCACTGAGGCTTTATGAGATGTTCATGGGGCCGCTCGATATAATGAAACCATGGGATGACAAAGGCGTAAAGGGAGTTTTCAATTTTCTCGGAAGGACATTCAGATTCTTTTCAGAACCTCAGAATATTGCGGACGGCGATGAAGACCCTGAAGTATTAAAAGCTCTCCACCAGGCAATAAGGAAAGTTGAAGGCGATATTGAGAACCTGCGTTTCAACACCGCCATTTCCGCAATGATGATCTTCCTTAACCTGGTAATGAAAAGAGGAAAGGTCACAAAAAACACTGCATGCACATTTGTAAAAATACTTTCGCCTTTTGCACCTCACCTTGGCGAAGAGCTCTGGAGCATGATGGGAAATGCAGAAACAATCGCATACGAGCCATGGCCGGAAGTGATGGAAGAGTATCTGAAGGAGAGCGTGTTCGAATATCCCGTATCATTCAACGGTAAGGTCCGGTTCAAAATTGCACTGCCCGTTGAAATGGATAAGGATGAAATAATCAAAAATGTAATGTCAGACGAGAGAGCAAAAAAATGGCTCGATACCGGAACCTTAGCCAAAATTATCGTGGTGCCTGTCCGGATTGTGAACATTGTGATCAAACCCAAATCCTGAATATCCGATGTTTTCAAGAATAAAGGCTCTTGTTCTGCTCCTGTCGCTTCTGTTTTCTGTTTCCTGCACTTACTTTGGAAGGGAGCAGTCCGGGCCGGTCAGCCAGGTTTCAGACTCCATACTACAGCAGGCAGTAAAAGCCCCGATTCTTATATTTGGTATTCCTTCCGACTCGTTTAACCTTGTCACCGGGCATATCAGGCCGAACGGATTCCTCTCCCACATCCTCCTGGAGCATGGCATTACTATGCAGGAAATTGACCAGCTTGTGAGAAACTCATCATCAGTATTCGACGTCAGATCCATCAGGGCAGGGAAACACTATACGCTTTTCTGTGATACCGATTCTGCCGCCCGGGCAAGATACCTGGTATATGAACACGATCCCGTAACATGCTACATTTTCAGCTTCAATGATTCGCTGAACATAACACCGTTCAAAAAAGAGATCAGCAGGCTGATAAAGTATGCCTCCGGGACAATAGAGACATCTCTCTGGGAATCAATGATTGACGGGGGGATGCACCCCTTGCTTGTCGCAGATCTTTCTGAAATATTTGCATGGACGGTTGACTTTTTCGGTCTGCAGAAAGGCGACAGTTTTAAGGTCATATATGAAGAATTGTATATCGGGGAGGAATCACTTGGCCCCGGTAAAATATACTGCGCTGAATTTACATGGTCAGGAAAGACTATCCAGGCGATTCCCTTCATACAGGACGGCAGCGAAAGCTTCTTCGATGCTGAAGGGAACAGTCTGAGAAAGGCATTCCTGAAAGCACCCCTGAAGTTTGCGAGGATCACCTCCCGTTTTTCAGCAAGCAGGATGCATCCGATCCTCAGGATCCGTAGGCCTCATCACGGAGTTGACTACGCTGCACCCGTTGGTACACCTGTATATTCTGTGGGAGACGGGAAAGTTGTATCAGCCACTTCAGAAAACGGATCGGGAAAAATGGTAAGGATAGTTCATAACAGCGTTTATTCAACCGCGTATCTGCATCTCAGCAGGTTCGGGCCGGGTATTGCGCCGGGTGCGTTTGTTAAACAAGGCGATGTAGTCGGTTTTGTAGGCAGCAGCGGCCTTTCTACCGGACCTCACCTCGATTTCAGGTTTTACATGAATGGCTCTGCAGTTGATCCACTTAAAGTCGAAGCTCCTTCGGTTGAGCCTGTCTCCGTCGAAAACAAACCGGCATTCGAAAAGAGCAGGACCGTTGTGACAAGTCTGCTGGAAACGATCAGGAAGGATTCCGTAAACCTAGTATCAGCTTCTCAATAACTTCAGGAAAGTGCTTATATTCCAGGGCATGCACCCGTGCGGCCAGGGTGTCGGCAGTGTCATCTTCTTCAACCCTGCATCTGGCCTGAAAGATGATGTCTCCCTCATCATACTGCCTGCTCACATAATGAATCGTTATCCCTGATTCTGCATCCCGGTTTTCCAGGACAGCCCTGTGTACTTTATCTCCATACATCCCTTTCCCTCCATAGCGTGGCAGCAGGGCAGGATGTATATTTATTATCCGTCCTTCATATTTCAACAAAATGCTTTCAGGAACCAGCCAGAGGAACCCTGCAAGCACTATGAAATCGATATTGTTTTCAGTAAGCATTCCGGGTACTTTCCCGGAAGTGTAAAAGTCATCATAGTCGAAAAAACAGCTTTTTACCTTAAGTGCTTCTGCCCTTTTTAATACGTAGGCTTCACGCCGGTTCGACAAAACCAGCTTAACCCTCGCGCTTTTTAGGTTCGAAAAATATTGAATGATGTTTTCGGCATTGGTGCCCGAACCGGAGGCAAAAATTGCTATGTTTCTCATTTTATGATAGTTAGTGTCCCAGAGGATAAAAGGAAAAAACTTTTGATTAAAAGTTTATTATATTGTATATTGGCCCATTAACATAACACTGAAATAAAAAACATAAAATCATTTGAATAATAAAGTACAAATATATTTCTTTGCAGGGTTTAAAATTATTAATAATTAAAATTTATCACTATGTCTGACATTGCCGCAAAAGTTAAGGAAATTATAGTCGACAAGCTTGGAGTTGATGAATCAGAAGTCACCCCTGAAGCCAGTTTTACCAACGATCTGGGTGCGGATTCTCTTGACACAGTTGAGCTGATCATGGAATTTGAAAAAGAATTCAACATCGGAATTCCTGACGACCAGGCAGAAACTATCAGCACCGTTGGTGATGCTATCAAGTACATTGAGGAGAATGCAAAATAACTTTGCATAGCTAAAACCCTTTTATGAGACGAGTTGTAATTACCGGACTTGGAGCATTGACTCCTATTGGTAATAATTTGCATGAATACTGGGAGGGCCTGAGTAACGGTAAGAGCGGCGCGGGGATGATCACCCGCTTCGATACTGAAAAGTTCAAAACCAGGTTTGCCTGTGAAGTCAAGGGATACAACTCATCTGATTATTTCGACAGAAAAGAGGCCAATAAATTGGACCTCTATTCACAGTTTGCACATATCGCAGCAGAAGAAGCAATAAAAGATTCCGGAATTGAAACAGACAAAGCCGACAAGGACCGTATAGGGGTTATATGGTCATCAGGGATCGGAGGGCTGTTCACTTTCTATGAAGCAATAAAAGGTTACGTCCTTGGAGACGGCACTCCCCGCTTCAGCCCCTTCTTCATACCCAAGATGATCGCAAATATCGCTTCCGGATCAATATCTATTAAATATGGATTCAGAGGACCAAATTTTGCCACGGTATCGGCATGTGCATCATCCACCCATTCACTTATCGATGCTGTGAATTATATCCGGCTGGACAAAGCTGATATCTTTATTGCAGGAGGCTCTGAAGCCGGAATAAATGAACCGGGCATTGGGGGATTCAATGCCATGCAGGCTATGTCAACTAACAATGAAGAGTACATGTCTGCCTCCCGGCCGTTCGATCTCACCCGTGACGGATTTGTCATGGGCGAAGGCGCCGGAGCGCTGATCATAGAGGATCTTGAACACGCAAAAGCCCGGGGAGCAAAGATATATGCTGAACTTGCCGGTACGGGAATGACCGCTGACGCATATCATCTTACCGCGCCCCACCCCGAAGGAATGGGAGCATGCAATGTAATGCACCTGGCAATTCAGGATGCCGGACTGACTCCGGAAGATATAGATTACATCAACGTACACGGTACTGCAACCCCGCTTGGAGATATCTCTGAAGCAAAGGCCATCCTGACAGTTTTCGGGGAACATGCCTACAAGCTTAATGTGAGCGGTACCAAATCAATGACCGGACACTTGCTCGGCGCTGCAGGCGCAGTAGAAGCAATTGCATCCATCCTGGCAATTGCCAAAGGAATAATACCTCCTACCATAAATTTCAAGGTTCCCGACCCGCAGATCGACCAGAAACTGAATATCACTCCGAACCAGGCACAGAAAAGAGAAGTCAGAGCTGCCATAAGCAATACATTCGGATTCGGCGGGCACAACGCTTCAATCGTCATCAAAAAAGCTGAGATCTGATACTTGCTCTCAATTAAATCAAATGGCACTTATTTGCTTGAGAAACGGGAATTCGGCTCCCGCCTCAGGAAGATCCTTGGCTTCAAACCGGGAAATCTCAGGCTCTACGAAATAGCCTTCATCCATCGTTCTGCTTCATTTACAATGCCCGACGGGAAAAGAGTAAACAACGAGAGACTGGAATACCTGGGAGATGCCATTCTCGATGCTATCCTTTCAGATTACCTCTTCGAAAAATTCCCTGAGGCATCTGAGGGGTTCATGACAAAGATACGGGCCAGGATAGTTAACAGGGAGGTACTTAACCAGCTATCCTTCTCAATGGGCATCAATAAGATAGTGATAACCAACATAAGCTCAAACCATCCCACAAGAAACCTGTACGGAGATGCTTTTGAAGCACTCATCGGGGCCGTATTCCTGGATAAGGGGTTCAAAAAAACAAAAAAGCTCTTCATTAAAAAAGTACTTAGAAAATATCTTGATCTCGATGAGATCATAAGTACGGATACCGATTATAAAAGCCTCGTTTTTGAATGGGTGCAGAAGAAAAAGGCAAACCTCATCTTCACCTATAACGAGGAATATGATTTTGACCTGAAAAAATCAGTGTTTTCAACCACACTTTTCATAAACAGGGAAGAATTCGCCCGGGGCCAGGGCTCTTCAAAGAAAGAGGCCGAACAGGAAGCATCAAGCCTTGCCTGGAAACGGATCAAAGATATTTCGGGCAATTCATAAGCATAGTCTCCTTATTTTGACTATCTTTATTGGTTAGGAAGTCCCGACATGAGGAGCAAGCCTAAAATCAGAAGGGTACAATTAAAGCTGAACCAGAGTGATGAATCTGTTATCCTGGGCATTGTATCTGCCGAACCTGACTATAAGCTTTCCCTGGCCATAAATATAACCCTGGGAATCTCACTCAAAAACAGCTCTCCCGTAACAATCAATGGTCTGCCAGGCGATGAAACCGGCTTCAGCAGATTCTCCGACTCTTCATCCTCTGAAAACCTTGTCTATGATTTGACATCAAACAGGTCCGGGAAAGACTGCCTTGTGGGCAAACTTAAGAATATTGATTATTTCCTCAGGATTCATGATCCTTATAATGAGGTGAATATCGATCAGTTTGTCGCAAAGCTCAGGGAAATGAATTGCGTAACTGCAGTATTCAATATTGATGCCGGTTCTGTAAAGAACAAAAATATAAATCACCTAATCCATTAGAATATGGAAAATATCTATTTCGATTTGGCGGAGGAGGAGTTTTCAAACAGCAGAAAGTTACTGCTGTGGGTCTTTACAGGATTGTTTTTTATCGGCGGAGTAGGCGTGCTCCTTGCAAGCCCGGTATTCGGACTGCATGAAATAAAGCCATCCCTTTCGCTGGCACCATTCGGCATCTTCCTGATAGTTGGTTTAATTTCATCCTTTGCCACGATCAAGAGAAAAGATCATTTTTTCAGCATCGATGAAGATAAAATTGAGTTCAGGTATGGTGTATTCAAGCCAAAGAAGCATTCATTTCAATGGGCCGATATTAAGGATCTTGTGATGCCTCACAAGGAAAAGAAAGTCCTTGTCAACTTCAGAAACGGATCTTCATTCGTAATCGACCTCACATGGCTCCAGAAGAAAAAGACGCATCTTATCAGGAAGCACATCTTCAATACAGCAAAATATAAGGACATGGAAGTAAAAAAGGTGATGCATCTTTCACAGCTGAAAAAAGCCAGGTAATGCTGTCCGGTTAAATCCGCTGCGCCAGTATAAAAGAGAAGAGGCTGACTCAGAATGTCAGCCTCATTTTTTGATAACCCTAAAACTAACCTAACCTATGAAAAAAAACCTCTGTATTATGTATTTCAAAATTCATGCCAAATCCTTTGCAAATATAAACATGTATGCTGTAATAAAAAAGCATTTCTTACTAAACACCTGAATATTAACACCATTTTAACTAAATGTTAAGGTTTTTAAACTTTACGGGGCACCCGGGAAATCTTCTACAACGCATTAAACAGCTGTGTTTGTTAAAGAAAGTTAAAGATTGAATTGTTAATTTCATATCGGAGTACTTTTGTATCTGCATGAAACGGATCACCATAGTATTACTGGCAGTTTTCTTCTTCCTTGTGATATCAGGACTGCTTCTCATTCAGTTATCGTGGATCCGTAATGCCATCAGGATCACTGATCAGCAATTCAGGCTTCTGGCTAACCAGGCGCTGGAGTCAGTAGTGCTCAGTCTCGAAGAAGATGAACTGATAAAAAGAATCGTTGATGAGGTTAATCCTGCCACATCTGATTCCGTTACAGCTGTCATCCCCGCAAATTCCCCGCTTGCAAAAAGGCTCAGGACCTACCAGCCCTATTCAGAGCTGCTGGACCTTTATGGTCTTGAAAATCCTGAAGAGCCGATCACAATAACCAGCTCAGGACAGAGAATACTCATCACATCGGAAGAATCTGTTGAGACCTCGCCTGAATCATTAAGTGCAGAACTGACCGGAAGGGTTTCCAACAAGATTGTCGTGCTTGAATCGATAATGGATAAAATACTGCGCAACACCCCTGACATAAAGGAAAGAATCGATCCCGGAACCCTGAGGACACTTATCAGAGAAACACTCACCAATGCAGGGATACCGCTCGATTTCGAATTCTCCGTCAGCTCCGGAAGGTCCGGCATCATTTACAGGACCCCGGGCTTTACAGATATCCCCGGCACAAACAAATTCATAAGGCAGCTCTTCCCCAACGATCCTGTCCCTGGCCAGCATCAGCTAGTTATGTACTGCCTTGACGAGCAGCAATACAAACTGAGGGAGGTCGGGAACCTGGGTTTCCTGTCATTGCTGTTCACCCTTATGCTCCTGCTGCTCGCCACAGGCACCTTTATTGTGATATTCCGCCAGAAGAAGATCTCGGAAATAAGGAATGACTTCATCAACAACATGACACATGAGCTCAAAACCCCTATCTCAACAATTTCCCTCGCATCGCAGATGATGGCCGATAAGACAATCCCTGATGAAAACAAAAATATTGATTCCCTGGCTAAGGTCATTTCCGATGAGAGCATGAGGCTTAAATTCCATGTGGAGAAAGTGCTCCAGATGGCAATATTTGAAAAGACAAAGATGAAATTCAATGTCTCGGAGATGGATGTCCATAAAATTATCAGCAACGCCTGTGAAAACTTTGCACTTCAGATTGAAAGCCGCAACGGAAGCATAAAGAGGAATTTCGATGCAAAAAACAGCTTTATTCTGGTTGATGAGGAACACTTCCTGAACGCGATCTCAAACCTGATAGACAATGCGATAAAATATTCCGAAAAAAATCCCGAGATAACAATATCAACCCGAAACACAAGAAAAGGCGTAACCATCATCATTGAGGACAATGGCATCGGAATCAGCAGGGAAAACCTGAAGCGCATATATGACAAATTCTACCGCGTGCATTCAGGAAACCTTCATAATGTAAAAGGATTCGGACTCGGTTTAAGCTATGTAAAAGAGATCATTGACGGGCATAACGGCACTATCAGGGCTGAAAGCCAGGTTAACAAAGGCACAAAATTCACTTTATTTATTCCACAAAACGGATTGACATGAAAAGCATCAGGATTCTACTTGCCGAGGATGATACTAACCTTGGCTCGCTTCTGAGAAACTATCTGGCGGCCAAGAACATGGAGACATCGCTTTTTGGTAACGGCAGACAGGCTCTGGAAGCATTTTCCGTAAAGCAATATGACCTGTGCATCCTGGATATCATGATGCCGGAGATGGACGGGCTTGCCCTGGCAAAAGAGGTAAGAAGGATCGATCCGGATATACCGGTCATTTTCCTCACTGCAAAAGGGCAGAAAGATGATATCCTGGAAGGATTCAAAACAGGAGCTGATGATTATATCACGAAACCGTTCCTTATGGAGGAACTGCTTTACAGAATACAGGCAATACTGAAAAGGACAAAAGGAACAATTTCTCCAAAGAAAGAAGATAAATACACTCTTGGCGGATACACTTTTGAACCGCTTAAACAGCTGCTGGCTTACGGTGATGAATCAATAAAGCTCACGACCAAGGAGTCGGAACTGCTGGAACTCCTCTGCCAGCACGGGAATGAGGTACTTGAACGCAATTTTGCCCTGAAGTCCATCTGGATCGATGATAACTACTTCAATGCCAGAAGTATGGATGTGTACATTACAAGACTCAGAAAATACCTGAAGAATGATCCTTCAGTAAAGATCCTCAATGTTCACGGCAGGGGATACAAGCTGATAAAATAATATTTTTTTCACAAAAGCAAATCTAATCAAGTTTTAAAACTGCCAGGAATGCCTGCTGAGGCACCTCCACATTCCCAATCTGGCGCATTCTCTTTTTGCCTTTCTTCTGTTTTTCAAGAAGCTTTCTTTTCCTTGTTATGTCGCCTCCGTAACACTTTGCCGTAACATCTTTCCGAACAGCCTTAACTGTTTCACGGGCAATTATCTTGGCACCAATAGCTGCCTGTATAGCTATATCGAACTGCTGCCTCGGAATAAGTTCCTTCAGCTTGATGCACATCTTACGCCCGAAGTCATAAGCATGCCCCCTGTAAATAAGTGTCGAAAGAGCATCAACCATCTCACCGTTCAGAAGCAGGTCGAGCCGTACAAGGTCGGCCTTCTGGTACGATGTATAGTAATAGTCGAATGATGCATACCCCTTTGATATGCTTTTCAGTTTGTCATAAAAATCAAAAACTATCTCCGACAGGGGCATTTCAAAGGTGAGCTCAACCCTGTCCCTGGTAAGATGAACATGGTTCTTTAGCGTGCCTCTCTTGTCGATGCACAGTTTCATGATAGAACCCACATATTCCGACAGGGTTATTACCTGAGCGATTATGTATGGCTCTTCAATCCGGTCAATGTTTGTAACCGGCGGCAGACCTGAAGGGTTGTGAACATCTATCTCTTCCCCCCTTGTGGTGATTACCTTGAATGAGACGTTTGGCACTGTTGTGATAACATCCATATTGAATTCCCTGTCAAGCCTCTCCTGGATGATCTCCATATGCAGCAGCCCGAGGAACCCGCACCTGAATCCGAATCCCAGCGCCGCAGAAGATTCAGGGACAAACGTCAGGGATGCATCATTTAGTTGAAGCTTCTCGATCGAACTCCTCAGATCCTCATACTCGTCAGCATCAACCGGGTACATGCCTGCAAAAACCATCGGCTTCACATTTTCAAAACCTGAGATGGCACTCTCGCAGGGATCCTTGACATGGGTTATTGTATCTCCAACCCTTACCTCGGAAGATATTTTTACTCCTGTAATTATGTAACCCACATCGCCAGCCCCAAGTACCTCGCGCGGATCCTGCCTGAGCTTCAGCACCCCTATTTCTTCGGCATTGTATTCATGACCCGTGCTTACGAATTTCACCTTGTCGCCTCGTAGCAATGTTCCGTTGACGATCTTAAAATATGCTATTATGCCCCTGAATGAATTGAATATCGAGTCGAAAATGAGGGCCTGCAGGGGAGCTTCCGGATCGCCTTTGGGAGCCGGTATCTTATTTATGATGTCGTCGAGTATCCTGTCAACTCCCATTCCGGTCCTTGCGCTTGCTTCAATGATATCTTCGCGGGAGCATCCGATGAGATCAACTATCTGATCCTTTACCTCTTCAGGCATGGCATTTGCCATATCCATTTTATTAAGTACGGGGATGATCTCAAGGTCGTGTTCAAGGGCTTTGTAAAGGTTTGCAATTGTCTGAGCCTGAATTCCTTGCGTGGCATCTATTACCAGGAGGGCGCCTTCGCATGCAGCGATCGACCTGGATACCTCATAGGAAAAATCGACATGACCGGGAGTATCAATAAGGTTAAGGAAATACTTGTTGCCCCCTGCAACATGCTCCATCTGGATGGCATGGCTTTTAATGGTAATGCCTCTCTCCCTTTCAAGATCCATGTCATCAAGCACCTGGTTCTGAAATTCACGTTCCGTAATGGTTTTTGTTTTCTCAAGAAGTCTGTCGGCCAGGGTGCTCTTGCCATGATCAATATGTGCGATGATACAGAAGTTCCGGATGTAATTCATCAGTTTCCTGAATACAAATCAGGTGCAAATATATAAAAATAGTGGTAGAGGCGTTGCGTGCAACGCCTCTACCACTATATCATGGAATCCAAATCTGATGTTTTACATCATTCCCGGCATTCCGCCTCCCATTCCCTGGGGCGACATTGCAGGCTTATCTTCCTTCTCTTCGACTACCACAGCTTCGGTTGTCAGGAACATACCTGCAACTGATGCTGCATTTTCAAGAGCTACACGTGCTACCTTGGCAGGATCAATAACGCCTGACTGAAGCAGTTTCTCATACTTGTCAGTCTGTGCATTATATCCGAAGTCGCCTTTGCCTGCTTTAACAGCCTGGGCAACCACAGCTCCTTCTTTGCCAGCATTAAATGCTATCTGGCGGAGCGGTTCCTCAATCGCACGTTTTATAATTTCAATTCCGGTTGTCTGATCCTCGTTATCACCCTTAAGATCCTCAAGGGCAGCAATAGCACGTATATATGCCACACCTCCTCCGGGTACTATACCTTCTTCAATTGCGGCACGGGTTGCATGCAGAGAATCGTCAACACGGTCTTTCTTTTCCTTCATCTCAACTTCTGAAGCAGCACCTATATACAGAACTGCCACTCCGCCTGCAAGCTTGGCAAGACGCTCCTGGAGCTTTTCCTTGTCATAGTCTGATGTGGTGGTTGTCATCTGCTGCTTGATCTGGCCAATGCGGGCCTTGATCTGATCCTTGTCACCTGCACCATTGACTATTGTCGTGTTTTCCTTGTTGACAGTCACTTTTTCAGAAGTGCCCAGCATGTCGAGTGTTGCATGTTCAAGCTTAAGCCCTTTTTCTTCTGATATAACTGTACCTCCTGTCAGAATGGCAATATCCTCAAGCATCTCTTTCCTTCTGTCGCCGAAACCGGGTGCCTTTACTGCACATACTCTCAGCGAACCGCGGAGCCTGTTGACAACAAGCGTTGCAAGAGCCTCGCCCTCAACATCTTCAGAGATAATAAGAAGAGGCTTGCCTGTCTGTGCTGAAGCTTCAAGTATCGGAAGCATATCTTTCATTGAAGAGATCTTCTTGTCGTAGATGAGGATGTAGGGATTTTCAAGGTCAGCTTCCATCTTTTCTGCATTGGTAACAAAATATGCAGAGATATAGCCGCGGTCGAACTGCATTCCTTCAACAACCTCAACAGAAGTAGTAGTTCCTTTTGATTCCTCAACGGTTATAACGCCTTCCTTGTGTACCTTGCTCATTGCTTCAGCTATGAGTTTTCCGATCTCCTCGTCATCGTTGGCAGATATCCTGGCGACCTGTTCAATTTTATTAAGGTCGTCACCGATAACCTTTGCCTGAGATTTGATATGGGCAACAACTTTTGCAACAGCCTTGTCGATTCCTCTCTTAAGATCCATCGGGTTGGCACCTGCAGTGACATTCTTGAGCCCTACATTTATAATTGACTGGGCAAGAACGGTTGCAGTGGTGGTTCCGTCACCGGCTATGTCACCCGTTTTTGAAGCAACTTCCCTTACCATCTGGGCACCCATGTTCTGATAAGGATCAGATAGTTCTATCTCCTTGGCTACAGTTACACCGTCCTTTGAAACCAGCGGAGCTCCGAATTTCTTTTCGAGAACAACATTACGGCCTTTCGGGCCGAGTGTCACCTTTACTGCATCAGCAAGCATATCAACACCTTCTTTAAGAAGAGCGCGTGCTTCAATATTGTATTTAATCTCTTTTCCCATAATGAATAGATTTTTTAGTTTTCAATTAAGCAATAAAAAGAATATCTGACTGTGAGATAAGCAGATAGTCTTCTCCATCAATGGTGAGCTCCTGCCCTGAGTATTTTCCGTAGAGGACAACGTCGCCTTTCTTGACTTCCATTTCCTCATCTTTTTTTGCTGCTCCCACAAGAACAACTTTTCCCTGACGGGGTTTTTCCTTTGCGGAATCAGGAATGATTATTCCGCTGGCAGTTTTAGCTTCAGCTTCATCAGGTTTTACAAGAACCTTTCCTGCCAGAATTTTACCTTTTAATTGTGCCATGTTTATTTAGTTTTAAAGTTAGTCCGATATGACGAAGCCTTTCAAGCATATTTTATGCCAAACCCGGAAAAGTGCCAGAAACTAAAAAAAAAGTGACAGTAATATGACAAACTGACACTTTATAAGAAAATTATTTCATGGATTATCAGTTTTCCGGCTGGTCTGTTCCTTCCGAAGGAGTTGTTGATGTCTGAGGCACTGCCGTAGGGAGAGTCGGTATCGCGTTAGGATCAATGGCATTGTCGATCTGGTTCTGGATCCTTGATTGCTGTGCTTCAGTACCGCGGGGAATAGCTGCTGTAGCAACAACACAAAGAATGAGTATTGTTGCTCCTATGGTCCAGGTCGATTTCTCAAGAAAATCTGCAGTCTTGCGTATTCCCATTGTCTGACCTGTTGAAGTAAAATTGGCAGCCAGCCCTCCACCCTTTGAATTCTGAACAAGTACAACAAGTATCTGAAGGACGCAAGCAACAATGATCACTACCGATACAAAAACATATATTCCCATCTTGTCACTTTTTTAATAATTCTTTCACCTTTTCAATTTGCGACGCAAAGTAACTGCTTTTTTCCGGAAATTTCAAACTTAATGTCTCATAAATATCTATTGCCCTGGAGTAATATCCCTGGTTGGTATAAATTCTTGCAAGCGTTTCTGTCACAAAAGCGCCTCTTTCCTCCGTGAACGGTTTGGAAATATCCGGCAGGGGCGTTTCGGTCTTTTCCTTTACAGGTTCGATCCTGGGATTGGCATGAATGAATTTATCGATCAGGTCTGACTGCAGTTTCCTGACGTCAGTATTTTCTGTTTTCTTTTCTTCATCTCCGGATTCCGGTGCAGGCATTTCTGCTTCAATATCTAGCTCAAGCAGGTCTTCAGCCTCCTCTGATGCTGCAGCGAATCCGGGGTCCATGAATATTACCCTTTCTTCTTCCTCGCCTGATTCTTCATCAATGATCAGCACTGTTGCAACTGAATCGCCGTTGTCAGATTCTGCCTGAATGGTTACAGGCCTCAACAATTGATGGGACCCTTCTGCCGGGGTCTCAGGGTAAATGCCGGCATCGGGATTTTTCTCGATCTCGCTTATAAGCTCCTCGCTGTTCATCCCTGTCTCAATAACCACCTGCTGGCTGTCCTCCATGACCTGCGTTGCGACGCCCTGCTTCAGAACAGTCACCTCAGGCTCCTGCTGTTTCCTGCTCTCTTTTTTCAGGAAATAATATAAAACTTCCCTGTCAGCAATGTGCATTGCCGAGAGCTTCAGCTGGTTTTCAAACTTCACGTCGGATGTGTTGCTGAGCCCCTTCAGCATAAGCAGGTATGCACTCTGGAAATAGGGAAAAATATCGATGAGCTCGCTGACCTCGCTGATCGCCTGACGGTCAGCAGGACCCGAACTTTCGATCATCCTGAGAAAATCGCTCCTGTTCATAACACGGTTACCAGTTCACAAATGCCTTATTGAATATATCCTCAACCAGAAGCTCAACAATCTTGTCTGAAAGTTCTTTCTCCACAGCGCTCAGATCTCTTTCGCTCGGATAATCTTCATACCTTGAGAAACTCTGCTCGTAAGTGTATTGAGGATCAACTGAATTGGTGAATTTCACCCTCACGGTTATTGTAAACCTGTTTGATGCTGCCTGTGCATCGGCCGAAACAGTAAGGGGAACAGTGTTATAACCTGTTATCTCACCCTCAAAGTCAGCATCACCCATACCGTTTACAATACTGAGGTTTGTCTGTGCCTTGCATTTGTCTATCAGTGCATCAGTGATATACTGGCTCAGCCCAGGCTGAACCAGGTCGGCCCTGTTCTGAAAATACTGTATGCTCACAGTCCCTAAGCCCTCGGTGCTTGCACCTGAAAACGAATATGAGATATGGCATCCTCCGGCAGAGAGAAAAACGGGAACAACCAGGGCCGGAACCATGATGCTTCTGACAAAAGATGTGATTCTGTTACATTTCAATCCCATATTCCTTTATTTTGCGGTAAAGCGTCCGTTCTGAAATTCCAAGCTCATTTGCAGCAAGCTTGCGCTTGCCGTTGAATTTCTCAAGGGCTTTCCTTATCATCTCAACTTCCTTGTCGGCAAGCGACAATGATTCCTCGACTATCTCCTCGGTATCCTGGATATTGTCCCTCCCCTGCCTCGAAGAAAATTCCGTCGTCTCTTCATCCTGTATGGCAGCACTCCTTCTTTCATGTGATTCCCTGAACAGATTCTTCATGATCCGGGTGCTGGACTCATCGACTGCAATATCATTGTCACCGTGCTGGATCAGGTCGTATACCAGTTTCTTCAGATCATTCATGTCGCTTTTCATATCGAAAAGGATCTTGTAGAGTATCTCCCTTTCCGACGAGAATGATTTGTCATCATCCCTTCTGATGACTGCAGGAAGCTTCACACCGTCATAATCGGGAAGATATGCCTTAAGGACACTCGGTCTGATGTCGCGTTCCTGCTCAATTATTGATATCTGTTCGGTTATGTTCTTCAGCTGTCTGACGTTTCCCGGCCAGGAATAACCAATCAATATGTTTCTTGCCTCCGGCTCAAGCCTGATGGCAGGCATCCGGTATTTTTCCGCAAAATCAACAGCGAATTTCCTGAACAGGAGAAAAATATCGTCTCCCCTTTCACGCAGGGGAGGTATCCGTATTGGAACCGTATTGAGCCTGTAATAGAGATCTTCCCTGAACCTGCCCTGGTCTATCGCCCTGGGCACATCCGTGTTGCTGGCAGCAATAACCCTGACATCTGTTTTCTGGACCTTTGAAGAGCCAACCCGTATGAATTCACCAGTTTCAAGAACTCTTAAAAGACGAACCTGGGTCGAGAGCGGCAGTTCGGCAACCTCATCCAGGAAAATGGTGCCTTTGTCGGCCACCTCAAAATACCCTTTTCTGCTGTCGGTAGCCCCTGTAAATGAGCCCTTTTCATGTCCGAACAGCTCTGAATCAATGGTACCTTCCGGAATAGCTCCGCAGTTGACGGCAATATAGGGACCATGCTTTCTTGCACTGTGGTTGTGAATGACCTGCGGAAAAACCTCCTTACCGGTTCCGCTTTCACCGGTTATAAGTACTGAAAGATCGGTTGGCGCTACCTGAACGGCAATATCAATGGCACGGTTGAGCCCCTCATTATTACCAATAATGCTAAACCTCTGCTTAATATTTTGAAGATCTTTCATGTACCTGCGAACAAATGCGCAAATTTAAGTTTTTTTTAAGACATAGGGAAATGCATTTTTCTTAAATTCGCAGGATGAGACAATACCGATTTGCCGGCATTATTCCGGCACGCTATGCATCAAAACGGTTCCCCGGAAAACCTCTTGCCCTTATAGGCGGCAGGACGATGGTCCGGAGAGTGTATGAGCAGATAAGCCGGTCAGTTGATCTTGTTTATGTGGCAACCGACGACACCAGGATATTTGATGAAGTCCGGAGATTCGGAGGCAATGCCGTAATGACCTCAGCTGAACATCAGAGTGGCACCGACCGTTGCGCTGAAGCTGCGGAAAAAATTACCCGCGAGACCGGCGAAAAGTTCGATGTCGTGATTAACATTCAGGGTGATGAGCCTTTTATAATGCCTGGACAAATAGAACTGCTGAAATCATGTTTTGCATCAGGGGACACTGGTATCGCAACACTGATCAGGAAATGCAGGCCAGAAGAGGACCTCTTCAATCCCAATCAGCCTAAAGTCATTATCGATTCTGAAGGCAATGCTATTTATTTCAGCCGGACAGCAATTCCTTATATAAGGGATCATGAACCGGGCCAATGGTCTTATGTGCATGTTTTTTACAAGCATGTCGGCCTCTATGCATACACTCTTGATGCGCTTAAATCAATAACCGGGCTTCCTGTAAGCAAGCTTGAAAAAGCTGAATCGCTTGAGCAGAACAGATGGCTTGAGAACGGCTTCAGGATAAGGACAGCGTTAACGGATTTCGAAAGCATCGGCGTTGATACGCCTGAAGACCTGAAGAGGGCGATCAGCCATCTTGAGCATTTTAAATAAAAAATTACTAACTTTAGCACACTTTTTGATGTGAATCACTAAACGGTATCAATGAAAAAGAGTATACTCCTTGCTTTTCTGCTCATTTTTACCATTGCCCTTCAGGCTCAGAAGGATACCATTCTTTATTCTGTCCCTGTAATTCAGAAGAATGCATATGCCGAAGCTGCAGGCAGCCTTAACATATATCCGGTGCCCGTTCGTGAAAACCACTTTACTATAAAAAGCCTCAAGGATATCTCATTCGTGAAGATAACCAATATCATCGGACAGGATATTTTCAAAACTCAATACAGCAATCCGCAAAACATCATCAGGATAGACCTTGATAATCCTCAGCGAGGGATGTACCTGGTTACAGTCATCTTTGATGACAATGTAAGAGTCGTGAAAAAAATTATGATTGAACAATCCGAATAATTATTTATTTTCGTGTACTATGACGGATTTTCGGGGGAAAATTCCGCATTGATCAGTTTTTTTTATCTCTTCACCGGATCTCGATAAATAATATTCCGGGGATGATGTATAATATGAATATGACTTTAAAATTTCTTCAATCTTTAGCCATGGAAGAAGGAAGCAGCATTTTTTCGATCAGGGATCTTGAGAATTTCTCAGGCATCAAAGCCCATACAATAAGGATGTGGGAAAAGCGATACCACATCCTTGAACCTGACAGGACAGATTCAAACATCAGAACTTACAATGAAACAGAACTGAAGAAAATACTTAATGTATCATTCCTGAACAGGCACGGAATTAAAATATCCGGGATCGCAAGGCTTGATGAAGACGAGCTCACACAGCAGGTAGTGGCGTTAAGCAGCATCAGTGAAGAGACAAACCATGATTTTCACCCCGGGAAGCTGCTGATGTCGGCACTGAAATTCAACGAAGAACTCTTCAAGGAGGTGCTGATGCCTTTCATAACTGATATGGGAATTGAGGAAGCATACTCCAGATTTTTCCATCCTTTGCTTGAAAAAGCTAGGATTTTGTGGCAGACAGGCAGTCTGTCACGTGCCCAGGAGCAATTTATCCGGAATGTGATCAGGAATCTCATTATAATTGAGGACAATCTGCTTAAACCCGGCGCCTCCGCGGCAAAACCTGCAATTGCCATGATAAATACTTCAGACCTGCTGTCTGACAGCAATTTCCTGTTTTACAAATATGTTCTTAAAAAACGAGGTTTTGATGTTGTATTCACCGGAGGCATTCTGCCTGCCTCGGAAGTTATTGAGATATACAAGATCAAGCCTTTTGAATACCTTGTAGTAAACTCAAGCAGCTTTGATTTTGCCAGGAACAGGGTCGCCTATTTCAACAACCTGGGCAAGTCGCTGATGATCAAAAAGATCATCTTTACTGACTCCCCCGAGGAAGCTGAACAGAAATATTACGATAAAATGATAATCATCAGGAATCCTGCCGGCTTCCTGAAGCTGATCGATGACCTGGCCTAGCTAATCTACTTTTACCGTTACTGATTCGGCTATTTCAAGGGCTGTGGTAAACGTGCTGAGGTCCCTGAACAATTCTCCGGTTTTTCCGGAATAATGACTGTGTCCTACAGGCTTCATCGTATATGATCCGCCGCCTGATTTGCCGTTGACAACAGCTTCATAGACAAGGGCAGGCTGGCACGACCATTTATAATTCTCATCATCAGGATACTTGTCATTGGTCCAGAAGTCATTCCAGTCCCAGTTCTGGTTTATCTCAAGCATAACCCTGTATTCATCGGGCAGGGGGCCGTCGGCACGGGAGGTAAGCACAAAACCCGTCACCGGAGTGGCTCCTGTATAAGCATCAGGAACAACAGTATTCTCATCAGGCATATAGAGACCGTCCGAAGCCTGTATGCCTCTTTTATGAGCCCAGTAAGGAAGCGTCTGCGGCGCCCTTTTTGCCGCTGTTATCCATTTGTTGTTTTCTGTTGATGCATACATGAATATGCCCGTAGCAACTGATTTAGCCACATAAAGAGTCTGTATGTACCTGCCATCCATATCCTCAAGCCATATTGCGAAAAGAGGATAGTAAAAAGATTCTCCCCTGGTCAGTTCTACAACTATCTCTGGACCTTTGCCGTCAGGATTCGATGTCAGAGTCGTTTTCTCCTCCTCAGCCTGAGGGTTGTTTTTCACTGCACCAGTCGTACAGGCCACCGCTGCCAGCGATATAACTGCAAATATTGAAATTATCCTGTTCATCTTATAAAAACTAAAATTCAACTATGATCCCTACTGTCGGCAAGAGTGTACCTGAAGTTCCTTCAATGGTTTTGAGAGTATACCTTAGCGGATCTGAAGGATCTGTCACCGGATTGCCGCTTGCATCTGTTTCTCTTGTAATTATTGCCGGCTGATCGGCCTTATGGCCGTACACGTTCTGAACATCGGCATACAGCATCAGCGACCAGCCTTTGAAGAAGTATTGCTTATCAACCCTGATATCAAGCTGATGGAATGCTTTAAGACGTTCACTGTTGAAGCTGCTGTAGTCAAGATATCCCTGCCCGGTAAGATCCCACGCAGCTTTTATCGATGATTTTTCCAGATCGTAAGGTGTGTAGGGCGCTCCACCGACAAATCGCCATTTGAATCCGACATCCCAGTTCCTCTCGAATTTTTTGGTGGCTGTCAGGTTGAAAAGATGCCTGTTGTCCCATGATGAAGGTATCCACTCACCCCCGGGATTGCTGAACTCGCTTCTCACAAAAGTATATGAGAACACCAGGTTGGTACCTTTGAATTCCTTCAGTCGTCCCAGCAGCTCCAGCCCGTATGCCCTTCCTTCTGAGGTCGATAGAAGCTCCTCGTCACCGAATATCCCATATCCTGCACTCTTGCTGGAAAGAGGAACCGAATCCAATACTGAGAAAGGGTACCATGAATAATCCTTGTAAAAACCCTCCAGGGTGATCTGTATGTTATCTATTGGCAGGAATTCGACACCCGCAACAATATGGTCAGCCTGCATGTACTTAAGGTTATTTTCCCTGTTAACGAAAACACCCTGCGTGTTCATGTATCCGAGGCCTGTGTAGGGAGGAAGCTGAAAGTAACGGCCTACATTGAAATTAAGATTAATCCTTTCGCTGAGCGTATAAGAGGCTGAAAAACGCGGCGAAATCTGGTTCAGCGGATTCATCATCGCATCAGAGAAGGTGTTGAAATCTGTACGCAGGCCCAGCGACAGTCTCAGCCTCTCATCAAGGTACGATTTGCTCACCTGCCCGAATACGCCAAACTTGCCAAGCTTCAGGTTGGTTTCGTAATTTATCTCATTCTCACCCAGACCCGAATATATCAGCCTGTAGGTCGAGTTGCGGTAATGGGCATACTCAGTACCTGCACCTAAGCTGATCCTCAGTCCGTTGTCTCCGATGATCGTCCTTTCAAAACGGGCTTTTATCTCTCCTTCTCCCGACAGGTAGTCAAGTATTTTGTTTGTGTCGGCTTCAATATTTCCGGCATATTTATACTGCGAATTATTCAGGTAATTGCGGCTCAGTACCCACGTGTCGTACCCGCCTTTCCTGAAATGCTTGTAAACCAGCCCTGTTGTGTAGCTGTACTGCTCCTGGACAGGAATATAATTAAGTATATACCTCTGGTATTCGGTTTCGTTGGCTTTGAGGTTAAGTTCAAAATCATCCTTTGCTCCCAGCCCTATAACCGTAAGCTCATTTTTATCGTCAAGCCTTACACGGTATTTGAACTGGAAGTCGGTGTAATTCGGAAGGAACGGGAGCCCGAGGGCGCTGAAGAGAAACTGCAGGTACGAACGACGCACTGACATCAGAAGAGTCCCGTTTTCACCGGCAGGTCCGTCAACCGTAAGCCCCAGGTCAGATGCACCGACAGTTGCCCTGTATTTCAATTTTTCCTTATTCCCGTCGAGGAATGTGAAATTCAGGATGGAGCTAAGTGCATTGCCCTTTGAAGCCGGGAATGCTCCGGAAATAAAATCCACCGACTGCACGAAGTCAACATTGATGATGCCGACAGGCCCGCCTGAAGCTCCCTGTGTTGAAAAGTGATTCAGGTAAGGGATCTCAACATTATCAATGTAGAACCTGTTCTCGTTCGGGCCTCCTCCCCTTACAATGACATCATTTCTGAAAGCAGGTGTGCTTGCCACCCCGGGGAATGACTGGATAACCCTTGAGATGTCGCGGTTGCCTCCGGGATTCTTTTCGATTTCATCTATCCCTATGATCCTTACTGATACAGGTGTCTCGACCTTCTTGATAAAAGGAGACGCCTTTATAACAACCTCTCCAAGTCCGACAGCTGCCTCCTCAAGCGGAATCTCAATACTTGCCTCCTTGCTGTTTGTCACCAGGATGGCTGAAGTGAGAAAAGGATTATATCCTACTGATGATGCCCTTAGTTCAACATACCCGGGCTTAACGCCCGTAAAGGAGAAATTGCCGTCAAAATCGGTTATTGCGCCAATGTTTGTTCCCCATATCTGAACAGTAGCAAAGGGTACTCCTTCATTTGTTTTTGAATTGAAAACCCTGCCCTTGATGGTCCCTGAATTTGTCTGCTGCGCCATGACAGGAATGGCAAAAAGTATTGTAAATAAAATGAGAATATGTTTATACATCTACTTAAATTTTGCCCATTAAACAATAAAAAGCAGAATAATGTTCAAAAAAATTCGAATAAAAAATGCTTTTCTCTAAAAATGTGTCAGTCCTTTAAAATAACTTCGCTCAGCGGAAAGGTCCAGGGCGGGCCTCCTGGCACAGAGAACATCTATTTTTTTGAGCATGGTTTCAGCGAAAGACCTGATATTCTCCCCTGCACCTGACCGTATCCTGTGTGAAACAGCCCTGATGATCTTTTCGGCTTCCCTCCAGGTGTCAATGGTATTACTATCAAAGTAACATTCTGAAAAAGCATCCCAGATGTAATCAATGGCTGCATCTGACAGATGGAGCATGTCGCCGGCATAAAACCTGTAATCCCTCAGGTCATCCATAACCAGCTCATAAGCAGGAAAATACTGAGGGAGCGAAGGGTGTTCAAGGAGTTTTTCCACTGCCAGGAACAGGGTTGATTTACTCACCTGGTTCCCATGAGGGCCATCCTTCCAGTGGCGCACCGGACTAATTGTAAATACAACCGTAAGCCCCGGATTGAATGCCTGAAGCATATCGAGCTGACTCTTCCAGAGGACAGCTATGTCATCAACTGTAAGCAATTCCCTCTTAAACTCAGAAGCCGGGATCTTATGGCAATTTGATACTATCCTTCCCGATTCGATATGCCTGAATACTCTTGCCGTCCCGAAAGTGATGAAAAGGAAATGTGCCTTTGAAAGAAATTTAAATGCCTCTGCCGTCTTTCTGTTAACCGTTTCAAGCACTTCCTGCTTATTACCTGATGAAAAATCGGTATAATGGTCAAAGCTGAGCCATGTGCCGTTATGGTCATAAAGATCCTTCCCCGTATATTCCCTGGCATCAATGACAGAGTTCAGGGTGTTGATGACGGAGACGGGATTATACACTGTGCCTGAAGGATTTATCATCACCGGCATGCGGCCTGCCTCAAGCTTTGAACCTATTGAACCGGCAAAACACGATCCGATGAACATGGCCGGATCATCATATGTAATCTTATAGGCTGAAGGTGGAATATTGAATGTTGTCCTGAGTTCCATTGGTTCCGGCTATTTTGAATCTAGCCTTGAGTTTATCCAGTTCATCAGATATGCAAACACCTCCTGCCTGAATGGCTCATTATGAAGCTCATGGTATCCGCCTTCCCAGATCTTAAGCTCCGCCAGCGGTGTTTTTAATGCAAAAATACGGCTGCCTTCGGGAGAGCAGATCTGATCATCGCTCCCGTGAATCAGGAGCAGGGGCATGCTCAGTTCACCTGCATGTTCAAGCGAGCGGGCCGCAGCGCTCATGGCACTGTGAAAAAGGCTTACAGAGATCCTGTCATGAACCAGGGGATCAGCCTTATACCGGTTGACGACCTCAGGATCATGTGAAATATGTTCCACCACCAGGCCTGACGGCTGTATAAGCCCGGGCATGATATGCTTCATGATTGATGCCAGGGCAATCTTTGATTTTTCCGGTTCAAATGAGAGCTTAAGCCATGGTGATGTTACAACCGCACCCCTGATATCAGGTTTTTTCCTTAAGATGTAATCCAGCACTATTCCTCCGCCAAGGCTGTGCCCGTATATGAATACGGGTATGCCACTGAATGTATTTACAGAGTTTGTTAAAATAATTTCGATCATCTCGTCAGTAGCTTGATAGCTTTTTATATGACCCCTCCTGCCTTCGGATTGCCCGTGTCCGGGAAGATCAACACCGATGAATCCTATACCTTCCCTGTTAAGCATTTCAGCCCATTCCTTATATCGCTGGATATGTTCGCCCAGACCATGAACAAAAATGATAATGGCGCGTGGACTGGCGCCCGGGCTGGCAATCAATCCTCTCAGGATCATACCGTCCTTAAGCCTGATACTGTACTCCATGTTTTTTTCTTTAAAAGTAGTAAAGTTGAACGAATAAAACATGAAATTAAATGGAGTTATACTGCTAAAATGAGTTTAACAGTAATTTATACCAATTATTCATAAGGCGCTTTAATACTCTTACTATCAATGATTTCTAAAATTTTATTATTTAGAACGGCCGTAGAATAGAGGGATTTTAAGATATTAAGATTTGTTTATCTTTTATTATTGAAGTACATTTGTGCTATCAACTTAAAAACAGGAGCTATGACAACATATGAATTTAACAATCAGCTTATCGGAATGAAGTCAAATCTTCAGAGGTTTGCCATGAGCCTTACTTCAGACCGTGATTTAGCACTGGATCTTGTTCAGGACACATACGTAAAAGCAATCACACATAAAGAAAAATTTGCAGACTTTACCAATCTTAAGGCATGGGTATTTACAATAATGAAGAACACCTTCATCAACAATTACCGCAGGAACGTCAAGGAGAACACCATCATTGACGGCACCCAGGATCTCTATTACATCAATCAGCCATCTGACAAAGGCTTCATATCACCTGAATCGAATTATTCTGAAGGTGAAATTGAGAAGGCAATTGATTCGCTGGAAAACGAATTCAAAATACCCTTCAGGATGCATATTGAAGGTTACAAGTACAAGGAGATCGCCGAAGAGCTTGGATTAAAAATAGGAACAGTTAAAAGCAGAATATTTTTCACACGCCAGAAACTTATGCATATGCTTAAGGATTATGCCGCGTAACATTGGTTTATCGATTTGGGTAGGTTAGTAAAGCGAGGCGCCTGGTAAGCGCCTCTATTTTTTTACTACCCTGAATATTATTCCTGCCAGTACAAACAACAGGAATATTCCTGATACTATCCATGCCCACCTGTTCGGGATCTTTGATTCAGCAAACATAATATAAGGTTCGGTCATAAAGAAATCGGAATGAACCGGCCATGAAAGGGCTTTTGTTGAATCAATGAATCCGTTGGTTCCGATGATCTCCCCCGGCATGACGATCCGCTGGACATACCGGCTGAAATCGACCCAAAGATGCTCTGATACAATATTAACTGCCGAATCTGCTTCAGTCTGGTACTTAACGGCATTGCCTTCACCTATGAATTCCTTCAGCATTATGCCGTTCGACCAGAGGCTGTCAAAGTGCTCCTCTCCCCTCCTGATGATTTCAATAAACTCATCCTCGCGGGCTTTCAGTGCTTCAACTGTCATGTCTCCATCCGCCCTTCCTTTGGTAAGGTTTGAAAATTCACCTATCCACTCTGATACAAGACTTCTGAATGTCCACTCCTCTATCTTCCGGTCGACTGAATCGCTGAAAGCCTCAAATCTAATGCTGTCGGGGCCATTCAGTTTCTCACCCGTGATATTCTCGGGTGAATAGAACCAGTCAATCTCATCCTCATCCAGAAAATCTGAAACAGGGTAGCCATACGTCATTGTCTTTTCAACTACCGCCTCATACCTGTATTCAGTATTGAACCATTTGAATCTTTTCCGGAATTCAGCTCTTCGCCTCACATCCATGTTTAAAGTACTGTCTGATAAATAGTCTTTATTTATCTCATCCACGGAAACAAACAGTTTTTCAGCCCTTCTTATATATATCGTATCACCTTCTTCGGTGATCTCAAGCGAATCCCTGATGCTCCACGTAGAATCATATGGCACCTGAACTCCGGAGATATTGAATACGTTCTCAAATTTTTTCATCTCGATCTTCCTGGTTATTGATCCGTCTGTGTGTACAATATCGGTCACAACAGTCTCAGGTTCTCCGCAGGATGCTGTCATGATGATAATGAATGAAATGGCGATCTTCAGCTGCTTTCTTTTCATTGTCTTATAGTTTAAATTTTCTCTTATTGTTCTCAGAAAGTTGTTCTTCAACATATTTCTTCAGGGCAGGATCCCCTTCTATCAGGTTTACCAGATCCCTGTATTTCTCTTCCAGTTCATTGTATGATCTGATCATTTGTTTCATCTGGCGTTCAGAAATATCTATGTTCCATGCCGGGATATTTCGTCCAGCAAGCCGGTATAGAAAAGCAGCATCCGTATTGTTGCTGTTCCCGGTAATAATCTGGTCATCAATGAATACTGCCTGCCTGTTCAGGTTATTGATCCGTTTCAGGATGACACCCTGCTGATAAATAAAAACCAGCACCATAGCGGCTGAGGCTGCAATAAGACACTTTCTCACCCATCCTATATAAACCCATCCGAACAGAAAATCAAGTACCCCAGGAGATGGTTCCTTCTTACCCCGGATACTTATTATCCTGTCAACTACCTTATCCTTAATGACATCCGGTGACTGCAGAACAGGTTTTGATTTTCTGAGTAGATCAACCACCCTGTCATATTTCATTTTATCACTGCTCATATCAGGCATATTTGTTTATCATTTCGCTAATTCTTTTCCTCGCATAGTGAAGATTTGCTTTTACATTTGCTTTCCTCATTCCTGTGATGGCCGAAACCTCATCCGGACTCATTTCTTCAAGGTCGCACAGGACAAATACTGCCTTCTGCTTAGGGCTCAGAGAGCCGGTCAGAAGATTTATCAGTGCAGCTGTTTCCCGGTTTTCCATCTCTTTTATTGTATCGTGAGAAAGATGGTTTGAGATAACACCCCATTCTGAAGCATCAGGGGTATACTCTTTTGATCTATTTTTCCTGCGCAGTTCGTCATAGCATTTATTGATAACAATCCTGTACAGCCACATTTTAAAGCCATCTGAAGATTTAATTTTTCCAATTTTCTGCCATACTGTCAGCATAGTCTCCTGCACAATATCCTCTGCAAGCGTTTCATCCCCCAGCATTCTGAAGGCCACTGAAAAGGCAAACGGTGAAGTTTTAACAACAAGTTCACCGAAACTCCTCAGGCTGCCTCTCCTGCACTCTTCTATAATCTCATGATCGGTCAAATCGGTGATGCTTTTCTGATAATAAGACGTTAAATCAGCTGAAAGGTAAAAAACAAATGGTAATTTTATTGTGAAATTATTAACAGAAACTTTCCGGGCTAAAGCCCATATTTGGGAGTGTGGCTGTTGACCCCGGGCTGAAGCCCGGGGTTAGTGAGGCTTAATCTGGGGATTAACCGGGACACCAGTAAGCCGGGTCAGAACCATACTAACCCCAGGCTTCAGCCTGGGGTTGAGAATTAAAATAGTGATACGGACTTTAGTCCGGAATGCATTGATATACATCACAATAACCATATATGCAAAAAATAATCACCATCCCAACTGACCGCAAAAACGGTTTATACGATATAACTGCTCAGGTCCTTGAAGTAATCAAGGAAAGTAAAGTAAGAACAGGCATCGCTTCAGTATATGCCAGGGGTTCCACTGCGGCTATTATGATCCAGGAGAACTGGGACCAGTCAGTTCAGAATGATGTCGTTACTCTTCTGGGTAAGCTCATACCCTCCGGGATCTGGGAACATGATAATCAGGACAATAACGGTGATGCCCACCTGAAGGCAGGGCTCGTTGGAGCATCCGAGACAATTCCTATTGTTGACGGTAATGCAGGACTATCAACCTGGCAGAATATCTTCCTGTGTGAATTTGATGGTCCGAGAAACCAGAGAGAAGTGGTGGTTACGGTAATTGAGG
The DNA here is from genome assembly GCA_041303415.1 of Bacteroidales bacterium. Taxonomy (GTDB): domain Bacteria; phylum Bacteroidota; class Bacteroidia; order Bacteroidales; family VadinHA17; genus LD21. The sequence continues at coordinate 59,981 of JBFYPG010000006.1, forward strand.
ATAAATAATTAATTATCCATTGACCTGAGAGCGTCTGAGATATTTCTTTTGAGATCCGGGAATTTAACTCTTCTGATCGCGCTGTTTTTAAAAAAACTATGGTATTGTTCTTCAGTAAGGGATTCCCAGTCTTTTCGTGTCATTGCAGCTACTTCCTGACTGATCCTGAATTCCTGATGGGTGTTTAGCTTTATGTTTTTATTCCAGGGACATACCTCCTGGCACCTGTCGCACCCGTATACTCTTCCTCCGAGTTTTGCAACTATCTCTTCAGGTATAGGTCCGCGGTTCTCAATTGTCCGGTTTGAAATGCACTTCCGGGCATCAATGGTCCGGTTTTCGTTGATGGCTTCTGTAGGACAGGCATCTATGCACAACCTGCAGGTTCCGCAATATTCCCCCTGAAACGGCTTATCATAATCCAGTTCGATATTGAGCATCAGGATGCCGATAAAAAAGAATGATCCGATCGCCTTATTTATCATGATTGAGTGGCGCCCCTGCCAGCCAAGTCCGGCTTCGCTTATCCACGACTTCTCATGAAGAAAGCCGGTATCGGAGAAAGCCTTGCCTTCGGCTTCAGGTACTCTCTCTTTTACAAAATCCAGAAGTTTTTCAAGCTTCGGAACGATAACGTCATGGTAATCATTACCGTAGGCATATCTTGAGAGAACCGGAACTCCCTTCTCTTTCTGCATGTTTTCAGAATAATAGCTAATTCCGGTAACTACAAGAGTCTGTGCATCAGGATATACCAGCAAAGGATTGAATCTCTTCTCCGGCTCCCTTTCAAGATAACCCATTTTATCGTTCATTCCTGCTGCAAGCCATTTTTTTAGTGCTGCCTCGCGATCGGGAAGCGGTTTAACTTTTGCTGTTCCGCATATGTCAAATCCAAGGTCAAGGGCTTTCGCCTTAACCAGCTGAGTAAGATTTTTGATCCCGTTCGTGCCCATCTGCTAAAGAAACCCGAGTTCAAGTTTTGCCTCATCGCTGAGCATGCTTTTATCCCATGGAGGACTGAAAGTCAGCTTCAGGTCACAATCCTTAACGCCTTTAGTGCCTGCGACCTTGTATTTTACCTCCTCAACCAGCATGTCAGCCATCGGGCAGTTGGGAGCAGTAAGCGTCATCGTGATATGGGCAATATGTGCGTCATCGACCTCAACATTGTAAACCAGCCCCAGGTCGTAGATATTTACAGGTATCTCCGGATCGAAGATGCTCTTAAGCACTCCCATGATCCTGGTTTCTATTTCTAACTGTTCATTAGCATCCATCTCTTGCTCTTTGGTCTTTTATCTTTTGTCTTTGATAAACCCACCCCCAACTCCTCCGAGGAGCGGAGTCTTTCAAATCTCCCATTCTCCCCCTCAGGCTTTCCTGCCTGTCGCCTGTTGCCTGTCGCCTGTTGCCTTGTACGCCATCGCATACAGCTTCATCTGCCTTACCATCGCAAGCAAACCGTTGGAGCGTGTTGGCGAGAGGTTTTGCCTCAGCCCGATCTTTTCGATGAAATAGAGTTCGGCCGAGATGATCTCATCAGGCGTCCTGCCTGAAAAGACTTTGATCAGGAGTGAAACTATTCCTTTTGTGATTATGGCATCGCTGTCAGCTGTAAAACTTATCACGTTCCCGTTGAATTCAGGATAAAGCCATACTTTCGACTGGCACCCCTCTATCAGGTAATCCTTAACCTTGAATCTGGGATCGATAGCGGGAAGATCTTTCCCGAAATCTATCAGCAGGTTGTATTTGTCCATCCAGTCATCAAAAACCGAAAACTCCTCAATTATTGCCTCCTGAACCTCATTAACCGACATCTGAATCTATTTTGAAAACATTGTTATCACCTTCTCAATTCCTGTGCCAAGCATATCAATCTCCTCGTTTGTGTTATAGAAGCACATCGATGCTCTTACCGTACCCTCAATACCGAATCTTTCCATCACAGGCTGAGCGCAGTGGGTACCGGTCCGGACTGCAATACCCATTTTATCAAGTATCATCCCGGCATCGTACTGGTGCACGCCCTTTATAAGGAAGGATATTATTGAGATCTTATTTTCGGAATTTCCATATATCATAACATCGCCGATTGACGAAAGCCGCGATGTTGCGTGGGAAAGAAGCTCCTTTTCACGGCTCCCTATATAATCAAAGCCGATCGTTTTTACATAGTCAATGGCGGCTCCCAGTCCAATGGCCCCTGCAAAGTTGGTTGTTCCGGCTTCAAATTTGAATGGCAGTTCGTTATATGTTGTCTTTTCAAAAGTGACATTTGCTACCATGTCGCCTCCTCCCTGGCAGGGCGGCAGCTCTGACAGCCATTGAGTTTTTCCGTAGAGAATTCCTATACCTGTCGGCCCGTAAATCTTGTGTCCCGAAAATACGTAGAAGTCACAATCCATTTCTGTAACATCAACTCTGCCGTGCTGAATGCCCTGGGCTCCGTCGATCAGGACGGGAATATTTTTTGAATGTGCTGCTTCAATGATTTCCTTAACCGGAAGGATAGTGCCGAGGGCATTTGAAACCTGGGATACTGCTACGATCCTGGTCTTCGGGTTTATCAGTTTCAGGTATTCTTCCAGTATGATCTCACCATTGTCAAAAATTGGTATCACTCTCAGAATTGCGCCTTTGCGTTCGCACATCATCTGCCAGGGGATTATATTGGCATGATGCTCAAGGCAGCTTATGATAACTTCATCACCGCTCTTAATAAAACGTTCTCCGAAAGAAAATGCTATAGTATTTATTGAACCCGTTGTGCCGGATGTGAATATCACTTCTTCCCTGCTGCCGGCATTTATAAAAGAGCGTACTTTTTCTCTTGCATTTTCATATTCCTCTGAAGCCCTGTCGCTCAGCGCATGAACACCGCGGTGAATATTTGCATTGTATGTTGTATATACCTCATTTACAGCATCAATTACACATTGCGGTTTCTGGCTTGTTGCACCATTATCCAGATATACAAGCGGTTTCCCGTAAACAGTGGTCCCGAGCACCGGGAAATCAGCCCTTATTTCGTTGATGTTCTTCAAGTCATTGTATATTACCGCATTTAACCATACAGCTTGCGCACCTTGACAGCTCGCCTTTAAGGCGCTGCATCACCAGGCCGTCCATCCTTTCCTGCAGGGCTTCCACCTTTATGTTCCTTATCACTTCATGTGCAAATCCGAACATCAGCATCAGCAGTGCTTCGCGCTTGCTGATGCCGCGCGACTGCATATAGAACAGTGCATCATCATTCAGCCTTCCGACAGTTGCGCCATGGCTGCATTTAACATCATCTGCATAAATCTCCAGCTGAGGCTTAGTGTACATCTTCGCGTCATCAGTCAGGAGTATGTTGTTGTTCTTCTGGTATGCCGATGTCCCCTGTGCATCCTTGTGAACATATATCCGTCCGTTAAAAGCGCCTGTTGCCATTTCATCGAGTACCCCCTTGAAAAGCTGGTTGCTTGAGCAGTTGGGAAATGCATGATCGACACTGACATAATTATCCACATGCTGCCATTTATCGGCAAGGTACAATCCGTATGAATTTGTTTCGGCACCCTCGCCTCCCAGGTAGTGGTGTGTGCTGTTGCGTACCAGTCCGCCGTGAAGCGTGATATTATTCGAACTTACACTGCTGTTTTTCTCCTGGTGAATAAACGTATGCGTTATCTTGCATGCATTGTTATGTTCATTCTGTACACGCATCAGGTCAAAATGAGCATTTTCTCCCACGTACACTTCAGTAACAGCGTTGGTCAGAAATTTCACGGGCGACAGAGCGTGGTCGCAGATTATCATTGTGAAATCGGCATTATCCTCAACGATGATAAGGTTACGGTGCTGGTTGAACATATCTGTTTCCGATTCAACCAGGTTGACAACCTGAACCGGCCTTTTAAGCACTGCTCCTTTCGGAACATAAACAAAGACACCGTCGGAGGCCATCGCTGTATTCAGATGCACCAGCCCGTCGGAATTGCCATTGACATATTTTCCGTAATGCCTTTCAATCTTATCAGTGAACTTTTTTGCAGCTTCATTAAGACTACCGATCCATATCCCCCCCGGAAGCTCCCGGAGCCTCCCGTTGATTGTCGGGTAGAAACCATTAAGAAGCACAACTCCGTATGAATCAAGGTCAGCCACATCGCACCTGAACTCTTCTGCCTTTACAAAATCAGATGGTTCGGGGATGAAATAGCTTTTGTAATCATGGTTGAAGAAAGGATCAAGGTTCGTGTATTTATACGACTCATTTTTCCTTGTCGGGATGCCTGTTTCGCTGAACTTCGAAATAGCATCCTTGCGAAAAGAATTGATGAACGGAGCTGAATGATCCGTTATTCTCTTTATGTTCTCCTCATAAAGCTTATAATAGCGTTCCGAGCTGTCCGGCAGGTTATTCATGCAATTTATTTTTCCTCAACATGTTCCTTAATCCATTCATATCCTTTTTCTTCGAGTTCAAGAGCCAGCTCCTTACCTGCTGTTTTCACGATCCGTCCGTCATACAGCACGTGCACCACATCGGGTACAATATAGTCAAGGAGCCTCTGATAATGAGTAATTACAATTGCTGCATTGTCGGGGCGCTTGAGTTGATTCACCCCGTTGGCCACGACCCTCAGGGCATCAATATCAAGACCCGAATCTGTTTCATCGAGTATTGCAAGCCTGGGTTCAAGCATAGCCATCTGGAATATCTCGTTTTTCTTCTTCTCACCGCCTGAAAAGCCTTCATTTACCGACCTGTTGGTCAGTCTTGTATCAATCTCCACGATATCCTTTTTTTCCCTCATCATCTTAAGGAATTCGGATGCTGAAAGAGGCTGAAGTCCTTTGTGCTTCCTGTGTTCATTTACGGCTGTCTTCATGAAGTTCACCATGCTCACTCCGGGAATTTCGATCGGATACTGGAATCCGAGAAAGATCCCCTCTTTTGACCGGTCCTCCGGAGCCATCTCAAGCAGGTTCTTCCCCATGTAGGTAACTGATCCGTCGGTTACCGCGGCAAATTCCCTTCCTGCCAGTACCGCAGCGAGAGTGCTTTTGCCTGATCCGTTCGGTCCCATGATCGCATGTATCTCTCCTGCCCTGACCTCCAGGCTTATTCCCTTCAGTATGGACTTTCCGTTGATGGAAGCTTTTAAGTTGTTGATTATAAGCATTGTTACTGGTTGCTGGTTACTTGTTGCTGGTTGCTTGTTGCTTGTTGCCCTGAGCCCTGCGCCCCGAGCCTTGTTTATCCTACACTTCCTTCAAGACTGATCTGAAGCAGCTTCTGTGCTTCAACTGCAAATTCCATCGGGAGCTTGTTTATCACTTCCCGTGCGTATCCGTTTACTATCAGGCCTATTGCATCCTCTGTTGAAATGCCTCTCTGGTTGCAGTAAAAGATCTGGTCCTCCCCGATCTTTGAAGTTGTCGCCTCGTGCTCAACAATGGCGCTCTGGTTGTCAACTTCAAGGTATGGGAATGTATGTGCCCCGCATTTATCTCCCAGAAGAAGCGAATCGCACTGTGAAAAATTCCTCGCTCCGGTTGCATTCTTAAGGACCTTCACCAGTCCCCTGTAGCTGTTCTGCCCGAAACCCGCCGAAATACCCTTGGATACTATTGTGCTTTTCGTGTTCTTTCCGATATGGATCATCTTGGTGCCGGTATCGGCCTGCTGGTAGTTATTTGTAACGGCAACAGAATAAAACTCCCCTGTTGAATTATCACCTTTGAGAATGCACGAAGGATATTTCCAGGTTATTGCAGAACCTGTTTCCACCTGAGTCCATGAGATCTTTGAGTTCTCGCCCCTGCACATTCCTCTTTTTGTAACAAAATTGAATATCCCTCCCCTGCCCTCCCTGTCGCCGGGATACCAGTTCTGGACCGTTGAATATTTCACCTCTGCATTATTTTCTGCAATGATCTCCACAATTGCGGCATGAAGCTGGTTTTCATCCCTCATCGGTGCGGTGCATCCTTCAAGGTAGCTGACATAGCTCTCCTCGTCAGCCACCAGCAGCGTACGTTCAAACTGACCGGTGTTTGCTGCATTTATCCTGAAATAGGTCGAAAGTTCCATGGGGCATCTGACTCCCTTTGGAATATAGCAGAAGGATCCGTCGCTGAAGACAGCCGAGTTAAGCGAGGCAAAAAAATTGTCGGTATACGGAACTACCGTTCCCATATATTTCTTTACAAGATCAGGATACTCTTTAACCGCATCGCTGAATGAGCAGAAAATTATCCCTGATTCTGCAAGGGTCTGCCTGAAGGTTGTTTTTACCGATACTGAGTCCATTACAGCATCCACAGCCACGCCCGAAAGATGCTTCTGTTCCTCAAGCGGTATTCCCAGCTTGTCAAAAGTCTTTTTCAGCTCCGGATCTATCTCATCAAGGCTCAGGGGAGCTGCCTTTTTCTTTGGTGCTGAATAATAGATGATATCCTGGTAATTGATAGGAGGTATCTTCAGATTGGCCCACTCCGGCATTTTCATTGTCTGCCAGTGGCGGAATGCTTTAAGGCGGAACTCAAGCAGCCAGTCGGGCTCACCTTTCTTCCCGGAAATGGTACGGACGATATCTTCATTAAGCCCTTTAGGTATCTGTTCTGCTTCAATGTCAGAATAGAATCCGTATTTGTACTCGCCAGAGGTTACATCAGTAATGATATTATCCTGATCTTTTGCCATTTGTCTTCCGTCAACTCATTCCTATACATATAACAACCGGAAAAACCGATTGTTAATTAGACTTAATCTAAATAAACATGCAAAAATATGAAATTACAAGGAAACACTGAAGTGTAATAATGGAAAAAGAGCTTTAAAGATGATGCAAATCATACATAGTGCTGGATAACGGGAGTGAAAACATATTAATTTGGCATCCAAATTTTCCCGGTCCTATGAATAATACAGTACTTTCCTCAATTGCGGCTTACAGTAAAAAGCTGTTATTCTTCTTCATTATTATAATGATCCCCGTATCTCTCTTTGCTTCAGGAAGCGAAGCCCCTTCCCTTGGGCCTGTAAGAGTTGAATTCCTTATTTTCGGACTGATCCTTCTTGGAGTGGCGCTTTTTCACAAACAGACATTCCGGGTTGCTGTCATAGGGTTAACAATATTGCTTGCATTCAAATTCATTTTTGATCCGGCATTTCACCTGGGCGAACATATGTTTGGCACTACTTCTTTCGGAGAACAGCTTATGGATAAGGAGCTCCGCCAGGGCGAATGGGGAATCATCCTCAATCTCCTGGGGCTTCTGCTTGGATTTGCAGTGCTTTCAAAGATATTTGAGGAGTCCAGGGTCCCGGAAATACTGCCCAGGTATCTTCCTGACGACTGGAAAGGGCCATTTCTTCTCCTAATCTTTGTTTTTATCCTTTCTTCGTTTCTCGATAATATAGCAGCAGCTCTCATTGGCGGTACTATTGCTCTCGTCGTTTTTAAGAACAGAGTTCATATCGGTTACATCGCGGCGCTTGTTGCTGCAAGCAATGCAGGTGGAAGCGGAAGCGTGGTAGGCGACACAACCACAACCATGATGTGGATCGACGGCGTTGCGGCATTTAATGTCCTCCATGCCTATGTCGCAGCTGCTGTTGCTCTTCTGTTCTTTGCATGGTTTGCTGCTCATCAGCAGGATAAATTCCAAAGAATACAGAGCTCCACATCGCCCGACATTAAAATTGACTGGCTCAAGCTGATTCATGTCATACTTATTCTTGCAGGTGCAATAATTTCGAATATCCTTTATGATATGCCTGCACTTGGAGTATGGATCGGTATTGTTCTTGGTGTTTTTCTACGCCCGGTTCCGTGGAAAGAGGTTCCCGGAGCTCTTAAGGGTACTATTTTCCTTCTCTGCCTTGTAATGTGCGCTTCGATGATGCCTGTTGAAGAGCTTCCGAATGCTTCATGGGTTACAGCATTTGCACTCGGATTCCTGTCAGCAGTATTTGACAATATCCCTCTCACTAAGCTGTGTCTCGACCAGGGTCATTATGACTGGGGCATGCTTGCATACACAGTCGGTTTCGGAGGATCAATGGTGTGGTTCGGATCTTCAGCCGGCGTAGCAATAACCAATAAATTCCCTGAGGGCAGGAATGTGGTTCAGTGGGTAAAAAACGGATGGCATGTAGCTGCTGCTTATGTAATTGGATTTTTTACGTTATATTTTATTTTGGGTTGGGAGCCCGCGGACAATAATGAACATAAAATCATAAACTGTCCGGTTCCCGGATGTCCGATGGCAGGGGAATCAGAGGCGTTGCAGGAAGTCGGGACAATTTCATGGGTTGAGCTGGTGAAATAATTTTTCTAATGGATTTTTTATTTATTTTTGGGGCTGCTGAGTAAATCTGAAATCGACATCTTAATGATTGACAATAGCCTGATTTTTAGTAAAAGAGCCTTCAGAAAGTTTTTTTTATTCCTCCTGTTAATTCTGATTCCGGTTCTTTCGTTTGCCTCATCCGGTTCGGGAGATGCACCCTCGCTGGGACCCGTAAGGATCGAGTTCATCATTTTTGGATTGATACTTCTTGGTGTAGCCCTGTTTCACAAGCAAACCTTCTGGGTTGCGCTGACAGGGTTGACAGTACTTCTGATCTTCAAATTCATTTTTGATTCCGGGTTTCACCTGGGCGAACATATGTTCGGCTCAACCCCATTTGCTGAACAGCTCCTCGATAAGGAGATGCGGCAGGGAGAATGGGGTATCATTCTCAATCTTCTGGGTTTGCTCCTGGGATTTGCTGTTCTTTCAAAGATCTTTGAAGACTCACGGGTGCCTGACATTCTTCCGAGATACCTGCCTGATGACTGGAAAGGACCTTTCATGCTCCTGGTATTCGTTTTCATAATGTCGGCATTTCTTGACAACATCGCTGCTGCACTCATCGGCGGAACCATTGCTCTGGTTGTCTTTAACAAGAAAGTTCATATCGGTTACCTTGCGGCGATCGTGGCTGCAAGCAATGCAGGCGGATCCGGAAGTGTTGTCGGCGATACCACTACCACGATGATGTGGATCGATGGAGTAAGTGCCTTAAATGTTCTTCATGCTTATGTGGGGGCGATCTTCACATTTCTGTTCCTTGCCTGGTTCGCATCGCGTCAGCAGGACAAATACAGACGCATCAGACCGGATCCCTGCCAGGGCATTAAGATAGACTGGAAAAGAATTGTAGTCGTGGTGCTCATCCTTGTTGGGGCAATTGCATCCAACGTACTTTATGACATGCCTGCTCTCGGAGTATGGATTGCTATAGTCATCGGAACACTTATAATAAAAGTACCATGGAAAGAGGTTCCCGGAGCTCTTAAAGGGACTATCTTTCTTCTCTGCCTTGTGATGTGTGCATCGATGATGCCGGTTGAAGAGCTTCCCGATGCTTCATGGGTAACAGCATTTGCGCTCGGGTTCCTTTCTTCAGTCTTTGATAATATCCCGCTTACAAAGCTTTGCCTTGAGCAGGGACATTATGACTGGGGCATGCTGGCCTTCACGGTCGGTTTCGGGGGATCAATGGTGTGGTTTGGTTCATCGGCAGGGGTTGCACTCACCAATAAATTTCCTGAAGGAAGAAATGTTGTGGAATGGATAAAAAAGGGATGGCATGTGGCTGCAGCTTATGTCATAGGGTTCTTTGCCCTCCTTCTGATTATGGGATGGGAGCCTGCTGATAACAAGAAACACAAGATCATCAACTGCCCTGTTCCGGGTTGCCCGATGGCAGGGAAAGCCGAAGCCGGGGAAGGGCATGTGAGTTACAACTACCGGCCATAACCCACAAATAAGCCCCATTTATCAGTCTTTTAGGTTATTTGGTCAAAATCTTCTTGACCATTATTAAACTTTTAAGTATCTTTTCTCTTTTATGCAATTAAAGCCTGCCGTATGAAAAGACGTATACTCAGATCATTATTCCTCTCTTTAGTCTTTACTTCTTTAAGCACAATCATCCTTGCTCAGGTGCCCGAAGGTTTCAATTACATGGCTATTGCACGGAATGCATCTTACGAACTTATTAAAAATACCGGTATTACTGTCAGGATTGCAATCCTGGATCAGCCTATGACGGTTATATGGGAAGAGGAACATGCAGTTACAACAAACAATGAAGGTCTTTTTCAGCTGATTGTGGGTGATCCTTCAGCAACGAAAGTACCGGGAGGATATGATGCTGCGACCTTTGCAGAGATCAACTGGACACCTCTGCCTTTGTACATAAGAACAAAGGTCAGTCTGGTACCGGATGTCTGGTTGGATATGGGTACTGCACAATTAGTTTCGGTGCCTTACGCTATGATATCAGAATCAGCTTACAATATCTTTAATAATCCTGTTACGATGAACAATGATACTGTTGTCATCATGAACAGTGTTGATGTCATAGGAAATTATGCTACAACTGAAGATGAAGCACTTTTTGAAGTCAAACGGCAGGACGGGCAGACAATGTTCGGGGTATATAACCAGGGTGTAAGGATAAATGTTCCAATGGTTGATGATGCAAAAAGCCCTAAGGGAGGCTTTGCCATAGGTGGTTTTGGCACAAGCAAGACGGATTATGTACAAGAGCTCTTTTCATTAAATAAGGATAGCGTCAGAATATATCTTGATAATTCACCCGATCTGGATAAAGGAGCCAAAGGAGGTTTTGCAATTGGTGGTTTCGGACTTGCAGACAAAGCAGACTGGCCGGTGCAGAATTACCTGTTCATTGCGCCCGACAGTGCAAGGATTTATGTTAAAGATACGATAGATGCAAAAGGTGTAAAGGGAGGATTTTCAATTGGGGGATTCGGTAGTTCCAAGGGAACGGCTACCAACTTCCTGGACATTACACAGGATAATTATTTTATCGGGCACGAAACAGGTATAAATGCTACTGTCGGAGATGCATTATATAATTCCGTTATTGGTTTCCAGGCTGCAAGAGCGCTAACAACAGGAGACTATAATACTATATTAGGATATAAAGCGGATAGTTCCCTAACCAGCGGGAATAATAATATTATAATAGGGGCAACGGCTGGTTTTAAGCTCACAACAGGTCAGCACAACACCCTGATAGGCAGCGGAGCCGGGCTTAATCATACCTCCCAGCAATATAATATTATGATTGGGACCGGAGCAGGATATAATCTTACAGGTTCATTTAATAATTTTATAGGTATAAATGCCGGAAACAAAATAAGACCCGGGACTGACAATCTTTTCGTGGGTACCAATGCGGGCGCTATGCTGGAAAACGGCTATGGAAATACTATAATAGGAATTGATGCCGGAAGAGGAGGAACATGGGACCCCGCAGTATATCATCCCGGTGATTCCACTTCCCATAATACCATTGTTGGTAACAGGGCAGGCGCCGCTTTAAGTGTAGGCCATAATAATGTCTTTATTGGTTATAATGCAGGTGCTGCTGAAGTTGGAACTGTTGGTACTCCGGCCAGCAATAAACTTTATATTGCAAATTCATACGGAACTGCCTTGATCTATGGCGACTTCTTATCAGGCAGGATTGGATTGGGGACTCTGAGCCCTGCCTATAAGCTGGATGTTACCGGTGATGTAAATATTACCGGACAATTCAGGGTAAATGGCGCACCTATAGTAACGACAACTCTTACGACCGGTGATTTGACAGCAACCGGACCTGTGTCAGTAAGCCCAATCCGTCAGGTTGTAGGAGGAGCCTCTGTAATATCGATCGCAGATGCCTCGATAACCGGAAAAGGCGCTGTTCAGCTAAGTAATTCTTTTGCAGGTACAAACGAATCTCTGGCAACTACTGAAAAAGCACTTAAAGACGGACTGGCAACAAAGGTTACCGGCGAGGGTGGTTCAATTAACATGGAAGTGGAAGGGCATATTCTTACTCTTCTCGATGGAGATATCGTGCTGGATTGGTACCATGCTGATGACGGATATCTTTTACTCAGCAATAAACTGGGAAAAGATATCGGTTACTGGTGCAAGATTCAGAGAGTTGGACAAGCGCCTGAAGGGTTCGCAGGAAGTATTGCTCCAGGAGCAATGGAAGTGATTATTATTAACCATGTAAATAATGACTATACAGGCTTTGAGATACATTTTGGTCGTGTTGACGGATCGACTGCATGGGCATCTGTTTGGCTGCAATATTTTAATGGCCGTTTAGTGGGCCACTATATAAAGTACTAGAATCCGACGGCTTTCTTACTGTTCTGGCTCTCCCGGTACTCCCTCAGCAAAGACTGGAATATCTCCTTTACTGAAGATATTTTCGTTGCCCTGAATGCGTTAGCCCCTGCAAAAGCATAACCATGTTCAAAATTACCCTTCAACGCATTAATGAGTGCAATAATTATACAATAGGGACTTTTATCTATATCGCAGGTTTTGATGCACTTGAACGGACATTGCTTCGGCTGTTTTTTTCCTTCCCTTACCCTGGCTATGAAATTGCTGAATATTGCCCGGCCCGGCATACCAACAGGACTCTTGATTATCTCAATATCCTCTTCTGCGGCATCAATATACGATTGCTTGAATTCCGGAGAAGCATCACACTCCTCCGTGGTTACAAACCTTGTTCCCATCTGCACTCCGGAGGCTCCCAGCTCGAAAATATTGTGAATATCCTCTCCCGTGTAGATCCCGCCTGCTGCAATCAGCGGAATTTCACGGTTGTATTTTTCTTCAAATGTCTTCAGCTCGCTTACAATCTCCGGAACAAGCTTCTCGAGAGAATAATCCTGGTCATTGATCTGCTCTTCCTTAAAACCCAGATGCCCTCCTGCCTTTGGGCCTTCGACTATTACCGCATCAGGCAGATAGTCATAATTTGCCTTCCACTTCTCACATATGATCCTGGCAGCTCTTGCTGAGGATACTATCGGAACAAGTTTTGTCTCGCTTCCCTTGTGCAGAAAAGAGGGCAAATCCAGTGGAAGTCCGGCACCCGCAATGATCATATCAACTTTTTCTGCAATTGACGTTTTTATCATATCAGCAAAGTTTGTCATAGCCACCATGACATTCACGCCGATAACACCCTTTGTTTTTTCCCTTGCTTTGCGGATCTCTTCCTTAAGTCCCAGTATGCTGGCTTCCAGAAAATCCTTTGAAAACTCCTTGTACAACAGGCCCAGTCCTGCCGAAGATATCACACCAACCCCTCCCTCATTCGCCACCGCTGCCGCCAGTCCTGAAAGCGATATCCCCACTCCCATGCCGCCCTGAATGACCGGAACCGCTATTGAGAGATTTCCTATTTTCAACTTATTCATTTTCAATTAATTTTATATCGGGCAAAGGTAACCCAATATTGAAACTGGCAATCTGAAAAGAACTATTTAACATATATTAAGTCTGTGAGCAGCTCTGACAATCAGTCATATTCAGCCCCTGCAGGGCTGAACATTTAATGATAGTTTGCGACCCCCGGCTGTCGGCCTGATCTTTATACATATAGAATACATAGTGCTGATATTCAGGAGATTCCTCGTCCCGAGGACTCGGGACTCGGAATGACAGAATGCGGGGAATATTTTAGGGGAAGAAGCGGCGATTCGCAGGGAATATTTGACCCATAATGAATAATTCTAATGCGAATCGCCGCTTCTTCCCCAACACCTAAAAGGACCCTGTCATTCCGAACGAATTGAGGAATCTCCCTGACTAATTACAGACAATATTATAAGGACTCTTTCAAACAAGTTTGCATAGAATCGAAGCCGATCCCGAGTACTCTGGACTGAATATTTGATCTAAAAAAACTACCTTTATACTCAAATCAATAATCATTGCCATGAGGAAACTGATCATATTCATAATACTCACATCAGCGGCTTTCCAGTATCTCTCAGCCGATACGGAAAAAGATATCAGAGCTCCCCTTAAAACCGTTACAGTATACCCCGACAGGGCCCAGCTCACCCACGAGGGATCAGTGGAGATACCTGCAGGTACAACGCTTCTTAAGCTGGGGGGCCTCTCGCCTTTCATTGACCCCCAGAGCATCCAGGTGAAAGGTTACGGAAGCTTCACCATACTCTCTGTAAACCATCAGAACAACTACCTCGAAAACCTTGAGGAGCTTCCTGAAATAAAAACCATCAGGATCCAGATAGAGACACTTCAGCTGAAGGTTGAAGATGAAAAAGCCGCTATCTCCGTGCTCAAGGAAAAAGAGGCGTTCCTTATCGCCAACAGGGGGATACTGGTAAAGGAAACAACCTTCTCAGTGGAACAGCTTAAGAACGTTATGGACCTGTATACCAATAACATGGACCAGGTCACAACAACCATTCTTAAAAAGAACCGGCTTATAAAAGATTACGAAAAACAAATCGCCGCGCTTCAGAAACAGGTATCCGACAGGATCGGTAAGAACCAGCTTCCCTCCGGCGAGATCTCTGTATCTGTAAGCGCCGACAAAACTATTACAGGAAGAGTGACATTCGCCTATGTGACGGTAAACGCAGGCTGGTATCCAACCTATGACATCAGGGTGGATGATATAACAAAACCGGTCAATATCTTCTTCAAGGCAAATGTATACCAGAGCACGGGTACATCATGGAAAGACGTTAAGCTGAGCTTCTCAAACGCCACTCCCTGGGTCGCAGGAACCGTTCCTGTACTTTACCCGTGGTTCATCGATTTCTTCACTCCAATGCCCATTGTAAGAGCAAAGGCAGCAGGTGAAGCCAAAAGCCGGGCACCAATGGTTATGGAGATGGCTACGGTCGCAGATGCTGTAAAAGAGGAGGAAGCAAATTACGTGATGGTCGAAAAACAGGTCGGTGAAACCACTGTTTCATTCGATGTTGCAGTTCCATATACCATAGAATCAGATGGCAAATTGCAGACAATAGAGATACAGCGGACAACAACTCCCGCGGAATATAAATATGTTGCCGTTCCTAAACTTTCTCAGTACGCATATCTTACAGGCAATATCACCAACTGGGCTGAGCAGAGTCTCCAGAGCGGAGAGGCAACTCTTTACTTCGAGAACACCTACGTAGGCAAGTCCGATCTCAACGTTAACCAGATGACTGATACCCTTGTCCTTTCACTGGGCAATGACAACAGCATACTGGTAAAAAGAGAAAAACGGCAGGATTTTACAAGCAAGAGGGTTATTGGCACAAACAAGACGGAGACCTATTCATTTCTTATCACTGTCAGAAACAATAAACCGAGCCAGATTAAGCTTACCCTGAAAGACCAGATACCGGTCTCATCAAACAGCGGTATAACCGTGGAAGCAGCTGAACTCACCGGCGGCAGGCATAACCAGCAGACAGGCGAGATAAGGTGGGACCTTGAGATCAAGCCGCAGGAGACTAAACAGATAATACTCACCTATTCAGTCAAATATCCAAAGGACAAAACAGTCATTCTTGAATAAATATAACATATGAGTTTACTGGGGAATATTATCTGGCTCATCTTCGGGGGAATAGTAATTGCGGTTGAATACTTCATCGGCAGTCTTATCCTGATGGTAACTATTGTCGGTATACCTTTCGGAATGCAGACACTGAAAATGGGCATGCTTGCGATCTGGCCCTTTGGAAGAGATACCCGGGTTCAATCAAGAGCTTCGGGGTGCCTTTATATATTAATGAATGTGCTCTGGCTGATCTGCGGAGGCATCTGCATAGCAATCACACATGCATTATTCGGGTTGCTGTTGTGCATAACAATAATAGGGATACCTTTTGGCATGCAGCATTTCAAGCTGACAGCAGTAGCTCTTAATCCTTTCGGAAGGGATATTGTCAGTATTTAAAATATAACCACGGAGACACAGAGAACACGGAGAAAAGCACAGAGTTATGATGTTTTTCTCCCTCTCTCCCCATCTCCCACTCTCCCCTTCTTTCTATCTACCTTGGTCCTCTGATTATTCCTCTTTCTGAGGCTTTGATGAAATCGAGTATATAGTCTCTGTCAGATGACGGCTTGAAATTCTTTTCAACATACTCAAGAGCCTGGGTGATATTTATTCCGTTCTGGTATATTGCCCTGTAAATATTGTGTATCTCGTCAATCCTCTCTTTTTCGAATCCTCTTCTTGTAAGTCCTACTGTATTTAGTCCCAGGTAAGTGAGGGGGTCCCTGTCGGCTTTTATAAAAGGTGGAACATCTGTACGGACTTTTGCGCCGCCTCCGATCATCACATGTGCTCCTATCCTTGCAAACTGATGGACCAGCGTTCCTGCGCTTATTATTGCCCAGTCGTCCACCTTTACTTCACCGGCCATGCCTGCAGCATTTCCTATAATGCAGTTATTGCCTAACCTGCAATCGTGTCCGACATGTGAATATGCCATCAGCAGGCAGTTCTCGCCCACGATCGTCCTTCCGACAGCTGCGGTGCCCCGGTTTACTGTTGATCCCTCTCGCATGATTGTCCTGTCGCCTATCTCGGCCGTAGACTCTTCACCCCTGAACTTGAGGTCCTGCGGTATTGCTGATACCACCGCAGTTGGAAATATCCTGCAATTCTTTCCGATCCTGGCGCCATCCATAACAACTGCGTTCGGACCTATCCATGTCCCGTCGCCTATAACCACATTGCCGGCGATATATGTAAACGGTTCAATAGTGACATTTTCACCTATTTTTGCATCGGGATGAATATATGCTGATTTTGATATCATTATAAAACTATTTGTTTTTGATTACCTGTGCCGTCATCTCTCCTTCCACCACAAGGCTGTTACCAACAAATGCCTGACCGTACATCATCACAATGCCTCTTCTCATCGGCTCAATCATTTCCATCTTCAGTATGACTGTATCACCCGGAACAACCTTCTGCTTGAATTTAAGCTTGTCGATCTTGAGGAAATAGGTTGAGTATTTTCCAGGCTCCTCCACATTATGCAGGACAAGTATCCCGCCTGTCTGAGCCAGCGCTTCAACCAGTAAAACGCCGGGCATCACAGGTTCGTCGGGGAAGTGACCCTGGAAAAAGTATTCATTGAAAGTAACATTTTTGATCCCGACTATTGTATTTGCATCGAGTGAAATTATTTTATCGACAAGCAGGAAAGGGGCCCTGTGAGGAAGCCTTTTCTTGATATCTTCAAGACCATAAACAGGCGGCTGCGACGGATCGTAGACAGGAATATTGATCTTTGAGATCGACTTCTTCATTTCCTGCCTCATCAGCCTGGCGAGACGTGTATTTGCAAGATGTCCGGGGCGTGTGGCAACCACTTTCCCCTTTATCGGATGTCCTACGAGAGCAAGGTCGCCCATGATGTCAAGAAGCTTGTGCCTGGCGGGCTCATTCGGAAACCGGAGTTCGGTGTTATTCAGCACCCCTGCAGTATGCTTGTTGATGCCGGGCCGGTTAAACAACTTTGCGATGCGGTCTATTTCAGCCTGATCCACCTCTTTTTCCAGGATGACGACCGCATTGTCAAGATCGCCCCCCTTGATCAGTCCCATGTTATGAAGAGGCTCAAGCTCATGGAAAAAAACGAAGGTACGGCTTTTGGATATCTTCTCTTCAAAGTCCTTTATTGAATCCATTATGGCATACTGATTTCCCAGGATCTTTGAATTATAATCTATAAGCACGTTGATACTTAAATGGTCGTCAGGATAAACGATCAGGTCGACGCCATGCTCCTCGTCAGAGTATGTTATCTTCTGTTTTACAACGAAGTAATTCCTCTCTTCCTTAAGTTCTTTGAATCCTGCCTCCTTGATTGCTTCAACAAAAGCCAATGCAGATCCTCCCATTATCGGAGCTTCCGGACCATTAAGCTCAATAAGTGCATTATCGACCTGCATGCCGTGAAGAGCTGCCAGGGCATGCTCAATAGTTGCCACCGAGGCATTATTCTGAACCAGCGTCGTTCCCCTCGAGGCATCTGATACATGTTCTGCGAGGGCATCGATCAGCGGTTTCCCGGGAAGGTCAACCCTGCAGAATTTATAACCGTGATTTGCAGGCGCCGGTTTGAAGGTGATGGTTACATTGATCCCGGTATGCAATCCCTTGCCGCTAAGGCTTACCTCTTTTGCAAGTGTCCTTTGTTTTTCGCTCATCAGTACAGTTTTGCGTCAGGTTTTCGTGTACAAAAAAAACAAAAAAAATCAGAACAAGCTAGAAAAAGAGCTTATAACTGCATAAATGCCAAATAATTTACTCCAGACCTCCCCCTAACTTACTTATTCTTAAGTGACTGGATCTCCTTTTCAAGTGCATCGACCTTTGCTTTCAGCTCAGGCAGCTGCCTGAAAATAACAGAAGATCTCATGAAGTTCTTATGTTCAATGGCCGGATAACCTATGATAACGGTGTTTTCCTTCTTAACATCTCCAGGTATTCCTGATTGTGCTCCTATTTTTGTTCCGTTGGCGATGCTGGAGTGGCCAACGATACCAACCTGACCTCCCACCATACAGTTCTTTCCCACTTTAGCGGAACCTGCAACACCTGCCAGTGCTGCCATAACGGTATTTTCGCCTACTTCCACATTATGCCCTATCTGGATAAGGTTATCGAGCTTTACACCTTTGCGGATTATTGTTGAACCCATAGTTGCACGGTCAATGGCAACATTCGCCCCTATCTCCACGTGATCTTCAATCACCACATTGCCCAGCTGGGGTATTTTCAGGTATTCATTTTCCGACTGCGGTGCAAACCCGAATCCGTCGCTTCCGATCACTGTACCTGCATGAACAATACATTCCCTGCCAAGAACACATTCATGGTAGATCTTAACTCCCGGATAGAGCGTGCACCCATCGCCGATCCTTGTATTGTCGCCCAGGTAAACATGAGGATAGATTGAAGAACTGTCGCCCACGATTGTATCGTGCCCGATATAAACAAAAGCACCGATATATACATCAGCTCCTATCTTAGCAGTCGGCTCAATTACGGCAGTCGGATGAACTCCCTTCTTCCGGGGACGTGACTTCTCAACAAGCTGAAGTAGTGAGGCAAATGACTCATAGGCATTTTCGACCCTGATCATTGTGGCGCTGACCTTTGCGGAGGGCACCAGGCTTCTGTTCACCAGCACTATTGACGATTGTGTTGTGTACAGGTAATGCTCATATTTCGGGTTTGCAAGAAACGAAAGAGCTCCTTCGTGTCCCTCTTCTATCTTGGCAACGGTACTGACTACCACATCAGGATTCCCGACAATATCACCCTTGAGAAACCCTGCTATTGCTGCTGCTGTAAATTCCATGTCTGTTGTTATTAATTATCTGCATTCTTTCGGATAGCAAAGAAAGTATTTTGTGATCCTTTCTGACAGGAACCGGTGGTCGGTCATGTCGGAAACAGTGGAAATATCTGCTGTTTTTCCTGATTTAAGCAATATGCTGACCTCCGGTTCATCAGGCGTATAGGCAAGATTTGATATGCTGTTCGTGAAAACATAATAATCCGTTTGTTCCCTGCTGATCCCTTTCATCCGGGCAGTCGCCTCTTTCAGTTTGATGACTCTTTCCCTGGGAAACGGTTCATTCTGCATTTCTATTGCAAGAAGGTCTCTTTTCATCAGCCTGGCTGAAAGATCGGAAAGTATCTTATCGCTGTGATCGGACCAGTATTTCGCTGAAACCAGAATATCAGAATCATCAAGCCGCATAAATGTATTGGCCACAAGGCCGGGAGTGAATGTGCCTTCCCTGAGCAGGTCATCCGGACCAATCTTATTATAAAGGAAGAATCGCAGTGCAGGGGTTGCATACATGTCTACGCCTTCGCCTGCAAGCTCTTTTGCGCGCCGGAGGGTTTTTACAAGAAGGTTTTCTGAGGATAGCACTGTCTTGTGCATATAAACCTGCCAGTACATCAGCCTCCTGGCTATAAGGAATTTCTCAAGCGAATAGATCCCTTTTTCATCAATTACAAGGCTGTCGTTGACAACATTAAGCATCCTGATTATCCGGTCCGATCCGACTGACCCTTCAATTACCCCTGTAAAGAAACTGTCCCTGCGCAGGTAATCGAGCCTGTCCATATCCATCTGTCCGGCAATAAGCTCATGAAGGAACTTCCTGTGATAGGTTCCTTTGAATATTTCAATTGCAAGGGTCAGCTTTCCCTTGAAATACTCATTCATCATGTTCATCATCAGCAGGGAGAGATCTTCATGCGAGATGCCTGTAATTATCGATGTCTCAAGTGCATGAGAGAATGGCCCGTGACCTGCGTCATGGAGAACTATCGCGATCTGGGCTGCCTCTTCCTCCTCCGGCGAGATCTGCACGCCCTTGCTTTTGAGTGTCTTCAGGGCAAGGTCCATGAGGTGCAAAGCGCCCAGGCTATGCTGAAACCTGCTGTGGACGGCCCCCGGATAAACGAAGCTTGTAAGCCCGAGCTGCTTTATGTTACGGAGCCGCTGGAACCAGGGATGCTCAATGATATCAAAAATGAAATCGCCCGGAATACTTATAAATCCGTAGACGGGATCATTGATTATCTTTCGCTTGTTGATTTTAAATGCCACTTTTATGGTTAATTAACTTACAAAAGTATGAATTTGTTTTTACAAGACTCTGTCCAAAGTAATGCTTTGTGTAACTTGGTGCCTTGGTGTCCTGGTGGCAAAAATAATAGCCACAAAGGCACGAAGACACCAAGGATCACCAAGAAATTAGTAAAAATCTGTATTAATTTAGCAACAATTGAAAATATTAACGTCTTTATTACGTAATTACCTGTTAAAGCCACCTAACACCTTTCCTGCGGGATGAAAATTGAGATTCAGGGACTGAATAAGATATATCCTAACGGCAACCATGCACTGAAAGACATTAACCTTGAATTCCGCACCGGCATGTTCGGCCTTCTTGGCCCCAATGGAGCCGGGAAATCAAGCCTGATGAGAATCATGGTTACGCTGATGAAGCCTACATCAGGTGTAGTCCTTGTTGACGGCAGGGACATCCAGAAACACAGGAAGGAGATCAGGGGAATGCTGGGTTACCTGCCCCAGGACTTCCGTTTCTTCACCTCTCTTAAGACATGGGAATTCCTTGATTATTCGGGATCGCTTGCAGGAATGAAGAACAGGAAACAGAGACTCTCAGAGGTTGACAGGCTGCTCGACCAGGTTGGTCTGCTGGAAGTACGGGACCGTCAGGCCAACAAGCTTTCGGGCGGCATGAAGAGGCGTCTCGGAATCGCTCAGGCTCTTATCGGGAGTCCCCGCATCATAATCGTTGATGAGCCGACAACCGGCCTTGATCCTGATGAAAGGATCAGGTTCAGGAATATCCTCTCACAGCTCAGCCAGAATGATGTTACCATAATACTGTCAACTCATATTGTTGGCGATATATCATCAACATGCCAGGGAATGGCTCTGCTCAGCAGGGGAGAGCTTGTTTTTTCCGGGTCTCCCGAAAGCCTGATAAAAGAGGCTGATGGTCACGTATTTAAGCTCACTCTCACCCCTCACGAGTATGAAATGGTCAAGGAAAAGTATGATGTAATATCAACTATACCTGTTGAGGCAGGATGGGAGGTGCAGGTTGTGGCCGATGAAGTTCCTGATTATCCTTATACCAATATAATTCCGAACATTGAGCATGCATACGTATATTACATGGAGCATATGATGCATGCCGATTTAACTGAATAAGTCCAGGAGGGAAAATGGAGCTTCTTCATAACATAAGAACGGTCGCAAGATATGAAGCGACTATCCTTCGGCGAAGCTGGTTCTTCAGGCTCTTCTCTGTCGGAGCTCTCTTTTTCCTGACAATAATGAATATAGCGCTCTTCTCCCCCATCGGTGACGAACCATGGGATTTTATCTCAATACCATCTTCAGTTCCTCTTTTCAACCTGTATATACTGAATATCGGGCAGGCAATTGTTGTGATATTCCTTGCAGCTGACTTCCTGAAAAGAGACAAAAAAGTTGACACCAATGAAGTCCTTTATACAAGGTCAATGTCAAACCTCGAATATATACTGGGAAAAACATGGGGGATACTCCGTCTCTTCCTTGGCCTCGATGTCATAATACTGCTCATTGCCCTAATTGTCAACATCATCTCAAACAAGATGACTGTTGACATAATGTCATATTTCTGGTACCTGCTGATCATCTGTGTTCCCACAATAGTATTCAGCCTCGGACTTGCATTCATGCTGATGTCGTTTATAAGGAACCAGGCTGTAACCTTTCTCATCCTTCTGGGAATTGCCGCGCTCGATATGTTCTGGCTCTGGTTCAGGTTCGGATCGCTGTTTGATTATATGGCATTCGGCCTGCCCCTGTACAAATCCGGAGTAATTGGCTTCGATAACCTGGATTTCATCATCAATCAGCGGCTGATTTACTTCTGTCTCGGTCTTTCATTTGTCTTTATAACTGTACTGCTGTTCAAAAGATTGCCGCAATCCCGTTCACACACTATAATAAGTTATGTATTCGCTGTGATCTCACTTGCAGTATCAGCAGTTTGCACTTTCAGCGTGTTTTCTTCATTCAAAGAGGAAAAACTTGAAAAAAAGCTTGTTATTGACACCAACAGGCAATTCGAGAACAGGCGGTTTGTCTCACTTACAGATGCTGACATCGAGCTTGTTCATAAGGGAACGACAATTGAAGCATCTGCTTCCCTGAAATTCATGAATGAGACAGATGAAAACATTGATAATTATGTTTTTTCGCTGAATCCGGGACTTAAAGTCGCAGCTGTTACGTCAGGAGGAAGAGATCAGAATTTCACAATCACCAACCACATAATTGAGATTACTCCCGGGAGACCTCTTCTTCCGGGAGAGCGGGACACTCTTGTGATTTCCTGGTCGGGAACAATAAACGAATCGTTCTGCTATCCCGATCATGTTGAGAATATTAAGGACCAGGCTTACAGGATAGAGATGCTGCAGGTGCATAAGCGGCAGGCTTTCCTGACAGGGAAATATGCACTGCTGATTCCGGAAACTCACTGGTATCCTGTACCCGGGCTCAATTATTACCCCGGGAATCCTGCCAGGATAAAAGTTGATTTCACCAGTTATTCCCTCCGGGTAAAACCGGCTGAAGGGCTCACGCCGGTGTCGCAGGGAATATTGAGTTCATCAGGAGACTATTATCTTTTCAGCCCTGAGTCGCCGCTGACAGGACTGACCCTTGCAATAGGGGATTACAGGTCGGATACCCTTAAACTTGACACTATTACCTTCATAAGCCACCATTTCCCGGGAAATGATTATTACAAAAAGGATCTTTCAGAGATCAGGGATACTCTTCCAATGCTTGTTTCAGGAATAATGCGGGACCTTGAGGTTAATTTCTCAACCAGGTATCCTTTCAAAACCCTCAGTCTGCTGGAGGTGCCGGTTCAGTTCTTCTCTCTTCCGAGAATGAGCACACAGACAAGGGCAGAGGTTCAGCCGTCAATGGTGCTGCTGCCTGAAAAACTATCCACAACTGAAGGTGCCGGCTTTAAAAGAAGGTTTACCCGCAATAAGAAAAGGATGGAAAGAGAAAACCAGGTTATAACCGATAAGGAGCTTCAGGTAAGGATATTCAACGATTTCATCAGGAGGACATTCATAACCGGTGAAGAAATGGCGATCAGAAACGGAGTGGTTCTGAATGCGCCTTCAAGGTACCGGCTGGGACCCAGCTTTTATTTTCATAAAAATAATTTCTACTCAGACGAATATCCGGTAATTAATGCAGTTTTTGAATCACATCTCCAGAAAATAAACATACGCGAAGGAGAAGATTTCGATTACAGGTCATTCCTTGGCGGTCTGTCAGACATCGACAGGACTAATCTTATTTTCAGGGAAGGAAGCTTCAGGGAGCTGCTTGCAAGGAATCTTTCAGTTGATACAGTCAGGCTGCTGGTAACGATGAAGGGTGATTACATATTTAACCTCCTCAGGTCAAAGGCAGGCATCACGGATTTCAATGAATATTTTAAAGAATATGTTGAAAAAAACAAATTCAGGAGGATCGATATCAGCCAATTCAATGAAGATATTAAAGCCGAATTCGGTTTTGATTTCTATCAGTATCTCAACGACTGGTTTAACTCTAAAGATCAGCCGGGATTTCACTTTACCGATCTTCAGGTGAATGAAATTGTGATAGAGGACAGGGTAAGATACAGAGTTACTTTCACAGCATCAAATCCCGGGACGGTGCCAGGTATTTTCAATGTCTCCTTCCGTACCGGGGGACCAGGCAGCAGTAACAGGCAGTCATCAATGACCGTCATGCAGGGAACCCAGGGATTCTATTCTGATATGGGCAGGGGAATGGAGGTTGCCGACATCTCAAAGATCGTGATCCTGAACGCGAAAGAGGCAAAAAAGATCATTATAATCCTCGACTACGAACCGCGGGAAATGCTTGTCAATTCCCTCTTTTCAAAGAATATCCCGGGCGAGCTCACCATCCCTGTGAATGAGATCAGGAGATCAAGAGACCGTAATGAAACCGCCGACAGCGAACAGGTCCTGGAAAAAACACCGGAATTCTCCCTGCCCGGTGAAGCAATTGTGGATAATGAGGATCCGGGATTCGACATGGGCCCTGTTCCTGACCAGAGTCCGCTCAAAAAACTCCTGAAGGTTGATGATAAAAGAGGAGATCCGTACCAGCAGGTTCGCCGGTATAACCGTCCGGGCTACTGGCAGCCGGTTGTTAACTCTTATTATTATGGCACTTATATTCTCTCTGCTGTTTATACTGCCGGAGGTACAGGCAATCTATCTGTAAAATGGAACACCCCGGTTGATGAAGCAGGATTTTATGACATATATTGCTATATCGGAAAGATAAGTGAGCGTATTACCATTGCCAGCGGAAGCGGTGCTCCGCCTCCCGGTGGCCAGGAGCAGGGTGAGAGCCTTTACAAGGACCTGCACTATAAAATATATCACGATGAAGGTGTTGAGGAGATAACTGTTGATTTTGAAAACGCCGGGGCGGGGTGGCATAACATGGGCCGGTATTACCTGACCCCCGACACTGCAACTGTGGAACTTACAAATCAATCATCAGGCAGGCTTGTGATAGGCGATGCGATAAAGTGGGTGAGGGCGAAGTAAAGGCGACCGGCTACAGGCGGGAGGGCATGAGGGGGTGATGGGGAGAGGGGGAGATAGGGAGAAAAGATAAACCAGGGGCTCCCCTCCTTGGAGGGGCTGGGGGTGGGTTAATATGGTTAAATAGATTCAAATTATTAAAATGAAACGATTGTTTAAAACAGCAGGAAGGCAGATATTTAAAGGGTTATTGCTGGTATTCACATCATTACCGGCATTCTCCCAGACCGGCCTTACGCTTGAGGAAGCGCTGAAGATTGCCGAAACAAACAGCCCGACGATGAAGAAGACCAGGCTCAGCCTGGTAAGAAGCCAGGAGAACCTGAATGCACAGAAAGCATCCCTTAAATCGAGTTTCTCCCTTTCGGTAAATCCTATCGGGTACAGCCAGCAAAGGACCTTCAATGAACTGATCTCGGAATGGAACTCAACAAAGACCACCGAGAGCTACAGCCTCTTTACCGTATCGCAGCCCATCCTGCTTACCGACGCAAGAGTATCTCTGACAAACAGGTTCGGATATACCGATTCGTACAGCGAGTATTCCGACAAGACAACAAAGGGCTTCAGCAACAACTTGTCGCTGAGCCTCGATCAGCCCCTGTTCACATATAACAGGACAAAGCTCCAGCTGAGAGAACTGGAACTGGCACTCGAGAACTCTCAGCTGAACTATGCCATGCAGCTTCTGTCTCTTGAAAACATGGTGACCCAGGGATTCTATTATGTATACCAGCAGCAGCAGAGCCTCGAAATAGCCCGCCAGGCATACCAGAATATGATGCAGAGTCACGAGGTTATTAAAAACAAGGTGGACGCAGGCATATCCCCGCGTGAGGAGATGTACCAGGCCGAACTTAACCTGGCAACTACAAAATCGGACTACGAAAACAGGCAGGTGTCGCTCGATAATGCAAAGGACGATTTCAAGATCATGATAGGAATGAGCCTCTATGACGACCTCATTGTGCTTCCCAATATTGCAGTTGACACTATCAGCATTGACATCGCATTCGCCATCGACCAGGGACTTGCAAACAGGATGGAGCTTCGGCAGAGAAAAATTAGCATCGAGGAATCGGAGTTTGATCTTATTCAGACGAAATCCCTGAATGAATTCCGCGGAAGCCTGGGGCTCTCCGTCGGGCTCTTCGGCGACAATGAGGAATTCGGAAATGTTTATGATAATCCTACAGATAATGAAACTGTATCCCTGTCACTTGTGATCCCTTTGTGGGACTGGGGAGAAAGAAAGTCACGGATAAAGGCTTCCGAAGCAAATATTGAGACGGCAAATATCTCCCTTGAGGAGGAGCAGAACGACATAATTCTCAGCATAAGAAAAGTATACAGGAACCTGCTCAACCTCCGGAACCAGATCGAAATAGCCCGCCAGAATGTGACGAATGCACAGCTCACCTATGACCTTAACCTTGAAAGATACAAGAACGGCGACCTTACAGGCATGGACCTGAATATCTATCAGAACCAGCTTTCTGAAAAACAGCTTTCCCATACCAATTCGCTGATAGAATATAAGCTCGAGCTTCTGAAACTGAAAATTCAGGCGCTTTATGATTTTGAGAACAGGAAACCTGTTTCACCGGTAATGAGTTTAGAGTAATAAAGCATGATGAATAGAAATCCTATATATTATGTCACTACCCCCTTTCTTATTTCCCCCAGGGGGGAAATGTTTTTAACTCCTTCCCCCTTGGGGGAAGGCGGGGATGGGGGTATTATATTATAAGTAAAGATAAACGCGCATAATAATTTTCAATATGAAAAAAAGTTTAATTGTACTTGCCTCACTAGTACTAATCTTAAATGGATGCAGGAACCAGGATCAGAACCTGTCGGCAGATGTTGAAATTCCGGTTTCGGTCAAAGAGCTTAAGCTCACGACAATTGAAGAGTATGTAAATACTACCGGGACAGCTTTCCCTAAGGGGGAGATAGAGCTTAAGTCAAAAATCTCCGCAACATATTTTCTTGAGAGAAATCCCCTGACGGGCAGATTCTGGCAGATGGGCGACAGGGTAAAAAAAGGAGACCTGATCGCCAGGCTCGAGGATGAGGAATACGTCAATTCGGTGAAGATGGAGACCAACCAGCTTAACCTTGAGCTGATGGAAACGGAGCTCCGCAAGCAGGAGTCTCTTTATGAAAAAGGCGGTGTGACACTCAAAGACCTTAAGACGGCTGAGATAAATTATGAAAACGCAAAAACAACGGTTGTCAATTCGAAGCTTCAACTCGAAAAGACAAGGATAGTTTCACCTATTGAAGGAGTTATTGTCGATCTTCCTTATCATACCCAGGGGACCCAGGTTGAAACCGGTGTTCCAGTGGTAAAGATAATGGACTATAAAACAATGTATATGGACGTGCAGCTTCCAGAAAAATATATTTCCGATATTGAGTCAGGACAGATTGTATGGCTTACAAACTATACAATCCCGGAGGATACAATTACCGGGCATGTGACACAATTGTCCCCGGCGATAAATGCTGATACAAGAACCTTTAAGGGGACAGTATCCATTGAAAACAATGACTTTCTCCTGAGGCCGGGGATGTTCGTAAAAGCCGATATTGTGACAAACCATAAGGATTCAGTTATTGTGATCCCGAAAAGCATAATCCTGTCGCGGCAGAAGGGCAAGACAGTGTTTGTCGTTGATCGCGGCATTGCAGCAGAAAGGATCATAGAGACCGGTCTGGAGAACATATCAGATGTTGAGGTCACAAGGGGGCTTGAAAAAAATGAACGTGTGGTCATCAGCGGCTTTGAGACACTGAGCAACCGGTCGAAGGTCAAAATAATCAACTGAAAGAAATGAATGTTATTGCACGATTTGCCGTAAGATACCCTGTCACAGTGCTGATGCTGGTGCTGGGTATTGTGCTCCTGGGATTCATATCTTTCGGAAGGCTCGGCACCGATCTCTTCCCTGACCTCAACACTCCCAAGATCTATATCGAGCTTAAGGCAGGCGAAAGACCGCCGGAGGAGATCGAAAAGAATTATGTCGATCAGATCGAATCACTCGCGATGCGCCAGAGCAATGTAACCCAGGTATCATCAGTATCACATGCAGGATCGGCAAACATAACGGTTGAATACACCTGGAACAAGGATATGGATGAGGCATTCCTCGATCTTCAGAAAGAGCTCAACTCGTTCAGCCAGAATTCCGACCTGGAGGATCTTACCATCTCGCAGTATGACCCCAATGCATCTCCGGTAATGATTGTAGGGTTGAAGAACGACCGCATCGGGAACATCGATGAGCTCAGAAAAGTTGCAGAGAACTATATACGCAACGAGCTTGTAAGAATTGAAGGAGTTGCTGATGTAAAACTGACAGGTGTTGAGGAAAGTGAAGTTGTAATTGAAACAAATAAATATCTCCTTGAATCTTTTGGGCTCACATCTGACGGCATCGCCGCCCAGATAAACAACTACAACAGGAATGTGTCCGGAGGCTCCATTGTCGATATGGGAACAAAATATGTGGTCAAGGGGGTAAGTGTGCTCGAGGATATGCAGGATCTTGAGAATATCATTGTAGGTTTCAGGCAGACCTCAGCAACAGGAAGCTCTCCTTCACGCGAAATGACATCAGCCGGTTCTTCCTCAGCCCGGGTGCCGGTTTACCTTCGCGATGTGGCAAAAATATCATTTGCAAACAAAGAGCCTGAGAATATAGTAACAATAAACGGAGAAAGATGTATCGGCCTCTCAATTTACAAGGAACCGAAGTTCAACACCGTCGATGCAGTAAAAAGCCTCGATGAGGCAATAATCAACCTCGGCAAAGCACTTCCGGGCTTTGAATTCATAAAAGTGGTTGACCAGGGAACATACATCCATAATGCCATCAGTGAGGTAAGCAACACATTATTAATAGGTATCCTTCTCGCAGTATTTATTTTGTATATATTCCTGAGGAGGATCGGCACAACGCTGGTTGTAAGCGTTGCCATCCCCATATCGGTTATCGCCACATTCAACCTGATGTATTTCAACCATCTGACGCTCAACATAATGACGCTCGGTGGCCTTGCGCTTGGTGCGGGGATGCTGGTCGACAATGCGATAGTAGTACTTGAGAATATAACCCGCCTCCGTGAAGAAGGGATGGAGCTTAAGGAGGCTGTCATCAACGGCACCGGGCAGGTGGGCGGAGCAATTACTGCATCAACAGTTACAACTATTGTTGTATTTCTTCCGATTGTATACCTGCAGGGAGCATCAAGCGAGATGTTCAGGGACCAGGCCTGGACAGTGGCCTTTGCACTTATCTCATCACTCCTTGTGGCAATGCTTGTCATCCCAATGCTTCTTTCAACTCTCTTTCCGGACAAAAGGAAAAAAGCTGATCCCCGCCCGCCGGTAAGTTTTACATGGTACAGCAGGTTCCTTGAAAAAACTGTTGAAAAGAGAGCGCTGGTGATCATCCTCGCGGTTATACTTCTGGGAGGATCCATTCTGATAATCCCTATGCTCGGAAGTGAATTCATGCCTAAATCTGAATCCGCGCAGTTCACCGTTGAGTTGAAGCTGCCTGAAGGAACAAGCCTTGAGAGAACTTATGCCACAGCATCAAGCACCGAAAATATAATAAGAGAACTCCTGGCAGAAAAACTCAATCTGATCTACACCCAGTCGGGGGAAGACAATACTTCAACACTGAATCAGGCATCAGCTGTAAAAGGCGAAAATACAGCTTCACTCAAAATTATACTTAACGACAAATATGCATCAGAGACTGAAAATGCGATCACCCTTGTGGAGAACTACCTGAAAAACATTCCGGGGCTTGAGGTTACCTTCACCAGGGAAGAGACCGCGCTTCAGACATCGCTGGGCACAACGGAGTCGCCTTTTGCGCTGGAGATATCAGGTGATGATTATAATGAACTCGAGAAGATACTTCAACAATCCAGGGGAATCCTCGGGGAGAATCAGGGTCTTTACAATATTACCACATCCCTTGATGAAGGGACTCCCGAGGTGGAAGTGGCCATCGACAGGTTCAAGACAAGCTACTACAGCGTCACCGTGGAAAGCATAATAAACCAGGTGAAGGGATATCTCGAGGGAGTTTCAGCCGGCAGCTTTGAAAAAGACGGCGAGATGAAGGATATCACCATAAAACTGGGCGATATATCACTCAATCAGCTGCAGGACCTGATGATCACAGCCGGAAATGTAAAAGTACCCCTGAGCGAGCTGGCTGATATTAAGACTGTTATCAGCCCAAGGGAGATCACGCGGAGAAACCAGTCGAGAACATGTTACGTTTATGCAATGGTCAAACCCGGCATTGCATTTGACAGGGTTGTCAGGGATGCGGAGATTGCTCTCAGATCAATCACCCTTCCGGTCGATTATAAAATGGAATTCACGGGTGAGGAGATGAAAAGAAAGGAATCAACTTCAAACCTGACCTTTGCGCTTATTCTGTCCCTGGTACTTGTTTTCATGGTTCTTGCCGCTCAGTTTGAATCGATTATTCAGCCTTTTGTTATTATGCTCACAATACCGCTTGCCGGAGTTGGTACGGTGCTGACATTTTTCATCCTCGGTAAATCGCTGAACATGATGGCATACATAGGGATAATAATGCTCGGAGGGATCGCAGTCAATAATGCCATAATACTCATAGACCGGATCAACCAGCTCCGCGAGGCGGGAATGGAAAAGAAGAAGGCGATAATTCTTGCAGGATCGCAGAGAGTAAGACCGATCCTCATGACAAGCCTTACCACGATACTGGCGCTTCTTCCGCTGACGATAGGCATAGGCGAAAGTGCATCACTTCGTTCTCCCATGGCTCTTGCAGTCATTAGCGGACTCTTTTCTTCAACCCTGCTGACACTCATTGTGATCCCATGTGTTTACTGGGTTTTTGACACATTCAGCATTTTTGTGAGAGGAAAGAATAAACCGGCTGTTGAGCCTGTATAATATTCAGGAATAGAAATGGACTTTATCTTAAAAAGAAGGATCCTCATCAGCATGTTCTTTGCCGGGCTTGCGATGCTTGGCTTCATCTCGTACAAGAGACTGCCGCTTGAGCTTATCCCCAATACACAGCTCCCGGCTCTTGTCGTGCAGGCGGCCACGATGCTGGAGATGGATCCTTCGTATATTGAAACACAGGCCATCATTCCGCTTGAAGGTGCAGTAGGAACTCTTGAGGATGTTGAAAAGATAGAATCAAATATCTCCTCCCGCTACGGAATCATTACTGTTTATTTCAAGCAGAATGCCAACCTTAAATATGCCAACCTCAAGCTTCAGGAAAAGATAGATGTTGTAAGCAATTCAATTCCTGAAGGGTTCATGATCAATGTGATAAAGATCGATTTCGAGGAGCTTACAAACCAGTTCATGTCGCTCCAGGTTCTGGGCGAGGGAGGAGTCGACAGGATCAGGAATATAACCGACAGGGAGATAAAACCGAAGTTTGAGAATATTGACGGTATAGCCGGAGTACAGGTATACGGAGGACAGGAGAATTCAATTGAGATCCGCCTTAATGAAAAAGCCTGCAAGTCGCTCGGAGTAACCATGGGGCAGGTCAGGACACTGCTGAACAATAACGGCAGGGATAAGACTTTTGCCGGTAAAGTCGTTGACGGCAGTAATGAGCTTTATGTAAATATCACTTCGGAATACACCGATGTCAACGAGATCGGCAGCATCATCGTGAAGCAGGAAGGTCCGGTACTCCTCCGCGATATAGCTGAGATATTCTACGGCGTGAAGGAGCAGACCTCATACAGCAGGGTGAACGGCATGGATGCTGTTACCATGAACCTTGTAAATGACAACCAGGCGAACCTCATCCGGCTCTCTCATGATGCCGTTGAACAGGTTGACAGGCTGAACAGCGAACTGGCACCAATGGGGGTCCAGATCTCGGTCCAGTATAACAGCGCTGAAACAATGGAAGAGAACATCAACCAGATAATCAACCTGGCAATAACCGGCGCCATCCTGGCAGTGATCATACTCTGGTTCTTCCTCAGGAATGTGCGCCTTGTGACCGTTATCGCGATCGCGATCCCTGCATCAGTATATACAGCATTCAATTTCTTCTATGCATTTGATATTTCAATCAACAGCCTGACGCTTGTCGGAATAGCCCTTGCCGTGGGGATGCTGGTCGATAACTCGGTAGTGGTGCTTGAAAATATATACCGCCTGGCAGGCACCGGAAAGGATTACGAAACCTCTGTAAAACAGGGGACCAGGGAAGTGTGGAGGGCAATATTTGCATCAACGCTTACTACAATTGTCGTGTTCTTCCCGTTTATTTTTACTTCAAACTTTCTTATCAAAATAATCGGGAAGAATATAGGAGTCTCTATCGTATCAACCCTGCTGGTTTCGCTTGCCGTCGCAATGCTGTTTATTCCGATGGCAACGTTTTTCCTGCTTTCCGGGAAAAAAGATCAGAAATCGGAAATATTCAAGAAACTCTCCATTCATGACAGGTTGATACAATTGTACCATCTTGTTCTGAAATCATGCATGAGAAATCCGGCAACAACCATAATCGGCAGCCTTGTTGTTTTTTTTGCAGCTCTCCTGATAAGCCTGACATTAAGCCTGAGCAATCCCGAAGAGATAAACACACCCGATTTCAGGGTGAGCGTCAGGATGCCTGCAGGATCGACGCTTGAAAAGACCGATGCGGTGGTTGCAGAAATTGAATCCCGTCTTGAATCACTTCCCGAGAAAGAAAACATTGTCAGCCGCATCGAGGAAGAGAGGGCTACAGTGACGATAAACCTTCCTGAAGAGTGGGACAAGAAAAGCAAGAGAAGCCTTCCGGAAATAAAGAATGATATCTACGAAAAAACAAGGAACATCTCATCAGCCGAGGTAAGCATGGACGAGATATCCACAAGCGGAGGATTCTCGGGGGGAGACAACGGAGGAGAAAGCATTAATCCCGGATCGGGGTTCATGAGGATGCTGGGCCTGGGATCCGAATCCGAAAGCGTGATCATCAAGGGAGAGGATTTTGAACAGATGAAAGACCTGGCCGATGATATCAGGTCATATATCGATAATCTCTCAGCAGTTGAAAGAGCGAGCCTGAATGTACAGGATAACAAGCCTGAAGTCCGGCTTCACTTCGACATGGATTATATTGGCAGGAATGATATCACTCTCATGAATCTCTCGGCAGCCCTCATGACTTTTGGAAGGGAGTATTCATCCGAAACGACATTCAGGCAGGGAACAGAGAGTTATGATATCATAATAAAATATGCAGAAGAGGATACTCTGACATCAATTAATCCCGACAAGACGATCGATGACCTGAAACGCCTGGAGGTGAGCAATGCATCCGGAGCCGTGATGGAGATGGAAGAG
Source organism: Bacteroidales bacterium (assembly GCA_041303415.1). Taxonomy (GTDB): domain Bacteria; phylum Bacteroidota; class Bacteroidia; order Bacteroidales; family VadinHA17; genus LD21. The sequence goes on from JBFYPG010000006.1 coordinate 93,472, forward strand.
CTTGCAAACATAATCTTTGCCTACGGCATGGGCAACATCCACAGGGAAAACCAGGAAAAACAGGTGACTGTAACATACAGCTTCAAGGATGAGATAACATCATCAAAGGATCTTCTTGAAGGAGCCAGAACTGAAGTTGAATCGATCGTTGCGGGCCTTAACATCCCTTCAGGAATTGCCGTGGAAGTTATCCATGAGGAGGATCAGCTTAAGGATTTCTATAAGCTCATCGGAATTGCATTTCTCCTGATCTACATGATCCTGGCTGCAGTATTTGAATCTCTTTCAGTGCCTTTTGTACTGCTCTTCAGCATACCGCTGGCGGCACTCGGCTCACTCATTGCCCTTATTCTTACCGGTAATACGCTTTTGAGTGCAAACACCCTCACAGGGTTCCTGATACTGCTCGGCATTGTTGTCAATAATGGAATCATACTAATCGACTATACCAATATACTCCGGAAACGGGGGAACAGAATGTCGCGTGCATTGATGATGGCCGGAGTGGCCAGGATAAGACCTATTCTTATTACAGCCTCAACTACAGTGATAGCCATGTTTCCGCTGGCCATGGGCAAGGCTGAGTTCGTCTCCGTGATAGGGGCCTCATTTGCGATCACTGTCATCGGAGGGCTCACCCTCAGCACGCTCCTCACGCTCGTTTTCATCCCTACTTTTTATTCAGGCCTCGAAAATGCCATTGACTGGTTCCGATCGCTGAGCTGGAAAAACAAGATCATTCAGCTGCTGATATTCAGTTTACTTATATTCCTGATCTACACATACCTGGATAAGTTTATCTGGAAGCTTATTACGACCATCCTCAGTATAATACTGGTTCCGGCAACGACATGGTTCATCATGAATAGTCTTCGCAAGGCAAGGGAAACGGTTATTTCTCCCGGTGAGAGCATTAATATAAAGGTGCAGAGCCTGGTCAAGATCTATGAAAGAGAAAACCGCTGGATCCGCGAATGGAGGGCAGGCGACAGGATAAGGACAAGACTTGGGCTCAAACAGCCCTTCAGAAAATTGAAAGACCTTACCAGGGCAGCCTGGGAGCTTCCCATGTTTGCCTTCATAGTCTATTTTACCTATTTCTATCTCCATAAGGGATTCTGGATCTTCGTTTTCAGCATCACCACATGGTTCCTCCTCTCAGCCATCTGGAACCAGATCAGGGAGCTTCTGACAAACATCACAGCAGCAGGGAAAAAGAGATTACTGAAGAAACTGATCCCGTTTTCCGATTTCACAGTCTTCTGGATCGTCCCTCTTCTTAACCTGGTCCTTTTCCAGCTTAAATGGGACAACATAGCTGTAGTGCTGATCCTTGGATTCGTATGGTTCGTTTCTCTCTTCATCTATAAGACCGGCCGGAAGATGAGCAGTGAGAACATTGATATATACAGGCTTGAAGGCAGGTTTAAAGGCATCCGGAAAGCCATATATAAAATTGTCTCTGCAGTTCCGCTCATTGGAAGGAAAAAGAAACCGTTCAAGGCCCTGAGCTGCGTCTCCATGGAGATTGGCAATGGCATGTTCGGATTGCTTGGCCCGAACGGAGCAGGCAAAACAACACTGATGAGAATAATCTGCGGCATACTTGAACAGAGTTATGGAAAAGTATGGATCAACGGAATGGACACCAGCAGGAAGCGTGAGGAGCTTCAGGGACTCATCGGCTACCTGCCGCAGGAATTCGGAAGCTATGAAAACATGACAGCTCATGAGTACCTGCATTACCAGGCAATGCTTAAGAATATTATCGATAAGAAAGCACGGGATGAAAGAGTGACATATGTTCTGAAGGCTGTCCACATGGAAGAGAGGCGCCATGAGAAAATAGGTTCGTACTCAGGCGGTATGAAGCAGAGGATGGGCATAGCGCTTATATTACTTCACCTTCCCAGGATACTTGTGGTTGATGAACCTACCGCAGGACTTGATCCGAGAGAAAGAATAAGGTTCAGGAACCTGCTTGTTGAGCTTAGCCGTGAGAGGGTGGTCATTTTCTCAACGCATATCATTGAGGATATCTCCAGCTCATGCAACCAGGTTGCAGTTCTTAACAAGGGCAGGCTGAGGTATCTCGGTAAGCCGATTGATATGACCAGGGAAGCTGAAGGACATGTATGGCAGTTCATCCTGCCTGAAGAAAGATTCACAGAATTTGTTGAGAAGAACCTGGTAGTGCATCATATGTCGGATGGTGAAAACGTAAGGGTGAGGGTTATCTCAGAAACAAAGCCGTATGATAATGCCGTACCCGCAACACCAACACTTGAAGACGCATATTTATGGCTGTCAAAAAAGAAAGACAATGGAAGGATTTAACCACGGAGTAACACTGGTCTTCGCTCCGCTCAGACTGATACGGAGTAACACGGTTCGAAATATACTCGAGTGAACAAACCGTGAAAATCCGTTTATACTCAGTGAAACTCAGTGGTTAATAATGAACATAATGAAGAATAGAAAATTATTAAATTATTTCACGCTGGTGCAGAAGATGATAATCTACAACCTGAGGATCATCTTTGCCAATAAATTTATCTGGTTCCTGGCAGGATCGGCCATATTCTACCTGGGGATCTCGGTCATCTATGTTTTTGACAAGGATATATCAGATATGCGTGATCTTTATGGGATGTTCCTGTTTTCAGGAGTTCTGCTTGTCTTTTATCCATCCGTTTTCGGCATCCAGAACGACCAGGACGCAAGGACCATTGAGATCCTGTTTGGAATTCCGAATTACAGGTACAAGGTATGGCTGGTGAGGATTATCCTGATCTTTGTAATTGCATACATTATAATGCTGTGCTTCATCACTTTATCATCAGTTCTGATTGTGCAATTCCCGGTTTTTGGCATGACAACCCAGGTCATGATGCCCGTGCTTTTCCTGGGGATGATGTCATTCATGTTATCAACAGTTATCAGGAACGGGAACGGAACAGCCGTGGTAATGATAATTTTCGGCCTCTTCTTTTTAATCCTGTCAGAACCTCTTTACAGAACACAGTGGAATATTTTCCTGAATCCCTTTAGTCCACCCTATGATACAAATGAAACGACCTGGGCAATAGTAACTTTCAAGAACAGGATCATTCTCATAACCGGGTCGGTGCTGTTTCTGCTGGTGGCGCTTTTTAACCTGCAGAAGAGGGAGAGGTTTATGTAAAAAAGTGCACGTACCCACCCCCTCAGTCCCCCTCCCTGCTGTCGCAAGGAGGGGGATGTGGCTGACAGAGAGGCTCTTAGCCCCATCCTTACGAAGTAGGGAGGGGGTTGGGGGTGGGTACATGTTATCAAATAAAACATTAATTTTACTCCTCACAAATAATGAAATATATTGATGAATAAATATTCGCTTGATAAGAGCAGGATAAGGGTCCTGCTTCTGGAGGGCATACATGAGAATGCCGTGAATTATTTCCGGGAAAACGGCTACAGCGATATTGAATGCATAAAAGAAGCATTATCGGGAGCTGAGCTTGAAGAAAAGCTTCAGCAGGCTCACATCGTAGGCATCAGGAGCCGGACTGAACTCCGGGGTGATATCCTTCGCAAAGCTCCCAGGCTCTTTACAATAGGATGCTTCAGCATCGGCACGAACCAGGTGGATGTCGCAGATGCCAAAATGCTTGGGATACCTGTATTCAATGCCCCCTTCTCAAACACACGTTCGGTAGCGGAACTGGTTATAGCAGAATGCATACTGCTGATGAGAGGCGTTCCTGAAAAAAATGCCCTGGCACATAAGAAGATATGGGAGAAGTCGGTCAGGAACTCTGTGGAGGTCAGAGGCAAAAATCTTGGAATAATCGGATACGGACACATCGGATCACAGGTGTCAATTCTCGCAGAAAGTCTTGGTATGAATGTCTATTATTACGATATAGCAAAGAAGCTCAGTCTCGGCAATGCCCGGCCTGTAGCCACACTCCAGGACCTTCTGAGAATCTCCGATACTGTGACTCTTCACGTACCTTCCACAGAACTGACCAGGAACATGATATCTGCGGAACAGGTTGCCCTCATGAAGAAGGATTCCTGCCTCATCAATGCATCGCGCGGCGATGTTGTTGATTACAGGGCTGCTGCTGAAGGCTTAAGGAACAAGCATCTTTCGGGTATTGCCGCTGATGTCTTTCCACGAGAGCCGGCTTCGAACGAAGAGCCCTTCATCAGCGAACTTCAGGAGTTCAATAATGTTATTCTAACTCCTCACATCGGCGGGAGTACGCTGGAAGCCCAGGCAAATATTGGGACCGAGGTGGCTGAAAAGCTTGTAAAATACAGTGATACAGGCTCAACCATCGGAGCAGTGAATTTTGTTGAGATCTCCCTGCAGCCAAATGTCTCAAAGCAGAGGTTCCTGCATATTCACAGGAATGTCCCCGGAGTGCTTCGCGAAGTGAATGACTTCTTTTCATCGCGCGGCATCAATATCTCGGCTGAATACCTCCAGACAGATCCCGAAATAGGCTATGTTATTATTGAAACTGACAGTGAACTTGATTCCTCGGTATTGAAGGAACTGAAAAATATTCAGCACACCATACGTACCAGAATACTCTATTAAACCGTTCATATATAAACATATGACATGAAAAAACTGAAATGGCTCATACTGGGTTTTTTCCTGTTTCTTCCGGGCTGCTGGCTTTTTGACATTGACAGGGATTATGATTTTGAATTTGATACGATAATTACCGATTACCCGGAGAATCTGGATGGCATCAATTCATCCTGGGATGATTTCAATTCAGCCCTGCCTTATGAGTACCTGGGTGAAGTGATCTATTTTTCTTCAAAGAATCCGACTTACGGAGAAAATTTTGACATAACCCGGAAATCGATGGAGATAACTTTTCATCCCAGGAAAGACGATATACTTAATGTTTCTTACCCTGTTTATATTTTCTCTGACACTTATGAAAATAAGCGGCTCACTCTTATAAATACTAGCTCCAATGAGTACGGGCCATACATACTCGGATGGACAGAGGGATTCAATTACCTGTTTTATGCAAATGACGAGGGAGGAGATCTTGATATTAAGTTTGTCTGCAACCCGGCTGATGATTACAGCGGAGATCTGTTAATGGGTCCGCTTGATGCAGCTGCCCTCAATACAGAGTTCGATGATGCCTATTTCACGCTGAACAGCGATACGACCGGCGTACTATTCTGCAGCAACAGGGAAAATAATCAGTTTGATATTTATTCAATGCCGTTAAGATCCTCTTTGCTTCTGAAGGATCAGTTCGGGGCAGATGCACCAGCAATAACAAAGGAGACGGCCCTGTCAGGAAGCAGTAACGACAAGTGTCCGTTCGTGAACAGGAACCTGCTCGTGTTTGCTTCAGACAGGGAAGGAGGATACGGCGGATTTGACCTCTGGTACAGCAAGCTGATTGATGGTGAGTGGTCAGCTCCTGTTAACTTCGGAGAAAAAATAAATTCGGAATATGACGAATACAGGCCGGTTACGCTCTGGTTCTATTGCATGAAGGAAGAGGCAATGGTCTTTTCGTCGAACAGGCCCGGAGGAAAAGGAGGATACGATCTTTATTTTGTCAAAACAGGCGACCTGATGGTGAATGACTGGTGGCTTGATGACTGAATGCCGGAACAGGCAATTCCTTCCGGAATAAGACGCTCCTTGTTTTGCTGGTATCAGCCGCTGATGAACAGGCTCTTGCTTGAGTACTCAGGGTCGCAGGTAAGGTTGACATTTAGCTTGCGCCATCCTGCTTCATCGCCCGGTGTTGGAATATGTGTAAGGTGAACTTCGCATTCCCGAAGCAGCTTCAGGTTTTCAAGAGCCATCTTTGCGGCGGGATTCGAGAGTGCGCTTATGCCAAGCACAATAAGCGTCTCATCCACGTCAAGGCTTACCATCTTCCCTTCAAGGATATCTTTCTTCAGGTATGTCACTGAATCAATGATTGCTTCGGGCAGCAGGTACATCTTGTCGGGCAGTCCGGCCAGGTGTTTGGCGGCATTCAGCACAAGGCTGGATGAGGCATGCATCAGGGGTGAGTTTTTGCCTGTGATTATCGTTCCATCGTGAAGCTCAATGGCAGCGCCTGAATAGATCCCCTTGTTTCCCTTGCCGCTTGTCTCTGCATCCTTTGCAGCCTTCCGTGAGGGAAGGACAACCTTGCGATCCTCGCCTTTTGCTCCCACTTTTATCATGATCATGCTGATCCTGTCGAGGGTCTCCTTCTCTGCAAGCCCCATCGCGTATTCAACGGCACTTCTGAAGTATCTTCTTATAATCTCATGGTACGAGGCATCTCTTATTATCCGGTCATTAATGATCCCTGCTCCGGCACGGTTCACTCCCATATCGGTGGGCGACTTGTACATCGACTCGCTGCCGGTGATCTTTTCGAGTATCCTTTTCAGAAGGTGAAATGCCTCTATGTCGCGGTTGTAGTTGACAGTCCTGATATTGTATGCCTTCAGGTGATGCTCATCGATCAGCACCTTATCGTCAAGGTCGACTGTTGCTGCTTCGTAAGCGATATTCACCATATGATCCACAGGCAGGTCCCAGATGGGGAAAGTCTCAAATTTTGCGTATCCGGCTTTTACTCCCTGCTTATACTCGTGATACAGGTTGCAGAGGCATGTGGCCAGCTTGCCGCTTCCCGGCCCCGGACCTGTGACAATTACAATCGGATTTTTTGTTTGTATATACTCATTTGCCCCGTACCCTAGGTCGCTCACAATGAGGTCAACATCAGCAGGATATCCTTTTGTAGGATAATGAATATACACTTTGATGCCTCTCATTTCAAGCTTGTTTCTGAAAGCCCTTGCCGGAGGCTGATCCTCGTACCGGGTTATGACAACCGCTGTGATATCTATTCCCCACTCCCTGAAATCATCAATGGACTTCAGAACATCCACGTCGTAAGTTATCCCGAAATCGGCCCTTACTTTTTTCCTTTCAATGGCGCCTGCATGAATACAGAGTATCACATCGATCTTATCCCTGAGCATCTGAAGAAGACGCATCTTGACGTTTGGATCGAATCCGGGAAGGACCCTGGCTGCATGGTAGTCGTAGAATATTTTGCCGCCGAATTCCAGGTAGAGCTTATGGTTGAAACGGTTCACCCTTTCAAGAATAGAGGCTGTCTGTTCCTCAAGGTATTTCTCATTGTCAAATCCTATAGCGCCGTTATTTACCATGCTAACTTATGGGGATCCGTTTTAAAGTACCAATATTAGTAATTATTTCACTTCACCGGTTCATCGGGATAAAGTTCGTAAGTGAATCCCTTCTCTGATGCTTTCATGACAAGGACTTTCATGACGATAAGGTTTGACAAAATAGCTTCAGCCCTGTGCGCTGATATCTTTGTCATCTTCCTGAACCGTGATATGGTAACCGATCCGTTCTGTTTCAGGTAGTCAAGCAGATAGTTCTCAACCTTGCCGAATTTTACAAGTATACCCTTGCCTTTCTCCTCTTTCCTCCATACCTGAAGCAGCACCCTGTTTGCTGCAAGGTTCTGATCGCCATGCCTGAAGTATGCCAACCATCTGCCGTTTTCATCCTTTGACTGGTAGGGTCTCTTATCACCTTTTGCCACATCAACCTCCACGATCGTCTTTCCTCCGGTCGTATGCTGCCTGATCTTAAATTCCGGCTCAGGTCGGCAGAAAAGATGAGCGGCAGTATCGACCATGTAGATTTCCTCATCTGACTCTATCCCTGCAATGCTTCCATTATCCCTGACGCCTATCAGTATTTTGCCTCCGTCGCTGTTGGCAAAGGCAGCCAGTGTCCTGGCTATTTTACGGCTGTCGGAGATGCAGAACTTGAAATCAAGCTTCTGTCCTTCTCCTTCCGATATAAGCTTTCGCAGAATAGTGTTCATTTTATCGAAAAAAGATAATCGCCATTTGTTCCTTTGATCTGACAACCCCCTACCCAGCCTTCCCCCAAGGGGGCAGGAGAAGAAAAATCCTTTCCCCCCTGGGGGAAATAAGAAAGGGGTTTTTCCTTTATGAACTGAAGTATTTAAGATACTCTTCCTGACCGTAATCTTTACACAACCCCTTGAACTCTTCCAGCAGCTGCGGCGTGAAAGGGACACCTTTATCTTTTCTTTCCAGCCAGGTGTAGTATTCTTTTTCACCGGCTGTCCATATCCTCTCTTCTCCGGGCATCTTTTTTGAAGCTCTCAGCTCCCGGCAAATATCTCCCGTGGTATTTTTGAAGTCAGCCGGATCGGTGAAAGCGTTTATGTCGATCGCAATAAAGAAATGTCCCAGGGGATATGGCGCCTTTAAGCCATCTTTCACTCCCATGAGCATTTTCAAAAAAGCTCCCTGCTGGAGAGCGGCTGAAAGTATTTCAACCACTGTTGCATAACCATAGCCCTTGTAACCTGCTGTCTCCTCTCCTATCCCTCCGAGAGGAGTGAGCGCAGCCTTTGCTGCGATGAGGTCATCGAGTACTTCACGTGAGTTTGTCTTGCTCTCTCCGTTCTCATCAATCACCCATCCCTTCGGCAGATCTTTCCCCAGGCGTGCATAGAGCTCAACCTTTCCTCTCTGGGTTATTGATGTGGCGCAATCAAGGAGGAAAGGAAACGGCTCATCGGTTGGCATTCCGAATGTAAGAGGATTTGTTCCGAGCATATTCTCAACTCCGAAGGTCGGGGCAATTGACGGACGTGCATTGGTCCCGGTTATCCCGATCATGTTCTCCCTCACTGCCATAAGAGCATAATAACCTGCAATTCCGTAATGTGTTGAATTGCGCACAGCCACCATGCCCATCCCGAATTCCCTTGCCTTATCAATGGCAAGCGCCATTGCCCGCCGGGAGATGACATGTCCCATTCCGTTGTGCCCGTCAACGACAGCTGTCGTTGGACCCTCCCTGACAATTTCGTACCTGGTCACAGGATTCAGAATTCCATCTCTGATGCGATCGAGATAGATGGGTTTCAGCCGGTTGACGCCGTGTGAGTCGATCCCGAACTTGTCGGCCTGTAGCAAAACATCGGCAACGATCCGGGCATCGTACTCAGGGATCCCAGCTCTGATCATCACCTTAACAATGAACTTCTCTATTACATCGAAAGCAACGAATTTATGGTCCATAATTTGTCTGTTTTAGACGTAAATATATAGAAATAAGAATCCGGTTTTCAGGAGGTTGAGAAGTTGTTCATATTATGGTAATTTGTCTAATAGGTATAGAGGTATCAACCCCCTTCCCATCCTTCCCCAAAGGGGAGGGCCGAGCGTCTAAAACCAGCCCGGTGGGCTGGTTTAGCGAAGGAGCCAGCCTGTCGCGGGGGCCTTTCCCCCTTGGGGGAAATTAGAAAGGGGGTTATTTCATAAAAAATCTGATCTGCTTATTTTATGGTAGTACACTATAAGGAGATTCTTAATAATTATATAATCTTCTGGATTTTCGAACGAATACCCTTTCATTTCTGCTTCATACCCTATTAATTGTTATACTCATCTGTATATCTGTTAGATGTAACGCGCAAATTTTTTGCAATTTTTTCGAACAAAATTCTCCGTAGTGTGCATTATTTCAAATAATTTTCTATATTGGCGGCCGGGAAAATCAGATTATTAACCAAAACCACTCCTCATGTTACTTCACCAGCAATTTGTCCGTTCGGCTAAAAAGCAAGGCAAGAAGCTTGCAATAATTGACAAGACCACCGGTAAGTCAGTTACATATTCAAAGGCCCTGATCGCTTCGCTGATCCTCAGTTCAAAGTTCAGCATTTATGACAAGGGATTTATCGGCATAATGATCCCCACCTCTGCAGGCTGTGCGCTGGCTACAGCAGCAGCGCTGATGAGCGGACGGATACCAGTGATGATTAACTACTCAACAGGCGCAGAGGCAAACGCAAAGTATGCCCAGAAGAAATGCGGGTTCAGGACCATCATCACCTCAAAAGCCCTGCTCGATAAAATTGGATGCCCGGTCATTGACGGAATGATCCTGATAGAGGAGATCATGAATGGGATCTCAACAGGCGACAAACTTAAAGCAGCTGTTAAATCACTTCTGCCAGTCTCTGTTCTGTTAAGCACCATTCACAAAGGAACCGAAGACGATACTGCCGTGATCCTCTTCACAAGCGGAAGCGAGAAAGATCCCAAGGCAGTTCCGCTGTCTCATAAAAATATTGTGGCAAATATTGAGGGATTCAGCGATTATGTCGGGATAACATCTGAAGATAAGCTTCTGGCCAACCTGGTGTTCTTCCATGTGTTCGGACTGACTGTAAATCTCTGGGTTGCATTTTATCATGGGATGACTTTGGTTACATACGCCAACCCTCTTGATTTTCAGACTATCAGCAAGATAGCCCGCGAGGAACAGCCGACAATAATGGTCGGAACACCAAGCTTCTTCTGGGGATATCTGCAGAAATCGGAACCGGGCGACTTCAAGACCCTCAGGCTGATGGTAGCAGGCGCCGATAAGTGCCCTGATGCCCTGAGGGAAGGCTGGAAGACAAAGCATGGAGTAACACTTCTCGAAGGCTACGGCGCTACCGAGACATCACCGGTGATTTCAGTCAACTCGATTGAAAACAACAGGCCGGGAAGCACCGGTAAAGTGCTTCCGAATATTAAGGTAAGGATCGAGAATTTTGAGACCGGGAAAGAGTGTGCAATCGGTGAAGTTGGAAAGGTAATGGCCAAGGGACCATCTATAATGAACGGATATTACGAAGACCCGGAGCAGAGTGCCGATGTATTGAAAGATGGATGGTACAACACAGGCGACATGGGATACCTTGATGCTGACGGATACCTCTGGCACGCCGGAAGGTTCAGGAGATTCACAAAAGTGGGCGGCGAGATGGTATCGCTTGTAAAGGTTGAGAATATACTGGAGAAATACATTCCCCAGGGAGCATCATGCTGCGTGGTCGAGATCATGGAGGAGAAGAAGGGATCTGTCATAGTGGCTACCGTCTCTCAGGAAGTGAACAAGACAGAGATCCTCAGGAAAATGATGAACGACCTTCCAGGCATAGCGCTTCCAAGGCAATTTATCACCATAGAACAGCTTCCGATGATGGGCACGGGGAAGATCGACTTCCGTACTGTCACCAAAATGGTGCAGGAGATTATGAAATCAGGTCTGCAGGATTAAAATAAAGAGTCGTCTGAAAAGTCAATTGTCCTTAATGCACCTGACGGATATCCCTTCATAGAGACCTTTAGTTGCCCGGTTTATCTGAGATGAATTGTAATCAAGCTGTCTTATCCAGGCATAATCGCCTCTTATTGATGATGACCATAACCTGGTTGCCGTCCCGAGGTTTTTAAAATATCCGGCTCCATCACGCCATCCGGAGGGCAGGGCTGTGAATCCGCTTTCATTGTCAGCGCCTGTGTTAGGGCTCTGCCAGGGCTGAGAACCATTATGTTTAAGATTGCCTCCTTCATCAGTGCCTCGCCAGCCTTCCGAATCTGCATCAGTGCCGCTCATACCCAGGAATATCTCGAGCTGTTTCCACTCATCGTCTGAAGGAAGATGCCACCCGTCCGGACATACACCCTGGATCATGCCTGGTTTTATCTCTTCCCGTGAATCGATGTCCATGGCTGACGGCCACGTATAGAGAGCCCCGTAAGCGGCGCCGATCGCACCATAGTTGTCGTACCAGCAATATGCACGGGTATACATCGCAAAGTTGTACCATGTGAGCCGTTCCTCCACCCTGGGTATGCTCCTGCCGTCAGAGTAACGGAGCGCTTTCAGGTTCTCAGCCATCCATACCTGGCTTCCAATGGTTACAGTGTAATAAATATTCTGATCAATATCGAGCAGTTTCGGAACAAGGGTTTCCGGCGTCGTAAATGACCTTTCCACGCCGAAGATGGTCTCTGATCCTGCAGTAACGAATGCCCTTACATAATAAGTTGTATTTGCTGAAACATTAAAAACTGTATGGCTGAAGCTGCCGTCGGAGCTTCTTGAACCCAGACATATGGAGCTTTCATCCTTTACCGTATTAACGGAGACACCCATACAGAAGCCATGATCAGAAATGATTTCAGAACCTGTACCCTTGACTGAACCGTTAAACACATAGATCCCCTCTGAAAAGATAGTGATATCCCCTGTCGTTACAGTCAGCGGTTCCCTGGAGTCTTTTTCACAGGCGCTTAATGAAAGCAGGATCAGAGCAATAATTGCGATAGTCTTTGATTCAAAACAGTTCATCTTTAAGAATCTTTCCCTTTTCCTAAAGACCGCCGGTAATATTAATTACCCTATCCTTCGCTGGCCTTCGCCTTTTTTCGCTGGCGAAGATTTATAATTCGTGCCTTCTCATCTGATACAGAATCTTACAGGAATTTTGATATTGCCATTACAACTAATGGCAGAGTGAGAATACTGAAGATTGTCGATACAAAGACATTGCCTACAGCAAGTAAATCATCTGAGCCAAATTCTTTTGCCATGATCACCACGGTAGCCATGCATGGCATCGAAGCTTCGAGGATTATGACAGATGAAACAAGTTTGTCGGGAGCTGTCCCGGTGAGCAGTGAGATAAGGTAAAATATTAGTATCAACAGCGCCGGAGCGGCCACAAGCCTGTTGAAGCTGATAATGTACAGACTCTTCTTTTTAAGCATTCCCCCCACATTGGAGAAGACCAGCATAGCACCGATATAGAGCATCGAAAGCCATGTGTTTGCTGAGCCGAGGTCAGTCATGGGTTTCAGAATAACCTCGGGAAGTTTAACAGAAAAAAGAAAGAATAAGAGTCCTGCTACTGTTGCTATAGTGTTAATATTCACCACCTTTAAAAGACTCTTCTTCCAGGGAATTCCGTTGCCATGGCTCAGGATAACCACACCGATCGTCCACATCATTATGGTTGAGACAAGCTGGAACATGCTGGCATAGAGGAGCCCTTCGGTGCCGTAAAGTGCCATTATCAGAGGGAATCCCAGAAATATCGTGTTCCCGAACATCGAATGTGTTTTGAATACTGCAGCTTCGGCTCCGCTCAGCCTGAACAATTTTGATGCCGTAAGTCCGATCAGAAGGAGAAACAATATAACAAAACCTGTAATTGCAAGAACAGTAAGACTGTTTGAGATCAGCCTTGGAGTTGCCTCCATCCTGAAGAAATTCGTGAAGAGCATCAGAGGAAGCGATATGTTGAAGATCACCTTCGAAAGGACATCCTTTGATTCGCTGTTGAATACCTTCAGCTTTGCTGCGATGGCTCCGATTATCACCACCACCGAGAGGATGGCGATCTGGGTAAGGACGATACGGGATTCCATGTTAACTCAAATTTGTCGTGCAATCGTGCAATCAGTTAGCCGTTGCGCCGTTGCGCCGTTGCGCCGTTATGCCCCTACATCATACACGAATATCTTATCATCATGCCTGATATACAGCCTCTTGTTGCATACCACCGGATGTGCCCAGTAATTGCCATTGCCGCCTGAGGGCAGACTGAATGAGCCTGCAGCTTCATATTTCTCAGGTGATGCCTTAAGCAGTTTCAGCGTGCCCCTCTGATCCAGGGCATAGAGCATGCCGTCGGCGAAGGTAATTGTTCCCTCATCGCTGGTTGAACGCCATTTCTGTTCGCCGGTCATGTAATCAAGGCAATACCAGCCCCTCTGCCTGCTGCCTGATCCGAACACATGACCATCATGATAAACCACACCGCCGTGATTATTGTCCATTATTGCCGCATCCCATATCTTCTCAGGACGGAGCTCATTTCCATTGACATTCAATTTATAAAGCATGCATCCCAGGCCGTACCCGGTTGAAATGAAAATATTGTTTCCTCTCACTATCACATTATTTATATTAAGCGACTGCTGGTTCACCACATCCACTTTCCAGAGAAGCTTTCCTGTTGCAGCATCAGCTCCATAGTAACATGTTGAGCTCCCTCCTGTCACCTGGCGGATTCCACCGATCTCCGACACTAAAGGAGAGGTATAACCTTCAGCTCCGGGTATCTGTGTGTTGGCCCATATCAGTTTGCCTGTATTTTTATCGAGGCACACCTGGTGCCCTTTTCTGCCTGCCGGCCTTACATAAAGTTTATTGCCATCGATCAGCACCGATTCGGCATAGCCGTATTCTGTCGGCGGAGCATCATATTCCTTTACCAGGTCAACTTGCCAGATCTCTTTCCCTGTCTTTGCATCGAGTGAAACCAGCAATCCCATTTCGCCAAGAAAATAGATCACCCCGTTATCATATGTCGGCGTGCTCCTGGGGCCGGTATATGAGGCTGCCCACGATGCGGTGGTTGACCATGCTCTGCCAATCGCTTTTTTCCAGAGAAGCTTGCCTTTCATGTCGAATGCATATACAAAAGGCTGCTGATTCACCGAACCTGCCGTGAATATCATTCCGCCGGCTATTGATACCGAGCTGTATCCCTCGCCGATCCCTGTTAGTGTCTGGATAAGCTTCGGTCCTTCAGCAGGCCATGTTTTCAGAAGACCTGTTTCAGCCGATCTGTTTGTACGGTCGGCCCCGTGAAAAGAGGGCCACTCATAAGTTGTCTGGGCAGTTGCAGCACATCCCGCGAATAATGCGAACATGCCCATAACCAGTAATTTACTGTTGTTTTTATTTGTTCCTATTGTCATCATTTTCATAAATATCTGCTTTAAAAGAGCCGCCAAAATAGTCATTTATGTCTAAAGTGCAAACTCAGAACATATCTGTATATTGCTTGTTTATACGTATTATGAAATCACTTTACAAAATATACCATCCTGAGGTTTTCCAGGGGTCGCTTTCGGGAAAGAACTACTTTGAAGGATGGTACTTCAAGCATGTCTCTGCTGATGCCTCAAAAGCATTTGCTGTAATTCCGGGAGTATCACTCTCTGACGATGCACATTCATTCATTCAGTTCATTGACGGGAATACAGGTAAAACCTCGTATTTCAGATATCCTCTGAATGATTTCTCCTTCAACCGGAAAAAACTTGAAGTGTCGCCCGGAAACTCCTTCTTTTCAGAAAATGAGATAAGGATTGATCTCGAGAATCAGGATTTCAGGATCACCGGCAAACTGACCTACCCGGGTATAACAAGGATCCCAAAAAAGATCCTGAGACCGGGGATAATGGGATGGTATTCGTTCATCCCGGGCATGGAGTGCAATCACGGGGTTGTTTCTGCAGGCCACGCTGTTGAAGGCAGCATAACGGTGAACGGACTGGTGTCGGATTTCAGCGGCGGGAGGGGTTATATTGAGAAGGACTGGGGTACCTCCTTCCCGGAATCATGGATATGGATGCAGTGCAACACCTTCAGGCGTGAAGATATCTCGGTAATGATCTCAGTTGCTAAGATTCCCTGGATGGGAAGCTGGTTCATGGGATTCATTTCATTTATCAGCCTGGAAGGGAAAGTGATTGTCTTTGCCACATACAACGGGGCAAAGATCAGCAGGATCAGGAAGATAGATGAAGCCCATACTGAAGTTGTGATCAGAAAGGGCGGCCTGACCCTTACCGCAGTTACAGAAAAGAAGGGAGCAGGGACGCTCAGGGCTCCTGTAAAAGGACTGATGGACAGCATCATAAAAGAGAGCCTCAACTCTGAAGTTATGCTTGAACTGAAAGATGGAAACAATATTCTGTATTCAGGCAGAGGTTTGAGGGCAGGCTACGAGGAAACCGAAAAGATCTTTTCTTATTTCACCTGAAGAACAAACAAAAACGACCTTTATTGCTTTACAAGCTCAACCCTCCTGTTAAGTGCTTTCCCCTCTTCGGTTTCGTTCGAAGCGACTGGGGCTGTCGGCCCGTCGCCATATGCCTTCAGGCTTGCAGCATTGACGCCGTGCTGGGAAACCAGGGCATTAACAACCTCTGTGGCTCTCTCCATCGAAAGTTTCAGGTTGGCATCGAAGGTTCCGGTATTATCCGTATGGCCCACAACATATAGTTTTAAAGCCGGATCGGCTTTCATCAGCTTTGCTATTTCCTGGAGGGTTGGAAGTGATTCCGGTTTCAGTGTTGATTTACCTGAATCAAAATAGATACCATATACTGCAACCTTGCCTGTTTCTTTTATGCTTCTAGCCATACTGGAGGCATCGGCAACCACATCCTGCTCCATCGCCTCTTTCTCAATGATATTAATATTATAGGTATTGCCTGCAGCATAAACGTAAGCCCATGTTTCCTTCCCGTCTTTGACCAGTTTCAAAGTCACGTTCTGGGCACCTCCGTCTTCCCATTCATAGATCAGCTGTCCTCCGACCTTCTTTATTGCATTAGTATAATTCCTTACTATTTGTAATCCACTGGGTTCCTGTACATTATCTTTCACCCAGTACACAATGAATATAGAATGTCCTTCAACAGCCTGGGTTTTATCCTGACCTGTCGTGAATTCGAACCTGTCGAACTGCAGATCATCATAACGGTAGATATAAAAACCGGGCATCCTGGTGAATAATACGGGATCCTTGCTGTTTTCAGCATCGTCCTGAGCCATAAGGGGAGCAATGCCGGTCAGCATCAATATTAAAAAGCCAATAAGTTTTTTCATGATTATTGTTTTTATCAGGATAAAGGTACTACAAAGAAATGAATTGGTCATGCAATCCCTCCTTCGCTAAAGCTCCGGAGGGCAAAGCGTGCAATCCTTCCCGAAGCTATAATAAAAATGACTTTACAAACTTTGTGGACTTTTCAGACTTTTAACTCATTTCTCCTTCACATCCTTCCTTAAAATATTGCTGAATCTGGTTGTTGAAATGTATCTGTCGGCCAGCACCTTTCCCTTATATACGAGATTAAAGACTCCGTAAGCGGAAGGGGCTTTCTGTGCCCGGGAAGCAGTTTTGAGCTCAATTATGTCGGGATCCAGCTTCTCCTTCTTCAGGACAGGTTTCACCTCTTCAATGAATCTTGTCACCCACGGGCATTGTCCGGAATAGATCATAGTCAGGTCATTATACCTGGCAGCATCATTGGCATCTACTTTAAACGAGGGCAATGCTCCTTTCATGAACTGTTTCACCAGAAGCTGTTCACTTCCCGATTCGGAGATTGTCTTATACCCGTTTTTAAGGAAGATCTCCTTTTTGCACATAAAAGATTTATCGCTCGTCACGACCGCCACACCATTCATGCCTGAGGCTTCCTTTTCAACTTCTTTGATCAGAACTCCTCCCAGACCCTTGTTCTGGTTCTGCTTCCCGTATGTCCAGATACAGTGAATGAACATATACCCTTCTGCCTCAACCGGGCGCCAGCAGAATTTCCCGGGGACATATTCAACGAATCCGATCGATTTGGTCATGTCGCCGGTATAAAGAAGCTTTATCCGCACACCTTCCTTAAAATGCTCCCTGTACCATTCAACCTTTTTGTTGTATCTGGCATTTTCGCGTTTAA
>JBFYPG010000007.1:0-47766 GCA_041303415.1 Bacteroidales bacterium
CTATTCCCCTTCCTTCCTGGCTCAGGTAGATCACAACACCCCTGCCTTCCTTTTCAACCATTTCCATTGCACTGTGAAGCTGCGGTCCGCAGTCGCACCGGAGCGATCCGAAGATGTCGCCCGTGAAGCATGAGGAATGAACGCGGACCATTACAGTATCGTCCTTTGACCATGTTCCTTTCACGAGAGCGCAATGCTCCAGTCCGTTGCTTATCTGCCTGAAGGGGACAAATTCAAAATCGCCGTGGACTGTGGGGAGCTTTACTCTTTCTCCCTTTTCAACAACTGATTCCCTGTCAAGCTTAAATCTTATCAGATCTTTGATGGTGATTATTTTGATGTCAAACTTTTTTCTGAGCTTTATCAGATCATTTAGCCTTGCCATTGAACCGTCATCATTCATTATCTCTACAAGTGCTCCTCCCGGGCTGAGGCCTGCCAGGAGGGTAAGGTCAACGACTGCTTCGGTATGTCCGGCTCTTCTCAGCACGCCCTTGGCTTTGGCCTTGAGCGGGAATATGTGCCCCGGCCTTCCAAGGTCGGATGGTTTCGTGGCAGGGTCGACAAGCGCTTTTATTGTAAGCGCCCGGTCCTTTGCCGATACTCCCGTACTTGTCTCCTCGTTTATAAGGTCAACTGTAACAGTGAACTGGGTTTCATGAAATGATGTATTGTTTCCCACCATAAGGTCAAGTTCAAGCTCTTCGCATCTTTCCTCGGGCAGTGCCGCGCAAATGAGACCGCGTCCGTGCTTTGCCATGAAATTGACTGTTTCGGGAGTTATCAGCTCGGCAGCGCAGATGAAATCACCTTCGTTCTCGCGGTCCTCGTCGTCAACCACTATCAGGAGCCTGCCGAACCTGATATCCTCTATTGCCTCTTCAATTGTGTTTAATCTGAATTTATTCATTCTCTTCTGTTGTGTTGTCAGGATCCTTCATTTTGCCGGCGAAAGCTATCCTGTAAATGTAATCCTTGATTTTGCGGAAAAATGAAAGGTAAGTGTCAATA
Source organism: Bacteroidales bacterium (assembly GCA_041303415.1). Lineage (GTDB taxonomy): Bacteria > Bacteroidota > Bacteroidia > Bacteroidales > VadinHA17 > LD21. The sequence continues at coordinate 1,012 of JBFYPG010000007.1, forward strand.
TTCATGATGACCGAGTCATTCGATGCTTTGTATGTCAGAAAGAAACCAATAGGCAGAAGGATATATGAAGAGGCCCACATGCCTGCGATGCCGCTGATAAGGTTTTCCTCAACAAGTTTCTCTCCCGACAGCGAGATGACATACCATATCACAAAGAAAAATATCGATATCACAGCGGGAGTGCCCAGTCCTCCTTTTCTTATTATAGCACCGAGAGGGGCTCCGAAAAAGAAAAAGACCATGCAGGCAACGGGCAGGGTAAGCTTCTTGTGCCAGTCTATCCTGTACCGGTTAATGGACCTTATCTCATATTTCAGCGATTCTATGTTGTCGACAAGCACCAGGTTGGCATCTTTCAGCTGTTCAACCGTCCTGTCTATAGCTGTTTTCTTGTCAAAGATTGAAAGAGTGTCATACTCTTTTTGGGCATCAAATGTTTTGACCGGGTTACCTGATTTATCCAGGGCTCTTTTTGCCGATTCACTTCTTGATCCCTGCCGTTCGGTAAAGATCTTTGTTTTCGTGAAATCATCTACCCAGGAGATCTGTTTTGCCGAATATTTTTCTCCCAGTGAATCAACATAGAAGGCAAGCTGCGACATGTTCAGCATCCAGGAGTTGGAGGTGAACATGTCTTCGCCGCTCCGTTCAAGTTCAAAACCTGAGAGACCGAGTATAATAGTCTGCTCCCTGAAGGTATCTTTCCTTGAAGGGTAACGTTTCTGGTCGACTCCGGGATTCTCTTCTTCCAGTTCATAGAATGAGATGCCGTTGTAGAGCGTCATAATCAGGGCTGTCTCATCCGGTGTAACCCTGATATAACCTGAATCGGCCGTTATGACCGCAATGTTGCCCTTTTTATCGCGGTGGTCATAAACGATCAGCTTATCGAGGCGGTTGGTAAAGGGATCTTTGGAGGTTATTTTTATACTGAATCCGTCGATGTCGTTGTTGAATGATCCGGCCTGAAGGTTAATATCAGGGCGTTTGCGCCTGATGTCGAAGAGCAGGAGCCTTGCCTGCCTGTTTGAATAGGGCAGGACGAAGTTAGAGAAGAGGAATGACACCAGGACCAGGAGAGTGATAAGCACTATCAGTGGTCTCATTATTCTCTGCAGGGGGATCCCCGATGATTTAAGTGCTGTCAATTCGCTGAATTCGCCCATGTTACCGAAGGTCATGAGCGATGCCAGGAGCACAGCCAGAGGTAAAGCCGTCGGGACGAACGAGAGGGTGAACTGAACCAGAAGTTCCGTAATTATCGGCAGATCAAGTCCTTTCCCTGCAAGCTCATCGATATACATCCAGAGGAACTGCAAAAGAAGGATTATGAGCACAATGAAGAATGTGAGTATCAGCGGCCCGATAAATGATCTTAAGACGAATATGTCGAGTTTCTTCAGCAAGTTCCGGAATTTGGATGCGAAATTACTCGAATTTTAGCAAAAAACATACCAAGGGGGGTAAAATGGTATGGCGGTTTGTCGGTATGACGGTATGACGGTATGGCGGTAAAATTATAAATGGCACGACCGTCGTACCGTCGCACCGTCGTACCGTAATACCCTTAAATTCCCAGAATCCGTTTCAGGTCAGTGATCTGTGTATCCCAGAGGCTGATCGCATCATCTTTTTCTTCAGGTTCTGCAAAATCTGTAATGAGCAGTGCAAGGCTGCCGCTGAGTTCTTCAATATTGATCCTGAATTCGAAATAGTTTGACTCTTCGTCCTCATCCTCGAGCCACTCGAACCGAACGAACTTGTTTTCTTTCATTGCAGCGAGCCTGGCTTTCATTTCCGACCTGTTCCACAGGAATGTGAATATATCACCTTCGATGGTCACATCCTCAGCGAACCATTCGCACAGGCCTTCAGGAGTGCTGAGCCGCGTGAACAGCACCTTCGGGGAGCAGTTGAGGGTATATTCCAGGTCGTATCTGAGTCTCATTATGAGTATATGACATATACTGTCATGCAATATAGAAAAAATATCAGAACATAAAAATATCCTTTTGCTAATTTACTTTGAACTGTTTATATTTGCACCCGCAAAACAAGGTATGGCGAGATAGCTCAGATGGTTAGAGCGCATGATTCATAATCATGAGGTCGGGGGTTCAATTCCCCCTCTCGCTACAACGGAAAGCCCGGGCACGAAGTGCCAGGGCTTTTTTGTTTCCGGATGGAGCTGAAAACTTGTTTTCAGGCGACAGTAGGAAACAAAAATGCCCTTAGCAACGCGCAGCGTTGCCGGGCTTTCCGTTGTTAAGCACCCCTCAGGGAATCGCTGCAGGCAATTCCCGGGCACATGTACTCACCCCTTGCTTCGCCTTCGCTCAGCATCCCCCTCTCTGCTGAAGCAAAGAGAGGGATCATAAAGATTGAAAACGTAAAAATAAATGAAGATTATTCAGGTTTCCCATTGTTAATTCATCCAGCAAAGTATAAAATCCGATAATTGTGTTTCTGTCAGAACTTTTATAACTTCGTCTAGATAAAGTCAGAAACTATGAAAAAGGCGCTTCTTTCCACATTCTTTATTTTGATATGTATCCTGGCTTTTACCCAGGTCCCCGAATACTTCAATTACCAGGTTGTGGTTAGGGATGGTTCAACCAATGATCCGTTGGTGAATCAGAATGTCTCGTTCAGGATGAGCATCCTCAAGGGTAGCAGCTCCGGTGAATCCCAGTATTCTGAATTACATAGCGCAAATACCGGTGCTTTAGGCATAGTGAATCTCGTCATAGGTAACGGAACCAGTAAGACAGGTAACATTACTACCATTGACTGGGGGGCAGATACATACTTTTTGAAGGTTGAGATTGATCCGGCAGGGGGATCAGCCTATGTTCTAATGGGTACAACACAGTTGTTAAGTGTACCTTATGCTCTGCAAGCCAAAACTGTTGCCAGCTATTCAGAAACCGACCCTGTGTTTATTGCACATCCTGCAAACGGAATTACATCTACATTAATTGGTAATTGGAACACTTCTTTTGGTTGGGGTGACCATTCAGGTTTATATCGTCCATTGAGTTATGTTCCATCATGGAGTGAACTTACAAGTAATCCATTTAGTTTTGTTTCACCTGCGAGCAATCAATTGTTAAGATACAATACCACAAGCAGTAAATGGGAAAACTGGACTCCTGACTTTATCACAAGTTTTACAGAAGCCGACCCATTGTTTGGAGCATGGGATAAAAGTACAGAAATTAGCATTTCTGCTTCGCAGGTTAGCGACTTTCAATCAAGTGTAACCAATAACGCTGAAGTGTTAGCAAACACAGCCAAGGAAACCAATGCCACACATACAGGCGATGTAACAGGTTCAGCGGCGTTAACACTTGCAACCGTTAACTCAGACGTGGGTACGTTTAATAATATTACAATCAATGCCAAAGGATTGGCAACGGCAGGAAGTAGTGTTTCTTATCTTACATCGGAAACCGACCCAATATGGACTACCGCAAGCGTAAATTATTATACAAAAACAAATATGCAAACCAGTGGTGCATCACAATTGCATTTCAACAACCTGACAAATACACCAACGACAGTTGCAGGTTTTGGAATCACAGATGCTGTAACTACCATTGGAAACCAAACAATTGCAGGCGATAAAACATTCAGTAATAAAATAATAGCAACACAACAGGGAATAGGAACTGCTACTCCAAATGCAGGCGCAGCATTAGAAATAAGTAGTACCACACAAGGTTATTTACCCCCACGAATGACACAAGTGCAAAGAGATGCAATAACACCTGTGGAAGGATTAATTATTTATAATACCACAACCAAAAAACCTAATTATTATGATGGCACAGAATGGAAAAATTATGATGGTACATCTGCTAAAACTCTGGCAGTAGGTGATAATTACCAAGGTGGGAAAGTAGCTTACATTTTACAATCAAGTGACCAGGGTTATGTAGAAGGAGAATTACATGGTTTAATAGCTGCACCATATGACCAGAGCACAGGAGCAGAGTGGGGCTGTTTTGGAACAGAAATATCAGGTGCAGATGGTACAGCAGTAGGAACAGGTAATCAAAACACAATAGACATAGTGACTGGCTGTACTACAGCAGGAATAGCAGCAAAACTATGTTATGATTTAACATTGAATGGTTATAGTGATTGGTATTTACCTTCAAAAGATGAATTAAACAAACTTTGCATAAACAAAGAAGCAATTGGCGGGTTTACTGATTTCTTCTATTGGAGTTCTACCGAGAGCAGTAATAACTACGCGTGGTACCAGGAATTCAACTTTTGCAGCCAGTACAACAACAGGAAGGACAACAGCGCCTACTATGTGCGTGCTGTTCGGGCTTTTTAAGTATTTTAATTCACCATTCACGATAAGAAGTTTGGTTTTTCTGTCCGTTGCATCAACGATTAATTAACAAAGGAAATACAAATTCATACTAATCCCAATCAATAGGCTGAGCTGATTCTTAGGTTATTTTTAATTGACTTACATCCAAGTCTTTCGTAAATTTGATAATATAAATCCTGACCAGATGAAAAAAGCAGTACTTCTTTCAATTCTGATGGTGTCGTCCATCCTGGTTATAGCCCAAGTACCTGAATCTTTCAATTACCAGGTAGTAGTAAGGGATGGTACATCAAATAATCCGTTAGTGAATCAGGATGTCTCATTCAAGATGAGCATCCTCAAGGGTAGCAGTTCAGGTGAATCGCAATATTCTGAATTTCATAGCGCTAATACAGGTGATTTAGGTATAGTGAATCTTGTAATTGGCAACGGAACCGGCAAGACTGGCGACATTACCACCATTGACTGGGGAGCCGATACATACTATTTGAAGGTTGAGATTGATAAGACGGGAGGGTCTGCTTATGTCGAGATGGGGACTACACAGCTGTTGAGTGTTCCGTATGCTCTACATTCAAAGGATGCCGAAACTGCTGCTGATGCAGTGAAAATAACAGGAGACCAAATGATAGAAGGGAACAAAACATTTATGGGAACAACCACTGTCAAAACACCTGTCAATCCAAATGATGCAGTCACTAAAGAATATACTGATAATGCTTCACCTTGTAGTGATTTATATTCTTTAATTGATTCATTATATCATCAATTAGATACCGCAATTAAAGAATCAGTTGTTTCTCCCATTATGCCACCAGTAAGTATAGTATGTAATTCGTATTTACTAGTTGATAAATATCCGGTATTAGAATGGATTGTAACTGATCCTGTCTGGCCTCCTGAACCTCCACGTGATGTTGTTTATGATGTCTATTTATCAGGACCCTTTGGACTCACTCTTACCTATTCAAACTTACTTAACCCAGGTTTGCAAATAACTCAGAATTTAGAATGTGGAGAGTGGTTTTGGCGGGTTATAATTAAGGATTTTTTCAATCATATTCAGGTAAGTCCTTTACAGTCTTTTGCAATTCCTTTACCATTACCATAGGTTTTAATTTTGAAGCTGATGGTTGCTCTTATGGTAAAATAAACATCTTATTATCATGACCTTCTGCAACCGGTCCGCCCCTCTTACGCTCTATTTAGGATTTATCGCATAAATGATTATCTTTTACCCTGTTAAATAAACTGATATATGAATAATATTATAAAACCATTTCCGATAAAGGCAGTCAAATTGATCTGGAGGAGTATCGCCATTTTCATAATGGTTACTTTTGTTACATGTACATCTGATAACGGAGAATGGGAGAATCTCCTCGATACCCAATTTTCAAAGTGGGAGATGTACCAGAGCTATAAGTTGACCGATGCCTATAACGGACAGCAGCCCCGGGATGAAAACGGCAATCTTATTGAACCTATCGGCTATAACAAAAATGTGAACGATGTATTTACTGTTACACTCGTAAATAACGAACCTGTCCTTCGCATAAGCGGTGAAATATACGGCTGTGTTTTTACGAAACAGGAATTTGAGAATTATCACCTGACACTGAAGGTTAAATGGGGAGATAAGAAATGGGAGCCGCGGCTTAATAAGCTGAAAGATTCAGGACTGCTGTATCATTCCATTGGTGAATGTGGCAGGGATTACTGGCGTTCGTGGATGCGCTCACAGGAGTTCCAGATCATGGAAGGGCACATGGGAGATCACTGGGGATTTTCAAACACTGCCATCGATATCAGGGCTTTCATCCCGGAAGGGATTATGAATCCGGTGGCCGGCGAAAAACAACCATTCCTGGAGTTAGGTGCCGGAACCGGACTGGATGGCTTTTGCCTCAGAAACGCTGATTATGAAAGCCCTCAGGGAGAATGGACAACCCTGGAACTCATCTGCTTCGAAGATAAAAGCATCCGTATCGTCAACGGCCATCTGGTGATGGTGCTTCGGAATTCACGTTACGTGAACGAAGGAGAACCTGCTCCTCTTACCAGGGGCAAGATACAGCTGCAAAGCGAAGCCGCGGAAGTCTTTTTCAGGGATATAAGGATTAAGTCAATAAGTGAAATGCCCGCTGAATATTCACAATATTTTGACTAAGGAGATAAACGTCCGTCAATTTAAATCATTTTTGGATAGATAAATGTTCTTAGTGCAATCTGACCGGCTAAATGTGGGCAAGCCTTCCGGATTTTGCATTTATCTCAGATAATCGCTGACACTCTTTGAAATCCCCTTTTTAATTTGCTCCCAGGTTTGATTTTTAAAGCTAACGGGTGTTTCACTTTCCTCTGCTTCGGCAAAATATGTGATAGCATGTGGTATACTTATAGCGAGCATCTGGCTTGGATATTTCTGTTTGTGCCAGTCAATCAGTTGCTGCAAGGTATAGTGCTGCAGTAATTCATGTAAATCCCAAAAATCTTTTTTCTTTGGACTCCCGAGTATAGCCTGTATTTTCATGGCAGAAATATCAGCGCTGCTATACATCCTGATATTATCAACCTTCAGTTTTTTCAGTAAGGAAAGAGTCCCGGATTCAACTGTCTCAGTATGTAGCATCTGAATTCATTTAATGGTTTCCCAATTACTGCACTTGCAAGATGTATTCTGTGTTCTGGCAAAAATTTCGCATTTAACAGGGCGGAAGTCACTTTTTCATCGCCATAATACCTGCGGCACTGACGGATATCATCAACATCGCCCCGTTCAAAAACCCGCTCGATAACAAAGCTGGCTTTGGCATCATAATCAATCTGCTCAAAGGTTACATCCCAGAAAATGCGTTTGTTGAATATGGGCTTTGTTTTTTCTTCCATAAGACAAAAATAATAAAAGAGGACGGTATTGCAGTATTCTGAGGTGTGTTAACTGAAATTATTCCCTTATATTTATATCAATGAAAGATACCCTAAACCTCCCTCTGCGGGGTATAATTGTCCCTCTTGTAACTCCCCTGATCGATAATAACACTGTCGATAAACAAGGACTGGAAAACCTCATTGAACATACCATCAGGGGTGGGGTGCATGGTATCTTCATACTCGGGACAACCGGTGAGTTTGCCAGCCTGAGCCATAAGTTGCGAATGGAGCTGATCGAACTTGCATGCATGCTGGTAAAAGACAGAATTCCATTACTGGTTGGGATCACAGATACATCGCTCAGCGAGAGCCTTGATCTGGCTGAAATGGCTAACGAATGCGGGGCTGATGCGGTTGTGACAGCTCCTCCTTTCTATTACCTTCTCAGCCAGAAAGAACTACTGAATCATGTGAAAAATCTGAAGGAGAACACACAACTGCCTCTTCTGCTTTATAACATGCCGGTATATACAAAGATCGCTTTCGAACCGGAAACAGTGCGATCAGCATCAGAAATCCCTGGTATCATCGGAATCAAAGACAGCTCTTCTGATCCCGGATATCTGATGAAAGTCCGGCAACTGTTAAAGGAACGGAATGACTTTACGTTACTGACAGGAACGGAGGAGCATTTGTCAGATTTTGTGCTTTCAGGAGGACACGGAGGTATTCCCGGGGGTGCAAATCTGTTTCCCCGGTTATATGTTGAGCTTTATAATGCTTCAGTTAACCGCGATCATGAAAAGATAATGCCTCTTCAGGAAAAGGTAATGCAGATATGTACAACTATCTACAGATCAGGGTATCATGAATCCGGTTACCTGAAAGGCCTTAAATGTGCACTATCGGTTACCGGCCTCTGCAGCGGCTCCCTGGCAGAACCCCTTGCCACCCTTTCAGAGAAGGAAAAAAAGAGTATCCGCACCTCGCTCAATAACCTTAATCACAATGAATTACTATAAATTACTATGAATTACTATGAATTACTATGAATTACTATGAATTACTATGAATTACTATGAATTACTATGAATTACTATGAATTACTATGAATTACTATGAATCACTATGAATTACTATGATGCCCCCGCAACTAATAACCAATAACCAATAACCAAAGACCATGTTCATCGGATCACGCAACAGGTTTAATGAATTCAAGGATGATTTCATTAAAGACACAGGAAAGAAAGCTGAGGATAATATCGAGCTTTATACCCAGTATGTAACAGCAAGGTTTACCGACCAGAACCACGCCCTGCTGAAAGAGCTCTCAATTGAGATTCAGGACCTGTATAAAGTGCTGAAAAAGGTCTAGTCCGGGCTGTTCCTATCATAAAACCATGAAATACTTTATTGGTTATTTTTTCTTGATTTTTTCTTTCCTGGACACCATAGGTAGCTCTGATAGCTATGGTACAACTCCAAATTTAATGTTGGTTACTGATGAAGATTCAATCCCGGGGAAGAGACCTTTTGGAACTTTAAAAATCAGTCCCCATCAAATCCTGGCCAGCGAGATTCCTGTTTCACTTGAAATGTACATATCCGGGGATATGAGTCTTCAGGTACAGGCCGGATATATTTTCCGTACTGAAAAAATTGCAAACTGGCTTGAACAAACAGGACCTGGTGGAGGGGTTGCGGAAGAGGGACTTTTTAACTATAGAACCATCCCTTACAATAATGACGCGGGAATGAATTTTAAACTTGAGTTCAGGAAGTATTTCAGACCGATAGCTCACTTAAACCACACTCCCTATCGCGAATATTATCTGGCTCCGCAGATTACATACAAATACTGTTATTATAATAATCAGACCTTTATGCTGGATCCCAGCGGTTTGCCATATTATCAGAAGGAATCCAAAGATACTAAAATTTTTGGCCTTGGATTTATCCTGGGCAGGCAAAGCTGCGAGGACAGGCTCGTCACCGATTGGTTTGGAGGTATTGGCTTCAGGCACAGAGGAATAAAAGCTTTTATACATGAAAAATGGCCTTATTCCCTTCCACATCCTTTGCCAATTTATGACAATCAGGAGTACCAGAATTCTTTTTATCTCTTCGTAAATTTCAACGTAAGATTCGGTTATGAGCTTTAATCAGCGGATTGTCATTTAAATGAGGATTCTACCTTATTCTTGTGCTCATCATTTTATTATTCAGGCATCTCCTCTTTTAAGGATTTTCGCAGGGAGAAAGAGATGCTGACTCTGAAAAGCAAAATCATTGATGCAAAGCTGTCACTTGGCTTTATGCAGATAAAACTTGATCTGACTCCTTCAAACCTGTTGATATCTCTGGCAAAAGAATATGTTCTGCCGGAAATTGTACACTTCCTCAGAGATTCCGGTGAGAAGGTCAGAGATGACGGAGAGTCTTAAATAGTAAGATCTGAGCTATAATAACCCACCCCCAACCCCTACCAGGAGGGGAACTCTAAAGAAAGCCCTTAGCCTGACGTCTGACGCCTGACGCCTGACGCCTGACGCCTGACGCCTGTTGCCTGTTGCCTGACGCCTGTTGCCTGACGCCCGACGCCTTAAGCCTATAACTCTTTCAGCTTCACATTCCTGTACCACACCTTTGAGCCGTGGTTCTGAAGCGAGATGTGTCCTTCATCATACTTCCCGTAATCGGGATAATCGGCCCATTTACCGCTGTTGCGGTTCTGAGTCCATTCAGGGGAATATTTTGTATACTTGACAGTTACCTGTCCGTTCAGCATGAAGGTAACATCGTTTCCGTCAACGACAATCAGTGCCTGGTTCCACTCGCCAACGGGCTTATATGGTTTTACAAGCGGTGGATTCATTGCATAATTTGCACCTGCTATCTGCCACTCTTCAAGCTTGCCGGTATATCCGTCAGTGTCGATCACCTGGTATTCCGGACCTGTTTCATAGGGATAATGATAAGCAGTGTCTTCAGCAACCTGATAAATTATTCCGCTGTTGGCTCCGGGGGTGAGTTTATATTCTGCATAGAACGCAAAACTCTTGTATGTTTTGTCAGTTATTATATCCTGACTCTCGGCTCCCCCGACTGTATTCATTGTCAGAGCTCCCTCTTCTATTGTCCAGCAGTCAGGAACACCGGTCAGCCTGAATCCGTGCCACCCGGCGGTTGTTGTTCCGTCAAAAAGAAGCTGCCAGCCAGCATTGCTCTCCTGTTTAGTAAGGGTGTTCGGAGCTGCCTCCTTGTCGATCTCGTTATAAAGCATCACAGGGTCCTTTGTCGGTTCATAGCTGCACGAACAGGCACCTAACAAAAGTGTACCCGTGATCAGTTTTAAGGTTAGGTTTTTCATTTCTTTCAGGTTTATTATTAATGTGTGAAGATATAAATAACTGAAAATACTTTATTAATCATTCTTGATATTTTATAAAGATGATTTATTATTTTTGGTACAAAGAGTTAATCAAAATGCTTCTTTCCCCTCCCCCCGTGGGGGGAGGTCGGGTAGGGGGTCTCACTCATAAAACAGCATTACACAATTAACCTATGAAAACAAAAACCGGCATTATTCTCGGACTCATGATGTTCCTGCAGTATTACGTGTGGGGCTCATGGTACGTTACAATGGGAACATATATGACCACCCACCTCGGCTCCTCAGGGATCCAGATCGGAGCCGCCTACAGCGCCCTGGCAATAGCCACGATGATCTCGCCTTTTTTTGTCGGCATGATCGCCGACCGTTTCTTTGCGGCGCAGAAGGTGATGGGTTTGCTTCACCTTGCCGGAGGAGTTTTGCTCTTCCTTGCCTCACGCATAACCGCCAATGCTCCATTTTACTGGATAATGCTGCTTTACTCGCTGGCATACATGCCGACAATTGCACTCTCCAACAGCGTGGCATTCAGGCAGATGAGTGATCCGGGCAAACAGTTCCCCCTGGTCAGGGTATTCGGAACGGTAGGATGGGTGGTGTCGGGCTTCATGATCGCAATTCTAGGAATTGAAACCACACCTTTAACATTTTATATGGCGGCAATCGTATCTGTTGCATTAGGCATATACAGTTTTATGCTGCCAGATACCCCTCCGCAGGCAACAACTCCTTCCACTGCCAAGTCGGTGATGGGTATCGATGCCTTTGTGCTCTTTAAGGATAAACCCTACCTTATCTTTTTCATTGCAGCAATTTTTGTCTGCATCCCACTCTCATTCTATTTCGGCTTTGCAAATCTCTACCTGAACCAGTCGGGGATGGAAAATGCAGCAGGCAAAATGGTTATGGGACAGATATCGGAGGCTCTCTTCATTCTTGCAATTCCGTTCCTCTTCAACAGGATAGGGGTGAAGAAAATGCTTCTCATCGGGATGACGGCATGGATCCTTCGCTATGTCTGTTTCGCTTTCGGAAATATGGGTCCGAATTTATGGATGCTCTATGCAGGGATCATCCTCCACGGAGTTTGTTATGATTTCTTCTTCGTGACAGGGTACATGTATACAGAAAAGAAATCGAACGAAAGGATAAAGAATGCGGCACAGGGTCTCTTTACTTTCGTCACATATGGTCTGGGAATGTTCATCGGAACATGGTTCTCGGGATTTGTAACTAATGCCTATTCGGTTAACCAGGTATATGAGTGGCAGAGGATATGGTTCATCCCGACATATATTGCCGTCGCTGTTCTCATTTGCTTTATATTCTTCTTTAAGGAGAAGAGAGATATCGCAATAGTAAAATAAACCATCATGTCATATATAAAAGGAATTTATCCTGTACTGTTCCTGCTTTTGATGTCAGCGTGCAGCAGGCAGTCAGGAACGGAAAACATTTTATCGTACGTTGATCCTGATATCGGAGGTGTAGGACTTCTTCTTCAGCCGACACGGCCGACGGTGCAGCTGCCAAACCAGATGATAAGGATGTATCCGGTGAGGGAGGATTATCTTGATGACCAGATAAGATATTTTCCTCTAACGCTCATCTCGCACAGGAACGGAGAGCTGTTCGGCATAATGCCGTTTACAGGGGAACTAAATGATAAAGCCCCGGTATCGGCATGGGATAATCAGCTTGAAGTTGCAACCCCGTATTATTATTCAACATGGCTTGAGGATTATGATATTACAGTTGATTTCGCACCGGGAGCCATGTCAGGATATTTCAGGATTCAATATAATGACGGTGACAAAAAACTATTTCTTGCAAAGCTTCACGACGGCATCTGGCAGATGACAGAGAATAAGACTCTTACGGCCGAAGAGAGGTTCCAGGGCATGAAAGCCCGGGTTCATTGCGAGCTTGGGGAGGAAGGATCACTTGAGAGCAAGACTATTGCCGGCAGGGATAGACAATTCGTGGTTTTCAGGGGAAATTCACCTGGAGTTATTGAATTCAGATATGCTGTTTCATTTATTTCCGCAGAGCAGGCAAGACAGAATCTGGCAGAAGAAATGCCTCAATGTTCCTTTGAGAAAACAAAAGAAACCGCAGAAGCAAAATGGGAGAGTGCTCTTGGAAAAATAGAGGTTGAAGGAGGCACTGATGATCAGAAACGCACTTTTTATACAGCCCTGTACCGTTGCTATGAAAGGATGATCAACATAACGGAAGGAGGGAAGTATTACAGCAATTATGACGGTAAGGTTCATGAATCAGCGAGGCCTTTCTATGTTGATGACTGGATATGGGATACCTTTCTTGCCCTTCATCCGCTTCGCACCATCCTTGATCCGGAAACGGAATCAGATATGATTCAGTCATACATAACAATGTACGAACAGAGCGGATGGCTCCCCGCATTCCCCATCCTCTGGGGCGATAATCCCTGCATGAACGGGTTCCACTCAACAATAATGATCCTCGATGCATACAGAAAGGGTATCAGGAATTTTGAAATTGAAAAAGCTTATGAGGGCATGAAGAAAAACGCTGATGAGGCAACGATGCTTCCCTGGGTAAATGGTCCTTCGTGCCAGCTTGATACCTTTTATCGCGAAAAGGGATGGTATCCGTCCCTTCATCCGGGGGAAAAGGAAACCGTGGCGCTTGTCCACTCCTGGGAAAAGAGACAGTCGGTGGCTCTGACTCTCGGGCACAGCTATGACGACTGGGCGCTGGCCCAGATGGCAAAAGAACTCGGTAAAGATTCTGATTACAAGTTTTATTTGAAGCGGTCAGAGAATTACAAAAATCTCTGGCAGGCCGAAAAAGGTTTTTTCATGCCTAAAGATGAAGAGGGTAACTGGATAGATATTGATCCTGTATTTGACGGGGGCATGGGAGGGCGTGATTATTACGACGAAAACAACGGCTGGACATACCTCTGGCAGGTTCAGCATGATATTCCGGGTCTGATCGGGCTGATGGGAGGTAAGCAGGCTTTTGAGGAGAGGCTGGATCAGCTTTTCCGGGAGGATCTCGGCAGGAGCAAATATGAGATGTGGGCGAAATTCCCTGACTTTTCCGGGATTGTAGGGCAGTTCAGTATGGGAAACGAACCCTCCTTTCACATTCCATATCTGTATAATTTCACGGATTCTCCCTGGAAGACCCAGAAAAAGATAAGGATGCTTCTTGATGCCTGGTACCCTGATAATATCTCCGGCATCCCCGGCGATGAAGATGGCGGAGGAATGTCGGCATTTGTAGTCTTTTCGTCAATGGGCTTTTATCCTGTTATTCCCGGAATGCCTTTATACACAATAGGTTCACCGCTGTTTGAGAAGGTAACGATCAATCTGTCCGATGGAAAGAAATTCATAATTGAGGCTCCCGGCGGCACGGCAAAGAATAAATACATCCAGGCTGCCTGGCTGAACGGAAAGCCGCTTAACACCCCGTTTTTCACCCATGATGAACTCGTAAAAGGCGGAGTCCTTAAGCTGGAGATGGGGCCTTATCCGGATAAGGGGTGGGGGAGAGGCCTATAAAAAGAGAAGGTGTCCTTATAGAACACCTTCTCTTCCTTTTACCTAACCTTTCTATTTACGGCCTGCAGCTGATCCTTTTGCTGCGGCTCCCTTGTTCTGCTGCATCCCGTTAGCCGGACGTGCTGCTCCCTGTTTTTTTGCAGCTGTCTGATTTTTAACCTGAGCGTTCTTTACTGTACCTTTGTTCTGTGCTTTGTTCTCACTGCCTTCATTCAGGGCAGTTTTTTTCTGTGTCCTGGTCCGGGTCATGGTACCCTGGTCTTCCTGATCCATAACTCTTGCCTGCTGCTGGGTTTGTGTCTGTGTCATGGTCTGTGCTTCAGTTGGTTCCTGGGTCTGAAGCCTGGTGCGATTCCTGACAGGTTCATTGGTCTGTGCTGCGATGCTTACGCTTATAAAGAGCGCCGTGGCAGCAATGATAATCGATTTCTTCATTGTATTCATAATTTTATTTGTTAATCATGAATCAAAAATACATCCTTGCAAATGAAGGAATTATGAAGTTTCAGGGAAAATGAAAGAAAAATTTGTACCCCTGGATGGTTCTGATATCACCTTTACTTCAATCTTGTGAAAATCTGCTATCGTTTTCGCAATAGCCAGGCCTATACCGGTTCCATCAGTACTGCTTTTGTCTTTCATTTTGAATCGGGAAAAGAGCTTGCTCTTCTGTTCTTCGGTCATCCCCTTGCCGGTATCTGAAATCATAACAGTGAAACCACCCTGATGCTTATGACATCTGACGAGAACCTCTCCCGGTGAAGGTGTGTTTCTTACAGCATTATTTATGACGTTATAGAACATTGAAAAGATCAGCGAGCGGTTAGCATCCCTGTACTGAAGGTCATCCGGCATCTCCTGCTTCAGAATTATTCCCGTATCTTCAGCTATCGGTTTTATTTCGCTGATGATATCCTGCAATACTTCTTTTACGGAGAAGCTCTCTTCTCTCAGGTACTGATGGCTTTCGATCCTGGCGATCATAAGGAGCGAATTCACAAGTGTTTGCAGGCGATGCAGGGTCTTGAGGGATTCCCCGATCTTATTCTGGACGTCATCGCCAACATCTTCCCTGATAAGAAGGTTCTCAAGCTTGCTTCTCAACACCGAGATCGGAGTAAGCAGCTCATGTGAAATGTTAACAGTAATCTCCTTTTCCTTCTGGAAGAGTGAATTGATGTTATCCATAAGTTCCGTCAGAGCGTTATCCAGCCGCAGAAAATCTGAAGTAGTGGTTTTAACGGGAGTCTTATCGAACAGTGCGGGATCAGGGATCTTCTTAAGCTTATTTTTTATTATCTCCAGGGGCCGGAGCAGGATATTGTTATATAGTATGTCAGTCAGAAAAGTAATGGATATTATGAAGATCATGAACATTAGAATTACTTTCCTGGTATTCTTTTCAGCATCAGTTATACTGTCAAGGCTTCTACCTACTTCGAGAATATATGTCTGACCGTCAACCAGAAATGAGTACTTCAGCACACGGTAATCAATTTCTTCATTCTCTATTAGCCGTGCAGCAACTTCGATCTGGTTAAGGTCTTCAGCAAGAGATGCTTTTTCCAGGCTTACATACTCCTCCTTCAGAATGTCATAGCTCCCAAAAGCATCCGCGGAGTCAGATGTAATAAATGGTTCTATCCCCACATCAGAAATCAGGGATATTACCTGTTCCCTTTTATTTATGAGATCATTATCAATATGTCGCAGGTTGATCCTCTCAATGATGTACGGCATAAGGAGCAAGAACAACCCTGCAAAGGCGAGCTTTGAGATCAGGTTCGAGAGGGCAAGTTTGAATTTGAGTCTCATTTTCAGCCTGATTATTGTTCCTTTTCCTCAATGCTGACCCTGTAACCGACTCCTCTTACCGTCTCGAGCCATGGCGTAGGTGCATGCCCGTTGAGCTTCTTCCTCAGGTTCTTTATGTGAACATCAATGAAATTACTGTCGTACTGATCATCAAGAATGTTGCCCCAGATATGCTCATAAAGCTGGTGGCGCGTCAGGACAACGTTTTTGTTGAGCAGCAGGTACAGGAGGAGATCAAATTCCTTCTTTGTGAGATCTGCTTCAACGCCGTTGCAGAACATTTTCCTCGCCTGGATCTGAACGGTGAATTCTCCCAAAGCGATATCGGTGCCGGTGACCTTGAATTTCCTCCTGGCAACAGCATTGATCCGCGACAGCAGTTCAGTAAGCGCGAAGGGTTTGGCAAGATAGTCGTCTGCCCCAAGATCAAGTCCCTTCACCTTATCTTCAACTGCCCCGCGTGCTGTAATTATTATAAATGATGCTTCGGTGTTGCTATTTTGTGCCTCCTTTATCAGATCGAGACCATTGTAATCGGGCAGTCCGAGGTCGAGAAGAACAAAATCATACAGGTTTATTGCTATTTTCTCCGAGGCATCTGTCCCGGTGAAGGCAAGGTCGCAAAGGAAATTGTGTGATTTAAGGAAATCAGCTATCTCCAGCGCCAGGCTCTTTTCGTCTTCAACTATCAGGACATTCATGGGGCGGAAGTTAGAATATTTTAAAGAATATGCTGAAAGTAAAAACGAATCCTTTCATGCTCTTGTAAACAGGATCGTCAAATACCGGAAGTATATATCCTGCTTCAGCTTCAAGGGTAAGCCGGTTTGTGTTGAACGAAACCGGAAGTCCGAAATCTATTTCCATAAGTCCGAAATCTGAAGTATAGGCAGTGCTTGTTACAGCCTGGCTTGAAGTAGTAGTGGAACCTGTGGTCGATGATGTTCCCGACCCTGTACCTGCGCCGGCTCCATTGCCATTTCCTTGTCCGTTGCCGCTTCCATATCCAGTTCCGGTAGCCGAACCCGAAACATTCTTCAGGAACGGAGATGATACCGTAATAATAGTATCTGTTGATGATTCAATCCGCGTAAGGGATCCGAACAGGATATTTACATACGGGTCAAACGCAAAAAAAACCTTTTTCGATGAAAATGAAGGAGTCTGGAAGTATCTTGAGTTCCTTACCTGTACATAGCCCTGGCTGCCCTGCGAAAATATGGTTCCGGCTGAGATCTTGGAATAGAGTATCTTCCAGTCAAAACCGAGCGTAAGGTCACCATAAAAGAAATTGTTGAAGAGGGTATCTGTCAGAGCCTGTGCAAACTGGTACCGGTATATGCCTGCCGAAATATCGAACCATGAATTGAAAGTATGATTGTAACTCAGCGATCCGATCCAGAATGACATATAAGGATCAACAGTGCTCAGGTGAACCCCTGAAAATGATGCAAATAATGAATTCTTATATCCGTAAACGAGCGACCCGTAACCGTATGACTGGTTCTGTGACATGGTTGATCCCAGGTAGATCATGTTGCTGCCATATCCGAGGCTCGTGTATAATGAATGAGCTGAAGCTGATGTGTCAGTCTGTGAAACAGCGTTGAAAGGCATGACCATCAAACCAGCAAACAGCAGAACAGATATATTCCTTCCCGACCGCATAATCTTCTGTGTAGTTTAAGAATTACCTGCCGCCCATTCTTTTGATACCACCGGGTTTCCCTGCTCCTTTGGGCACAGCTGAGCCTGAGGGCCTTACAACGTTAGGGCGGGCGCCCTTTGCCTTGCTCATATCAGGCTTTGCACTTTTTACCTGCTTGACTGCATTGGCATTGGCAGGTTTCTGGGCATTACCCTGGTTTTTATTCTGAGCCTGGGTTTTAGCCTGCTCTTTGTTCTGATTCATCTCTCCGGTTTCACGGCTTTTCAGGCTTATTTTTGAAGAATCAGGCAGAACGGTGCCTGTCTGCGAAAAACAAACCATATTGGTGAATAACAGCAATACCGTGAAGATCAATATGCTGCGGAGAAATATCCTTATATTTTTAAATCTTGCCATGATTTATTATCTTTAATGTGAAATATCTAATATTCAAAGGTTTTTGACTGTTTATGACACAAAAGTAGGGAATATAAATGAAGAACAGATGAAAAACGGTTGCTGGTTCCTCGTTCCTTGTTCCTCGTTATTTGCAAAACAGGGAGAACAAGCAACAAGCAACAAGCAACAAGCAACATGATAGTAACCTGTGTACATATACATGTGAGGTCTGAATCTGTAGATGCTTTTATCAGGGCTTCGACTGAAAATCACCTGGCAGCAGTGAATGAGCCAGGGAACCTGCGGTTCGACTTTGTTCAGCAGGCCGATGATCCATGCCGGTTCATGCTCTATGAGGCATATGAAACGGAGGAGGCTTCTGCCGTGCATAAGACCACGCCGCACTACATCAAGTGGAAGGATACGGTGCAGGATATGATGGCGGAGCCAAGGAGAGGGGTGAAATACAATATCATTCAACCTTCTGATCCGGCAAAATGGTAAAACCTTTCCAGTTTGCGAGGCTCCCGCTGATCATCTTCGGATGCGGTAAAAGATCGGAACTTCCGGATCTTATCAGGAGATATGGCAATAAAACCCTGCTTGTAACCAGGGGCAGGTCATTCATAGATTCCGCGGAGGGGAATACGCTCCTGGTAACTCTAACAGAGAAGAAAATAAAATACCGCAGTGTTGTCATCAATTCTGAACCTTCTCCTCGTATGGTCGATGAGGCCGTCAGTGATGCCGCGGAATTTGCACCTGATGTTGTTGCAGCAATAGGCGGAGGAAGCGTACTTGATGCCGGCAAGGCAATCTCGGCAATGCTGAGGGCTGAAGGATCTGTCATCGAGTATCTTGAGGGAGTCGGTACGATGGATCATCCCGGAGGCAAGGTGCCTTACATTGCTCTCCCTACAACATCGGGTACAGGCAGTGAAGCAACGAAGAATGCGGTGATCTCTAGTATCGGAAAGGAAGGATTCAAAAGATCGCTGCGTCATGAAAACTTTGTTCCGGAAATTGCACTGGTTGACCCTGAGCTTACATTGAGCTGCCCCCCTGACATAACTGCTGCAAGCGGCATGGACTGCTTTACCCAGCTTGCCGAAGCATATCTGTCGGTAAAACCAAACGAGTATACTGATGCCCTGGCGATTGAGGGGCTCAAAGCAGTAAAAAGATCGCTAAGGGCTGTTAACAGGGACGGAAATGATATTGCTGCGCGCACCGATATGTCGTTTGCCGCGCTGACCTCGGGTATTTGCCTGGCAAATGCCGGACTGGGAGCAGTGCATGGTTTCGCTTCGTCAATAGGTGGTATGTACAACATACCCCACGGTGTGATCTGCGGGACCCTTATGGCAGTCGCCAACGAATTGAATGTTAAGAAAATAAGGAAAGGATATGGCAATCCGGAAGCTTTGAAAAAGTACACTACACTCGGGCAGATGTTCCTTGATGAGAAAGGAAGAAACGAGGATTATTATATTGACGGTTTTATTGACTATCTGCGGTTTCTTACAGAAAAACTGAACCTGCCCGGATTAAAGAAATACGGGATTAGCGAAGATTACCTGGAGAGGATATGTGCTGTTACTGATATTAAGAATAACCCTGTAAAGCTTGAAATCAGCGATCTGATGGAGATCTTACTGGAAAGATACATTTGATATTACTCAGTGTAACTCTGTGAACCCTCTGTGTATCTCTGTGTAAGTTCTTAATAATAGATTAGTTACACAGAGGTCCACAGAGAAGACACAGAGCTACACTGAGAAATCTACATAGGGCAAATGGGTACTGTGTTTTTCAGGTTTTATGAGGAACTGAATGATTTTCTTCCTTCTGCGAAGAAGAAAATAACATTTGAATATTCTTTCTCCGGAAATCAATCTGTAAAGGATGCAATTGAAGCTCTGGGCGTCCCTCATGTCGAGATCGACATGATACTCGTTAACGGCGATCCTGTAGATTTCAGATACAGACTCTGGAATAAAGACGTGATATCAGTATATCCTGTTTTCGAAACACTTGATATCACAAATGTGTCACAATTGCGTAGAAAGCCTCTCAGAAATCCGGAATTTATCCTGGATGTTCACTTGGGACGACTGGCAAAATACATGAGGCTATGCGGGCTGGATACTCTTTATTTTAAACATCTGGCAGATCCTGAAATAATTAATATATCTTTAAAAGAGCATCGGATCATTATTACACGTGATAGAAATCTTTTAAAGAATAAAGTAGTGACTCATGGCTACTGGATACGGTCTCCCAAACCTGAAATACAATTCATGGAGGTGCTGAACAGGTTCAACCTGAGAGACAATCTCAATCCATTTACAAGGTGCCTGGAATGCAACAATATTCTGTCAGATATCCCAAAGGATAAGATACTTGACCGCCTTCTGCCCGCCACTAAAGAAGAATTCAATAAGTTCAGGATATGCACTTCATGTGACCGCATCTACTGGGAGGGTTCACATTATGAAAAAATGAAAATTCAAATTGATAAAATACTCAATTGATAACGCAAATCGATGAATCATCTTTATTAACTTAATGCATTTCATTATGAAAAACAGGACCGTTTTCATCTCAGTCATTCTGATGTTGTTGTTAATTATTTCACAATCAGTTTATGCACAGCTGCCTAAAGAAACTGAAGCGCAGAAAGCACAAAGAATGAAATGGTGGACAGAAGCAAGGTTCGGGATGTTCATCCACTGGGGATTATACGCCCTGCCTGCCCGTCACGAATGGGTTAAGAACAGGGAGAGGATGACTAATGAACAATACCAGAAGTATTTTGAATTGTTCAATCCTGATCTCTACAATCCTGTGGAATGGGCCAGGATGGCAAAGGAGGCAGGAATGAAATATGTTGTGCTTACTGCCAAGCATCACGAGGGTTTTTGCCTGTTTGACTCGAAATACACTGATTACAAATCGACCAATACTCCATGCGGCAAGAACCTTATAAGGGACTATGTGGATGCTTTCAGGGCGGAAGGACTTAAGGTCGGATTCTATTATTCACTGATTGACTGGCACCATCCTGATTATACAATCGACAGCAGGCATCCTCAAAGACAGGAATCTGATGCCGAATATGAAAAGCTTAATAAAGGCAAGGATATGAACAGGTACAGGGAGTATATGAAAAACCAGGTAAGGGAATTACTCACCAACTATGGAGAGATCAGTATTATCTGGTTTGATTTTTCATTCCCGGGCAAAAACGGCAAGGGCAGGGAAGAGTGGGATTCCGAAAACCTTCTGAAGCTTGCACGCTCGCTTCAGCCCGGGATCATTGTGGACGACCGGCTTGACCTGAAGGACGTTGAGGGAGGATGGGATTTCACCACACCTGAACAATACAAGGTGGATAAATGGCCTGAGTACAACGGGAAGAAAATTCCATGGGAAACCTGCCAGACATTCTCCGGTTCATGGGGGTATTACCGGGATGAGACATCCTGGAAGAGTCCGGCACAGCTTCTTGAACTTCTGATAGAATCGGTCAGCAAGGGCGGAAACCTCCTGCTTAATGTCGGTCCCACGGCAAGAGGCACTTTTGATTACCGTGCCCAGGCAAGCCTGAAAGCCATGGGAGACTGGATGAAATACAACAATCGCTCTGTGTACGGTTGTACGGAAGCACCGGCAGAATTCACCACACCTCCCAATACCCTGCTGACATATAACCCCGAGACAAGGAGACTCTATGTCCATCTGCTGGCTTATCCTCTTAACAGGCTGACATTGAAGAATATGGCTGACAGGGTCAGATATGTCCAGTTTCTCAATGATGCCTCCGAGGTCAATATGACAATCGTAAAGAATGATGCAGGAGGTGATCTGGTACTCTCCCTGCCGGTTCACAAACCACCGGTTGAGATACCTGTGCTGGAAGTTTTTATGAAATAGTATACTTCAGAACAGGGCGTAAACTTTTTCAGATCTCAATAACAACTATTGTATCGGTTTCGTCAACTGATTCTTCAGGTACTGTAATAACGATGCCGAATGCATCCTGCTTGTATTTCAGCTTTGCTCCCGAGCTGAAGAGGGTTAAGTTTTTTACCTTCTTCCCGAAGTCAGGGATCAGCAGGTTCGTATCTTCGAGGTTCATGATGTGCACAAATACCTTGTTCCCTTTCCAGGTTGTTACTCCCCATGATTTTGGCGGTACAGGTCCTCCGCGGGTACCATAAATTGTTTCTCCGTTCTTCTCGATCCATTGTCCCATCTCCTTTAGGGTGGCTATGAACTCCGGCTGAACCTTCCCGTTCGGCATCGGCCCGACATTCAGAAGGAAGTTAGAATTGTGGCCGGCAGCTTTTACCAGGTACTGTATCAGGTTCTTTGCTGATTTATAATTTTTATCCTGGAGGTTGAATCCCCATGCATTATTCATGGTCTCACAGGTCTCAAGCGGAAGTGCTCCGACGGTCTGTTCCTGGTTGAATCCGGTAGTTTTCTGACCGGGAAGATCTTTTTCAAACATCTGGAAATCCTCACCGGGGAAGGGAGCCAGGTGATGATTATTGCCGATAAGGCATGCAGGCTGAAGATCGTGAATAAGCTTATATGTCTTATCCAGCCTCCAGTCTGCGTTCTTCTTGTCCCAGTGTCCGTCAAACCATATTCCCCCAATTTCTCCATAGTTGGTGAGCAACTCCGTGAGCTGTCCATCCATGAAATCGAGGTATTTATACCAGTCTCCCTTTTCGGGGCGTCCTGCTGTCTGGCCGGTATTGCCCCTCGGATAATAATTCTCCTGGTACCAGTCGAGGTGCGAGTGATAAAAAAACAGTTTTATTCCTTCTTTCTTACACTCTTCTGCCAGCATCTTAATGACATCCTTTATATACGGAGAACGGTCAACTATATCCCAGTCGGTGAGTTTTGAATCGAACATTGCAAAGCCGTCGTGGTGCTTGCTGGTGATCGTTATGTATTTCATGCCTGCAGCTTTTGCCATAGCCACCCACTCTTTAGGGTTAAAATCGATCGGATTGAAGAAGGCAGGGAGTTTCTGGTATGTTGTCTTGTCGATTCTCTGGTTGTTCATCACCCATTCACCATCGCCAAGGATGCTGTATACTCCCCAGTGGATAAAGAGTCCGAATTTTGCATCCTGGAACCATTCGCGTGCCTTCAGGTTCTCAGGTGCCGGAGTGTAAACGGTCTGTGCATTTGCAGATACTGAGCATGCCAGTATTGATACAAAAATGATTTTTCGGAACATATGACTGGAGGTTTGGTTAAGAAGTAAATATAGGTATTTTTATAGTGATGCAGACCCCCTTTCCCGTTTCCCCCAGGGGGGAAAGCTGTTTATTTTGCCCCTTCCCCCTGGGGGAAGGTCGGGTAGGGGGTATTGACACTATCCAGAAATCATTCAAGAGAACCAACCTCTTGTTCAACCTCATTCAGTATTTCACATGATCTGACGAGCTCTCTCATAACAGTATGATCAGGATAGAGCGGCCGGTCGATATCCAGGAACTCAACATGTTTTCTTATGACATCCTTCGCTTTCTGAACACCTTTTCCGAATTTATACTCTTCCTTCCTGAAATCGAGTGCCTGTGCGGCTGCCATGTATTCAATCCCGAGAACGCCATAAGCGCATTCCAGGATCTGGTTGTTCTTTATGGCAGTATTCATCCCCATTGATACGAAATCCTCCTGGTCGGCTGCTGCAGGTATTGACTGTATTGATGCCGGCATTGAGAGGATCCTCTGTTCAACTATCAGCATGTCGGCGGTATACTGGCTGAGCATCATGCCGGAGAACATGCCTGCGCCTTTTGTGAGGAAATCGGGGAGTCCGACACTGAGAGCTGGATTATTCAGCCTGTTCATTCTTCTTTCCGACATCACGCTGACCATAGTGATGCTTGCCCCGGCCATATCCATCGGGACACATACAGGTGATCCCTGGAAGTTCGCTCCCGTGAGGGTAAGGTTCTTTTCAGGCACGAAGATCGGGTTATCTCCCACGCCGTTCAGTTCAATTTCCACCTGGCTGCGGGCGAATGCAAGCATATCGTGTGCGGCTCCGATGACCTGCGGAGTCGATCTCATGGAGTAAGCATCCTGGACCTTCGATTTGACCCTTCCTTCCTTCAGGTCACCGCCTGCAACGCATTTATTGATCGCAGTTGCACTTCTTATTGCTCCCCTGAAACCCCTCAGCTCATGGAGCAGGGTGTTGTAGGGTTTCATGTTTGCCTTGAGCGCTTCGAGCGACATTGATGCTGCTATCTCGGCCTGTTTCAGCCAGTTATTGGCATCCACAAGCCAAATTGCGCTCATCGCCGTGAGCACATTTGAACCGTTGATTGCTGCCAGTCCATCACGCGCAAGCAGTCCGGGGATCTTTATTCCTGCCTTATCCATAGCAGCTTTACCGTCAAGCAGTTCTCCTTTAAAATAAGCTTTTCCCTCTCCCATAAGAAGAAGAGCTATTTGTGACATTGGTGCCAGGTCTCCGGAGGCGCCTACTGATCCTTTCTGGCAGACGAATGGAGTGACGTCTTTGTTAAGCATCTCAACAAATGTCTCGGTGATCTCGAGCCTGTTGCCTGAGTTGCCGTGTGCATGAACATTTATTCTTCCAAGCATAGCGCCTCTGACAGTCTCGATGGAAGCTGGTTCTCCGATTCCGGCTGCATGATTATAGACAAGGTATTTCTGAAAGTCCTTTATCTGGTCATCATTAAGGACCATTTCGGAGAATTCACCTATACCGGTATTTACGCCATACATGATCTCGTGAGCGACGATCTTTTTCTCAAGCATTTCGCGGCACACGTTTATCCTGTTTTTTGCATCAGGGTGGAGCTCAACTTTCTGTCCGTAGCGGGCTACGTTGACAACGTCATGGATTTTCAGGTTTGAGCCTGTGATTACTAGTGTATTCATTATTTAAGGGATTAAGTTTTTCTGTTTTATTACTTTTTCTGTGGTTATTCTCAAATGAGAATGATTCTCATTT
Organism: Bacteroidales bacterium; assembly: GCA_041303415.1. Lineage (GTDB taxonomy): Bacteria > Bacteroidota > Bacteroidia > Bacteroidales > VadinHA17 > LD21. Next base: position 26,065 of record JBFYPG010000007.1, read on the forward strand.
GATACTGATTCTCATTTGATAATAATTCTCATTTGATAATGATTCTCATCTGATACTGATACTGATTCTCATTTGATAAAGATTCTCTATTGATACTGATTCTCAAAAGAGAATGATTATCTCTTAAGAATGATTCTAAACTAAATGATTGTTCATCCAGATAGAAATACAGGATGCTCTCCCCTGTTTCAATATAACCCGGAACGGTTGATCTTGATCTTGTATTCCAGTAACCAGCTGTAATGCATGGAGTAATTTTATGTATCAAAAGTATAATATTTATTCTAAACGAAATGTGTAATTTAGCATAATCCGGCAACAAGATAAAATTATCTGCACGCGATATAGCCTTTAACTACAAATATATGATTTTACAAAAGCTGGTTTCTTTAATCACAGGGACCCTTTTTCTTTGTTTTTCCTGCAGTCAAAAAACGGAAAATTCTGAAGGTGCATTTTATACCGGGGAATACCGTAACCTGTTTCTCGAAAACGGCTATTCACAGGAAGAGATATCAGGGAAGATCAACTCAGCCTTCATGCAGCTTTTCCACGGAGACTCGGCAACACAGGCAGTTTATTTTGAAACCGGAAGCAATGAAAATGGTCTCATGGCTTATGTCAGCGATGTGCTTCATAATGATGTGCGCAGCGAAGGTATCTCATACGGCATGATGATATCTGTCCAGATGGACAGGAAAGAGGAGTTTGACGCTATCTGGAACTGGGCAATGACATACATGTATGTAAGCTCCCCGGAACACCCGTCGGAAGGATACTTCGCATGGTCGCTCAAACGCGACGGCACTCCAAATGCCGAAACCGCAGCTCCCGACGGTGAAGAATACATGGTTATGGCACTTTACTTTGCATCGCACCGCTGGGGCGATGGAGAAGGCATATACAACTATAAGACATGGGCAGACAATATACTTACTGCCATGAGGCATCGTCCCGTCAAGCGCGGACAGACAAGATTCGGTCCGAGAGTCGTCGGTCCGATGGTCGAAGAGGATAAATTCATGATCAGGTTTGTCCCCGACAGCGGATCATGGCATTTTACAGACCCTTCCTATCACCTGCCGGCTTTCTATGACCTTTGGGCGTTATGGGGCCCCGTCCCGGATAGGGATTTCTGGGCCAGGGCAGCAATTACAAGCCGGGATTTCTTTCATCTGACAACTGATCCTGAAACCGGTCTTGCTCCCGATTATGCCAATTTCGATGGCACACCTCATCCCACACCCTGGAACCAGAGGGCAGGGAACTTCGCATTTGATGCCCGCAGGACACAGATGAACTGGGCTGTCGACTGGTCGTGGTGGCGGAAAGATCCCCGTCAGCAGGAGCTGAGCAACAGGCTGCAATCGTTTTTTTCCTCACAGGGTATCGATAAGTATGGTACCCAGTATACCCTTGATGGCCAGCTCCTGGATAGTAATCATGCCAAAGGGCTGGTGACCGCAAACGCAGTGACGAGCCTGGCGGCAACAAATCCTGTAGCTAAGGAATTCACTGATGCTCTGTGGAATACGCCGATCCCGTCAGGGTTTAACGAAAGATATTATGACGGACTTCTGTATCTGATGGGAATGCTCCACTGCTCAGGCGAATTTAAAATCTGGCACCCTCAACCTTGAACCTTGAACCTTGAACCAATAAATGTTCTACCACCTGGCTGATATCTTCTTCGTTCTTTTCCATTCCTCAATCATTGTTTTCAATCTGTTCGGATGGATATGGAAGAAGACAAGAGCAGCTAACCTTGTATTGCTCTTGCTAACAGGAGGATCATGGCTGTTCCTCGGTCTTATTGTGGGTACACTGGGCTATTGCCCTTTCACTGACTGGCACTTCAGTGTGCTGGGTAAGCTGGGAAAAACCGATCTGCCATCCTCATACATCAAATACCTGGCTGACAGGATTACCGGGCTGAACTTTGATTCTTCACTGGTTGATGATGTGACATTATATTTATTCCTTACCGCATTCGCAGTTTCAGTATTTCTGAATATCCGGGATTATATAACAAAAAAAAGATTGTCCTGAGACAACCTCCTTCATATATAATATTGTATATATTTCCTCAGGATTCCGTCATACCGTCATACCGCCATACCGTCGTACCGTCGCACCGTCATACCTTCATACCTGCAATAAGGTCGCCCAGCATCTCAATCATCCGCAGTATATAATCCTTTTGATACATAAAGAGTGTTTGTTACACTCAAAGATACGGAAAAGGGATGCTAAAAGGACTAATATTCCTATTTTTGCCTGAAATCCGGAAACCGATGGAATGGATCAGGGACCTGCTGTTCGGGGAGTCAGTTGCGCATTCAATTCTTGTATATTGTGCTGTCATAGCAGTCGGAGTATTTCTCGGAAAGATCAGAATTTCCGGCATTTCTCTCGGTATAGCTTTTGTTTTGTTCGCAGGGATTGCAGCAGGTCATTTTGGTTTCTCTGCTGACCATCGAGTAGTAGATTTCATGCGCGATTTCGGCCTGATCTTGTTTGTCTTTTCGATAGGGCTCCAGGTCGGACCCGGTTTCTTCGAGTCTTTTAAAAAAGGAGGAGTGACTCTTAACCTGCTGGCTCTCGCTATTGTGACCCTGGGAGGAGTCACGACCGTGATACTTCACCTGATATCAGGCGTGCCGCTTCCGATGATGGTTGGCGTTATGTCGGGATCCGTAACGAACACTCCCGGTCTCGGCGCAGCCCAGCAGGCACTTGCCCAGGTGGGCGGATCTGATATCCCTGACATCGGTCTGGGCTATGCTGTAGCTTATCCGTTCGGCATTCTGGGAATAATATTTACCATGATAATACTGAGGCAGACTCTCGGGATCAATCTTCAGAACGAGATATCACTTTTTGACCAGGAGCTGCATCCTGTTGAAAAACTGCCTGAAAGGGTGAGCATTTTAGTCACTAATAAGGAAGTGTTCAATAAAACCATAAGAGAAATAACAGGAAAGATTCAGCAGAGATTCATCGTTTCCCGTGTCCTGCACAAGGGTGAACTGATTCTGCCTGGCCCCGATACCGTGATCCATGAAAAGGATGTGATACTGGTAGTTACGCAGAAAGCCCTCATTGACGGCATAATCGCGCAGCTGGGAGCTATAAGCGAAATGGACCTTTCATCACAGTCGGGCAGCCTGGTTTCGCGGCGAATACTTGTAACAAATAAGGAAGTTTTCGGGAAAAACCTGGGGGACCTTCAGCTCAGGACAAGATACAACATCAACATAACCAGGGTCTATCGTTCCGGGATAGAGCTGATCGCCACGCCATCCCTGAGGCTCCAGATGGGTGATAAACTGACAGTTGTTGGCAGCGAAAGCTCGCTTGAAAAAGTCACGGGGCAGCTTGGAAACTCGATAAAGCGGCTTGATGAGCCCAATATTATTCCCATATTCATTGGAATACTGCTGGGTGTTCTTCTTGGCAGCATTCCGTTTCATATCCCGGGCATTGCCAATCCCCTTCGGCTCGGTCTTGCCGGCGGGCCCCTGATAGTGGCTATACTTCTGAGCAAATACGGCTACAGGCTTCAGCTTGTATCCTATACAACGACCAGCGCCAACCTTATGCTGCGCGAAATCGGGATTGTGCTTTTCCTGGCGAGCGTTGGATTGATAAGCGGCGGGAAATTTGTTGCGGTGCTCAAATCGGGAGACGGTTTTATCTGGATGGGATATGGTGCTATCATAACACTGGTACCGATCCTGCTGACCGGCTTCTTCTCCCGGTTCATACTCAAAAGGAACTACCTCGAGATATGCGGACTTCTTGCCGGAAGTATGACCGATCCTCCCGCGCTGGCTTTTGCCAGTACGCTGGCCAGGTCAGAAGCTCCCGCTCTTGCCTATGCCACTGTCTATCCTCTTGTTATGTTCCTGAGGATATTTGTTGCGCAATTACTGATCCTGCTGTTTGTATGACCTATATCACCAGCGTCTGTATCGAATGGGGCAGGATGCTGACCTGTACTGTCTGAAGGCCGAAACATAAATTATAGGTAATGTTCCTTTCTGAAGGATTCATGACAACAATCGAAACGCTTCCGTCTTCATTTATAAAACCGGTGGTCAGCAGAATGCTCCTGCTTGAAGAGCATACGATCCTTTTTGCACCCGGGCGGATGTACTTTGAGAAATGTCCTATATAAAAATATGAATTGGTATATATGAGTTCTCCTGTTCTTGTATCAGCATGGACTGGGGCAAAGCAGAAATTCCGGACATGGTTGGGACCTCCTGTCTCATCAAGAAGTATATTCCAGTCGGTCCAGCCGACAGTTCCGTTATTGAGATCATTGATCATTGAGACTCCGTAATTTTCACCAAGCCCCCAGTGATAGTACCTTTCACTGTTGAACGGCCCGTTGCAACCTTCAGTAAAAATAAGGTTCTTATCCGGATATGTTCTGGATACCAGTACTGTATTGCCGTGCATCTGCTCTCCTCCGGTCCAGTCTTCATACCAGTGAAACCCTATACCCCATACATACCTGGCAGCTTCAGGATCGTTAAGGATCGCCCGGGCTCTCTGAACGATCAGGTCCCTGTTATGATCCCATACGATTATTTTCTTGTCGGCAAGACCTTCTTTCACCATTGTCGGGCCAAGGAAATTCTTCAGGAAGTCCCTTTCATCCTCAGCAAAATATATGCATGATTCCCAGGTCTGCGTAGCCATCGGTTCATTTTGTATGGAAATTCCCCATACGTTTATTCCTTCCTTTTCGTAGTGCTTTATGAACTTTGTATAATAGGTGGCCCAGGATTGATAAAATTCCGGCTTCAGCTTACCTCCCCGAAGCATATTGTTATTGTCCTTCATAAATGCCGGCGGGCTCCACGGACTGGCAAAGAGTGTCAGCTTGCCCCCTGTGGCATCGATGGCTCTTTTTATGAGAGGGATCTTGTACTGACGGTCATGATCAATGTTGAATGAAGTAAGCTCCATGTCGCCTTCATCAACATAAGTGTAGCTCCCGCTTGAAAAATCGCAGCTGTTGATGTTGGTCCTGGCAAGGGTATAACCTATGCCTTTATCAGGATCGTAATATGCTCTGATAAGCTCATCCTGTTTTTCCGCAGGTATTCTGGCAAAAGTCTCGGCTGAAGCATCGGTTAGGGCGCCTCCGATTCCGAGCATCGTCTGAAATGTTTTTGACGGATCTGCAAAAATGTATATTTCTCTTTCTGAAGTGCTTTTCAGGTCGGCGAACTGAAGCATTTCAGTTTGTGTCAACCTGAATTCGGTGCTGTCAGCTGTTGTATATACAGTGACACTTTTCCCTTTAGTTGTGAATTCATTAACGGTAATTGCAGGTCCAGGATTCTGCCGGCTGCAAGCAGCCAATAAAATTACCCCGACTAATAAAAATATCTTCTTCATTTTTCTAAGGTTTATTTAGTTCTTCAATTAACTCAGTTCCTATTTCACCCCCGCACCCCGCACCCCGCACCCCGCACCTATCTCATAAACAACTTAAATGCCTTTTCCTTCAACTTGCTGTAAGGAGGATACCGGAGAAACAGATCAATAAGGTTCGATTTCACCATCACTCCCCTTACATTTGAAAAAGCCTCAAATGAGTATTTCCCGTGGTATCTTCCCATTCCGCTTGATCCCACGCCGCCGAACGGAAGATATGGAGAAGCAAACTGGATAACAGTATCATTTATAGCAGCTGATCCACTTTTGGTATTCGTTAAAAACTCGCGGACCAGCTTTCTGTTCCTGGTGAAAATATATACGGCAAGCGGGTTCGGATTTCTTTCAATTATGCTGTAAACCTCATTAAATTCTTCGAAATCAAGGACAGGAAGAACAGGTCCGAAAATTTCCTGTTGCATAATAGGATCGTCCGGTTTAATATCCCATATTATTGTCGGAGCAACATATCGATCTTTTTCGTCGCAGGTTCCCCCGGTCACAATCCGGCCTTCATTCATCAGCGACGCCAGTCTATGAGCACTCTCTGAGTTAATGACACGCGGGAAATCATTGCTCTGCTGAGGATTTTCTCCATAGAACGATTTGATCTCCCGGGCCAGAAGGGCCAGTAATTCATCCCTTATTTTTATGTCGGCCACGATATAATCGGGTGCGACACATGTTTGCCCGGCATTATAGAACTTCCCCCAGGCTATTCTTTTTGCTGCAAAGTCAAGCCTTGCATCTGCTGCAACCACACATGGGCTTTTGCCTCCGAGCTCCAGTGAAACAGGAATCATATTTGCTGCAGCTTTTCCCATTACATATTTGCCCACAGTGGTGCTTCCCGTGAAGAAGATGTAATCAAATTTATAATCAAGAAGATATTCGCTGATCGAGTGATCTCCGTTAATTGTGACAATAAGTTCTTCAGGCAGCCTGCTTAAAATCTTTTCTATAATTCCACTTGTAAAAGGCACGCGCTGAGAGGTTTTAAGCACGACACAATTTCCGGCAGCCAGGGCGCTCAGTACGGGTACTAAAGAAAGTTGAAAAGGGAAATTCCAGGGGGAAAGAACAAGTACTTGCCCATATGGCTGAAGAAAAACATAACTGCTGGCTATAAAATGTACTATAGGTGTTTTGACTCTTCTTGGACGAGCCCATTTTCTGAGTTTTCTGATTACCAGGTTAAGTTCTTTCAGAACAAACTGAATCTCGGATGATAATACCTCACATCCCGGCTTGTGAAAATCCTTCCACAAAGCATCCCTGATGTCCCGCTCATGATCCACTATCAGTGACCTGAGTTTTTTAAGGTTATCAAGGCGGTATTTCATATCAAGGGTTTTTCCTGATTTGAAGAACTGCCTTTGTTTTTCAAGTATTATTCCGATTTCTTCTTTTTCCATTCGACTTCGAGATGTGATAGTTTTACGGAAATGTCCGTAAGTTTTGCCCCACCCTTCATAGGTATCCGGTTCATCGCATATTCCGATAAAGCTGTAATTGTGAGCGCAGGATTGACGCCGATATTGCCTTGTATCACCGAACCATCCATAATGTAGAAATCAGGGTAACCATGTACTTTAAGGTTCTTGTCAACCACACCTGATTCAGCTGATTCCGACATGGGACAGCCTCCAAGGATATGCGCGGTTGTAGGCCTGTTAAAGAATACTTCAAGCAGAATGTTCTGGGCAATTCCATTTACTTTTCTTGCATAGCGCTCCATAACCTCCTGTCCGACAGGGATATATGCAGGAACCTTCTTTTGTCCGCTGTTGTCAATCTTCATCTTGCCCCCGAAAAGGGTCTTTTTCCATATCATTCTCATTGCATTATCGACTGACTGCATTGTAAGAAAAATAACCAGGCGGGTCGACCACTTGAGATTAAATATAGTTTTCAGGAACTGGACAGGATGAGTGATGGATTTCGTTACAAGCTTCCATGTTCTGCCGATAGTGGTTCCGGCGCCTTCAGCGGAAAGTCCAAAGAACCATTTCATTGCGTTGGAGTTATCGGGGTATTTGCAGATCTCAATATGGGTTTGAGGGTCGGGATGAAAGACAGATGTGATTGCCACACCGTTATTAAGCTTTTCGCGTGCTCCAGAAACCGCACTGAGTGTCTCGGCATTTGTCCTTAGACTCATGCCGATCTGATCAGAGATCTCCGGGAGCGTGCCATATCTGTATTTCTGCTTAAGAAGAAGCTCAAGCGTCCCGAGGGTGCCGGCTGAAACAATTATTCCTCTTGCACTGAAAACACTTTTTTGTTTTTTCAGGAATGATGTTATCTTCCTTGTTTCAATATGATACAATCCGTCAGCATATGTGATCTTTTCCGCCTTCGTCTCAGGAATGATCTCCAGCCCGAGCTTTTCAGCAAACCAGAGGTAATTCCTGTCGAGGGTGTTCTTGGCATTCTCGCGGCATCCTACCATGCATCCGCCACATTCGGTGCATCTGTTCCTGAGCGGACCAAGACCGCCGAAATAGGGATCCTGATCCTTTTCATCACCATCAAGATTAACCCCAATGCAAACAGTTTCGAATGTCTGATGGACATTCATCTCTTTTGAAACTTCCTCAAAGGCAAGGTCTTCAGGATTGAGCTTTTTATATTTTGTCCTTCCCAGCATAAATGAGGCTCTGTCATAGTATGGCTTCAGTATATCTTGCCAGTTGCCGAACCGGGCCCAGGAGGGATTTCCAAAGAATGCATCCCCCGGAATGTAAAGGGTATTTGCATAAACAAGACTACCTCCGCCAACTCCGGTTCCGCTCAGGATGCTCGCCGTAGTGTAGAAAGACAGTTTCTGGAACCCAAAGAACCTCAGGGAAGGCACCCACAGGTACTTTGGAAGGTTCCAGTTTGTTTTCGGGAAATCTTCAGGCCTGTACCTTTTGCCCTGTTCTATTGTCAGTACCTTATACCCCTTTTCAACAAGACGCAGGCTGGCAACACTGCCTCCGAACCCGGAGCCTATTACTATATAATCATATACCATTCTTCTAACTATTCTTCATTATACTCTACCAATCGAGTTAATCTTTTTATGTCGCTAAATATTAGTTGGCAGTTGGCAGTTGGCAATTATCCTTTTCTTCTTGCCCACTGCCTGCTGCCACCCTTTATATTGCGTCAAAATTGAGTTTACACAACACTAGTTAAATTTTACTGAAATAACCAGCAACCAGGAACCAGCAACCAGGAACCAGGAACCAGCAACTTTCACAATAATTTATCCAGAGCTTCAAGCAAAGGCTGAGTTGATATTTTTGATCCCACTGCCCCCATCATCCACTGCTGAGGAGTGAGACGTCCCTGTTTAAATATCCTGTCAAGTTCCACTGTAAGGTTTTTGCCTTTCAGGTACTCCTCAATCTGGAACTGGATTACATGCCCGTAGGAGTAATTCGGCAGATAGAGAGGATCATTGACGGTATGTGAGTAGATGGCAAGAAGCGGCGAATCCTTTACGCCAATCACCGGAGCAAAATATTTGTTCCAGGTGGCAAGGGCATTTCTAATCACTGCCTCCTTAAACTGTGCTGCCGTTGCTTCGGGATTATCGTAAAGCCATTTCCAGTTCAGCATCTCCACCATTCCTACGCCCATTATCTCCATGAGCGACCATGCTGCATCGAGTATCTCTGTCTTTTCCTTACCGGGGTTATTCTCCTTCATCCCCAGAAGCATGAGGTCGCGGCTCTGGAAAACATAGGCCATGGCTTCGGTGAATGCCGTGTTGGGCACTCCGTTCAAAGTGTAATAATCAACATCATAGAGAGTTATGGTCTGCTCTACATTATGTCCGAATTCATGAACAGCGATGTTATAGCCTTTATAATCCATTCCCTTTTCAGAGATGCGGGTACGAAGGTGAGCCACCGAGCCTTTCATGGCAGCGCCCCATGCATGACCCGATCCGCGTGCCGGATCAACTACGATCTTATCAGCAAGGTACTTCGCCCGTTCAGGGCTCCATCCGAGTTTCATCAGCATGTTGGGCATGTCGACCCTGAATGCCGCAGGATCGGGATAGAGTTTTGTTGTTTTTGAAGTGAGCAGGTCTTCTGGTATGGTGCTTCTCGATTTGAATCCGTCGTACCATATGTCGTAGGGTCTAAGGTCACGCCCGAGCCTTTCCTTAATGATCGATGCGACCTTTGCCAGCTGGGGCGATTTCAGGTATGTATCGAAAAGCTCTTCAATCTCTGCCTGCGATATCTCCATCTCCCATGAGAACTTGCGCATGATAGCCGTATTCATCTCAGGGTTATAGGCATCGATATCCTTCATAGCCCTGAAAGAACTGATGATCATCTGGTAGCGCGTGTCGGGTTCGGGAGCGGCATCAGCCGCTGCTCCGTCCATGGTTACCTTGTTTGCATAGGGATCCCACTCATAAGCAGGATCATTGATCACTGCCTCAGGAATGGTCTGGTCAATGATGCGTTCCATCACCTTCACTATCATTTCCTGCTTCTCAGGGCCCTTTTCCTTATCAGCATAGCTGGCTTTCAGCTCATCGCGCAGGTTCCAGTGGGAGAGGAGCACCATATCATCGGGGAATATCTGGCGGCCGTCATCGGTTCTGAGGCGGCCCATGTTAATGTTGTAGTCAGCGATATACATGTCGCAATTTCCAAGGGCTTCGCCCAGTGCCTGGTTCAGCTCTGCGGGGACACGCGACACGAAATAATCGCCAAGCCTTGCCATTGCCCATTCCTCACGGCTCCATGATGGTCCAAGTTTTTCTTTCTCAGCCAGGGTATAATATGGAAAGTTGAGGGCAATCACAAATGCGATTTTGTTTCCGTAGAGATCGTCAGACAGATGTGAGCCGATAGAATAATTTCCGAACATCCGGTCAATCTCATCGATCTCTTTCCCGGTTTCATCAAGCACTTTTTTCAGGTCGAGCGTTATCTCATTGAAATTCCCGCTGATCGACTCCAGGTAGCTGCTGATCTTGTTGAAAACGATCCTGCGTTCTGCAGGATCAGCAATAAAATGCTCACTCACGAAATCCGAAAACTCTGAAGGTGTACCGTCCTCTGCCCTCCAGAGTGAGGCGGCGTGCCTGACTCCTTTTTCCAGAAGCTCCTGATCAGCAGAAGGTTGTGAAGTTTTAATGTTCTCTGTTATAGCGTTTATTGTGGCTTCACCGATCAGGAGGGCTGCTTCTGAAGCCTTGTTCCCGGTTTTATCTGAGGAGCACGCTGCAAGCAGAAAAACAACTGAAAGAAACAGGATCTTTTTCATTTTTTTAATTTGTCAGGAAAAAGGTTGTTAAGTTCAATTGTGAGATTCTATAATTCCCATCCCGGCCGGTACTCCCTTGTGAGGAACTTGTTTGCATCGGGCACATTGGTGATCTTCATATTTGCACTGTCATATTCCACTCTCCTGCGTGCCCTGAGAGCAACTGCGCCGAGGAGTATTGTTTCAGTAACTGAACCGGCATACAGAAAACTGCCTGGTGACTGTGTCTTATTTTTGAAGGCTTCAATCCATATATCATTCCCGTCAGTTCTCTCTTCCTTAGGCGCCTCAACCTTCAGATCCTTCATGCGGCTTTCAGGTATCAGTCTGGGACCTTCTCCCCTGAAGCCTGCAATGATCTTGCCCTTGTCGCCAGCGATCATCATTCCCTCGCGTGACAGTTCCTTGCCTTCAAGTTCTTCAGGCGGGAACGGCCTTATACCGCCGTCGTACCAGAAGAGGTCAAACGGTCCGATCTCTTTCTGAGCCGGCATCTTGAACCTGATCGCGCATGAAAGAGGAAATGCCACATCATTTGTTACACCAACTGATACATTGTTCCTGAGCGTGCATGTTGTTGTTCCGTAAGCTTCGGCGCTGATGGCAGGCTTATCAATGCCAAGAGTCAGGAATAGCGGGAAGAGGCTGTAATGGCCCATGTCAGCTATGCTTCCTGCTCCGAAATCGTACCAGCCGCGGAATACAGCATGCGTGTAAGTAGGATGATATGGGCGCTCAGGAACCGGTCCCAGCCACAGGCTCCAGTCAAGATCCTTAGGAACAGGCACAGTCTCAGTCGGGTTTGTTTGCCACTGCGGCCATACGGGACGGTTCGACCAGTTGTGGATCTCTTTCAGATTGCCTATGAGGCCATCCTGTATCCATTTCTTTATTACATCATAGCCCGGTCTCCTGCTCCATGCAAGCAGGTGAGTACTCAATCCCGACGATTTGGTGATTTCGAAAGTTTTCTTCCACTCCGATATCCTGTTGGCTATCGGTTTATGGGTGAGAACATGTTTCCCCTTCTTCATCGAAGCGATTGCCACTGCTGCGTGAAGATGATCGGGGGTCATTATCTTTATCGCATCAATATCCTGCTCTTTTTCAAGAAGTTCACGGAAATCGGCGTATGATGTGCATCCTTTGAATGTGCCGGAGTCTTTCGACTTGCCATAGTACTTCTGAACGAGTTCCTGTCCCATATCGCGTCCGCCGGGAATGCCGGTGAGGCTTTCTCCCCAGGAATTGTCGCCAATAACCTTTCTCATAAGGCTCCTGATCTCATTTGGCGACCAGTCGACATAATCAGTTGTGAATTTGTTCGGGTCGCACACCGACACGATCTGGACTGCAGGATTCTCAATAAGAGAGGCCATCTCCCTGATTCCCTGCGTTCCGCAGCCGATATACCCGATTGTCAGCTTATCACTCGGAGCTACATATCCTGTTCCTCCGAGAACGTTCCTTGGCACGACTGTCAGCGCAAATGAGGCGGCAGCAGCTGAGCCCAGGAATTCACGACGGTTAATTTTTCCTTTTGTTGCCATTTTTTATTTGTTTTTAGGTTAGATGCAGATCTGCAATTTTAATTTCTACTAAGGTAATAAAATGGCAGATTTAACGAGTCTCTTTGCTTAAAACATTTAACTTTGGCTGATACTGCATCCATAATTATGAGAGACCCCGGGGGAAAAATGAGTTTAACGGTTTTCCTGCTCGTCGCTGTGGCGTTATATTGCTGTACGGCAAGGAATACGGCCAGAACAGATAGAAATGAAACCAGTAATGATTCCATATTAAATCCCGTCAGTTCAAACATGTTTGACGGAAAAACGCTTGAAGGATGGGAAATAACCAATTTCGGCCCTCAGGGACCGGTATATGTGTCTGGCGGTTCGATAATTCTTGGAATGGGAGAGGGGTGTACGGGCATTACATGGAAAAAGGATTTTCCGGAAACGGACTACAGGGTGACGCTCGAAGCAAAGAGAGTATCGGGAAATGATTTCTTCTGCGGAATGACTTTCCCGGTGGGGAAAGAGCCCTGCTCACTTATCATTGGAGGATGGGGCGGCCCCGTTGTAGGGTTAAGCAGCATCGACAGGAAAGATGCCTCTGAAAATGAAACTACGAGACTGATGCAGTTTGAAAGTGATCATTGGTACAGAATTTGCCTTACGGTAACCGGAGACACTATAAAAGCATATATTGATGATGATCTTATTGTTGATTTCGTAAAAGGGGATAGGACATTATCAATACGGCCTGAAGTGGAATTGTCAAAGCCGTTCGGAATAGCATCATGGAACACAACGGCAGCGTTACGGAATATACGGCTTGAAAAGATGAAGAATTATTGACTAAATGGAGAAACTGAAGTGTTTTTTACCACGGGGTTACACGGAGTTAAAAGGGAGTTACACTGCCCTGAAAACCGTGTTACTCCGAATTTGCTCCGTGAAACTCCGTGGTTTATAAGTTCTTCGATACAAATTAATAATTATGGCTATGAAGAAAATATTACTCATAATACTGATCCCGGGTTTTCTGGTTTCCTGCAAGATGAACCAGCTTTACCTGAATGTTGTCGAACCAGCCCCTGTTACACTCTCCCAGGGCATCAGGAAGGTCGGAGTGATTAACCGCAGCGTCCCGACTGACGAAACCAGAATTCTTGATGTGCTTGATAAAGCCCTCAGCCTTGAGGGAGTGAACCTTGACAGGGACGGAGCAGAACAGGCAATAACCGGACTGACAGCCGAGCTGCTCAACAACGACAGGTTCGATGAGGTTAAAACCCTCACTGACATCGACTTCAGGACCCCAAGCCTTATGGGCATCTTCCCGGTTCCCCTTTCATGGGATATAGTTGATAAAGTGTGCAGGGAAACAGGCACAGAAGCGCTCTTTGCCCTTGAGTATTATGACACCGATACAAAGCTGAATTACTCTACCCGTGACGATGGTGATAAAGAGGTACTGGGAATCAAGATCCCGGGTATTGTCCACCGGGCCGATATGGAAACCATAGTAAAGACGGGATGGAGGATTTATGATCCCGCAAACAGGGCATTGGCTGATGAGCATCATCATGTTGAGTCAGTGGTGTTTTCAGGTACAGGAGTGACACCGCTGGTAGCAGTTGCAGGACTTATAGGCAGAAAGGATGCCATTACCCAGGTTAGCACCAAGGCAGGCCGGGGCTATGCGCTCCGCCTGATACCGTATGAGCTGAGAGTGATGCGCGACTATTACGTGAAAGGGACCAACAACTTTAAAATAGCCAAACGCAAGGCACAGGTCGGCAAATGGAACGAAGCAGGCGAGCTTTGGGAGCAGGAAACGGATCACCCAAAACGTAAAGTGGCAGGCAGGGCGACATATAACATGGCCATCATTAATGAGATTAACGGCAATCTCGATACTGCCCTCTCATGGGCTCAGAAAGCATGGGAGTACTACAGGATACGTCCTGCTCTCAGGTATGTCGATATCCTCGAGAACCGGATGTTCAAGACCGGCATCCTGATGGAGCAGCAGCAACGTTAAAAAAACCTAATTCTTCGACCGTCAACAGATATTGTTCTGATAATTTGTTATTTTCACGACCGCAATCTCAATTACACTTTTTGCGGCTCTGCTGTCTTAAGTGCATAAGTAATTAAAAATGAGGAAATCCGATTCAATCTGTGTTTTTATTATTCTTTTTCTGGCTGTGACCGTCCCTGGTAGTTCAGTCAACGCAGCTCCTGTTCCGGACAACCCTCAGGAGGATTATCTCATAATGAACGGGAAACTCTGGAGGAACCTTTACCTGGGGGTGAAGGGCAATCCTTACTTCCTTACAGGCGAGTATATCACCGGTGACATCACTTTCAACGGAAGAATTTTCAGGGACAGAATATTCAGATACGATGTATTCAATGATGAGATAGTGCTTTGGGTAAACTCCACAACCACAATCATCCTCAACAAGGAGATGGTGAATGAGTTTGAACTTAATTATCTGGGAGAAAAACATCATGTGATAAATCTTGGGGAAGATTCTACGAGAACTCTCAATGGTTATGTGAATCTTTACTATGACGGCCCCACTTCTCTCTATGTCAAATACAGGAAGGAAATTGAGATCCTGGCGGTTGATAACAGATACGACCTTTTCATACAGTTTCACCGTATATATATAAGGAAAGATGATCAGATAGTTCAGGTGTCAGGAAAGGGAGAGTTGCTGAAGAAACTGTATGACAGGAAGGCTGAAATGAAAAACTTCATAAAGCAGAATAAACTCAGGGTGACAAAAAAAGAGCCACGTAGTTTTATTCCTGTACTGGAATATTATGACACACTGCGGCAATAAGATTACAGACATGAAAGCAAAAAACCTTATGGTCGTACTCCTTCTGGCATTATCCCAGGTGATGATGTCGCAGCAGAGGTATGCCCTTAAGGGACACTACAGCGGAATGACCCTCTCTGATTTTATTACAGCATGCGAGAAGGAATACCCCGTAAGGTTTTTCTACAATGAGACCTGGATAAAAGGCATGACACTGGGTGACTATGGTGACGAGCTGACAATAACCGGGGTGCTTGACACTCTCTTTTATGGAAAATCAATGTATTATTATGCTGATGACCAGGGAAATATCGTCATTACGCAGGGATTTGCAGTGAAAGTTTCTGAAAAGGCAGCGCCCCGGCAGGAAAAGTTCATCCCCGGGAATGATTATTCAGGTCCGGTAGAAGAGGATCAGTCTGCAGGCAACATCGTAATGGACATAGGGAATCCTGCCGACAAAAACAAGCCAGGGAATGTGACAATTACCGGTTATATGACTAACCGCGATACCCGTGAAGCTGTTGCAGGGGTAACTGTATATATCCCTAAACTCTCGGTGGGTACTGTTTCCAATGAATATGGATTCTACAGCCTGTCAATTCCAAGAGGCAGTTATCCGGCAAGATTTTCATTTATCGGGATGAAAGAACGGATTGTTGACCTTAATATTTACGGCTCAGGAGAGTTGAATATTGAAATGAGAAGCACGCTCGTGCCGCTTAAGGAAACCGTCATATCGGCCGATAAGAATGTCACACTCCAGCGCTTTGAGGTCGGTGTTGAGAGGATCAATATCACTTCCTTCAAACTGATGCCCACATCAATGGGTGAATCAGACATAATCAAAAGCATCCTCCTT
The DNA here is from genome assembly GCA_041303415.1 of Bacteroidales bacterium. Classification (GTDB taxonomy): domain Bacteria; phylum Bacteroidota; class Bacteroidia; order Bacteroidales; family VadinHA17; genus LD21. Next base: position 42,003 of record JBFYPG010000007.1, read on the forward strand.
ATCCCGGGGGTACAGTCCGTTGGCGAGGGATCGGCCGGATTTAACGTAAGGGGAGGCTCCGCAGACCAGAACCTGATCCTTCTCTATGGAGCGCCGGTATATAACTCATCGCACTTTTTTGGTTTTTTCTCTGCGGTCAATTCCGACATAATCAAGGATGTAACTCTTTATAAAGGCGGAATACCCAGCAGGTTCGGAGGACGGTTATCATCTGTGCTTGATATTACCCCGAGGGAAGGAAACAGGAGGGAATTCATCGGGAACGCCGGGATAAGCCCGATAACGACCCATGTTGTTGTTGAGGGACCTGTTAAGAAAGATACCATCTCATACCTGATCGCTGCCAGAACAACATACTCGAACTGGATTCTGGGCCTTTTAACCAATCCTTCGCTGAGAAACAGCAGAGCTTCATTCTATGATATAAATGCCAGGTTCTCGTACGATATTAACAAAAACAACAAGGTTGACCTTTCAGCTTATTACAGCAAGGATGCTTTCAGGTTCAATTCAGATACCGTGTATAAATATGAAAACAACATATTAAACCTGAGATGGCGCCATTTTTTCAGCAGCAGGTTTTTTACCGGGCTCAGTCTTAACAACAGTTATTATAGTTACGATATTTCAAGCGAGAGGGTAAAGGAGGAAGCCTTCCTGCTGGAACACAGGATTAACAGCACCAACTTCAAGGCTGATTTCAACTGGTATCCGGGTAGCAGAAATGAGATAAATTTCGGCGCGGATCTTACAAGGTACGAGGTTCTGCCGGGAAGCTTTACTCCGCTTGGCGACTCATCCCTGGTTCTGCCAGATGTCATCCCTCGGCAGAGAGCATTAGAACCGGCACTGTACATCGAGGACAGGATCATTGCAACTGATCAGCTTTCGGTCAATGCAGGGTTAAGGCTCTCCTCATATTTTGCATTCGGTCCGCAGACAATTCTTGTTTACGACCCCGATTATACCAAAAGCCGTTCTTCTGTGATTGATACATTAAGTTATGGCAGATTAAATAATTACAAAGCCTATGCTGGACCTGAATTCAGGCTGTCGGCAAACTGGAGGATGAATGACAACAGCTCTGTTAAGTTCAATTACAACCGTACGCGGCAATACCTTCACCTTCTTACAAACACTATCTCCATCAGCCCGAGCGACACCTGGAAGCTGAGTGATTATCACCTCAGGCCGCAGGTTGGCGACCAGTTTGCCGCAGGCTATTACAGGATGCTTTACAAAAATAAGATAGAAGCTTCAGCCGAGGTCTATTACAAGAAAATAAGGAACATTGTTGATTTCAAGGGAGGAACCGACCTTGTAATGAACACCTACATTGAGAGGGACCTGGTTAATATGGAAGGCAGGGCATACGGTCTTGAGCTCCTTCTGAAAAAACCTGAAGGCAGGCTGCGCTGGAGCATCGGATACACATACTCGCGCACACTCATCAGGAGTACCGGCAGTTTCACGGAAGAGAGGATCAATGCCGGCAAGTGGTTCCCTGCAAACTATGACAAGCCAAATGATCTGATACTAACGATGAATTACCTCTACTCGCGACGGATTAGCTTTTCAGCAAACTATACCTACAGCTCAGGTCGACCGGTTACATACCCGGTTGCTTCGTATACAATCGGAGATATTATCCTGACCCACTATTCCGAAAGGAATAAATACAGGCTGCCGTACTATTCACGGCTGGATCTTTCCCTCACAGTCAACGGGAACCTTAAGTCGAAAAAGATCGCCCATCCTCACTGGATATTCTCTCTCTACAATGCTCTCGGCCGCGAGAACGTATATTCGATCTACTTCAGGAATGAAAAGAATGTCGTCAACGGATATATGCTGTCGGTATTCGGGCGTCCGATACCTTCAGTTTCATTCAATTTTGATTTTTAGGTTTTATGAAAACCAGATACGTCATATTAATAATAGTGTCAATATCGCTGATAGCAGGATGTATCACCCAATTCATTCCGGAAACAGATGAATCATCGGATATACTCGTGATTGAGGGGATAATAACTGACCAGAACCGGACGAACAGGATAAATATATCCAGGACACTGCCTCTGGGCAGAATCGTCTCACCCAAGCCTGTCAAGGGATGCAATGTCACCATAACTGATGGGAATAACGCAACATACACTCTAAAGGAATCTCCTTCAGGTACTTACAGTACCGACTCCACCAGTTTCCGGGGACGTGTCGGAGGCAGGTATACATTGAGGATAGCAACCGGAGGCCGCACTTACGTTTCAACACCCATGGAAATGCTTCCTGTGCCGCCTGTGGATTCACTCTATTATAACAGGGTGGTCATCACCGAATCAAATGAGTACGGCAACCGCGAGGAGGGATGCCAGATATACCTTGATACTTATGATCCGGATAAGCAATGCCTGTACTACAGATGGGACTTTGCCGAAACATGGGAGTTCAGGCTCCCGTACAATGTGCAAAACTGGAGATGCTGGATAACCCGGGCTTCTGAAGAGATACATATTAAGAATACTAGCATATATGACCAGGCAAGGGTTACGAAATACCCTATTCTTTTTGTGACGAACAATACTGACAGACTCAAGGAAAAGTACAGCATACTCGTAAAGCAGTACTCTCTGAGCCTGGATGAATATAACTACTGGGAAAAGCTTCAGAACGTATATGAGAATGTAGGCGGACTATATGATGTTACGCCTATGGCTATCCCAAGCAATATCCACAACCAGAATAACCCCGATGAGATCGTTCTGGGCTACTTCAGCGTTTCAGCAATTGCTGAAAAACGAATTTATATTGATGAACAATTTGCCGGGATGCCCTATCTGTATAACAACTGTCCTGCCGATACGATCTGGGGGGGATCATATGTGTTTATAGAAGGGCTCAATTCATATGTGTGGGTAATTGATGATCACACATATGATATAGGGAATCCGTACAGGGTGATTACTTTTTCCAGGGAGTGTGCTGACTGCACTACAAGGGGAACATCGGTAAAACCTTCATTCTGGCCGTGATTGACGCTGATTAAATCAAGAGTTGATGTTCAAAGGATTAAAACATATTGCTTCTATTTCATTTCTGCTCATTCTGCTGACAGGAAAGAATGCCAGTGCCCAGACAGGAGTTAATGATGATCTGGTATCACGTTTAAGAGATTACTGCACCAGGATTCCCTATGAGGAAATGTATATACATACCGACCGTGATGTCTATGTTGCAGGAGAGGAATTATGGTTTACCTCGTACCTTTTCGACAAACAGACAGGAAAGACCTCGCCTGGAAGCAGCATCGCTTATTTTGAGCTTCTTAATCCATATAATGTACCTGTCATCCAGAAGCGCCTGCTGATCAGCGATGGCATCTGCCCGGGAAGCACCCACCTTCCCGATACGCTGACGCCTGGTATTTATACCTGCAGGATCTATTCGAACTGGATGAAGAATTTCCTTCCGGGAAACGCTTTTACAAAGAATATTGCAATAGTCAATCCTTTCAGGAGCAGCATCTTCACGGGCAAAACCCTTTATGCAGAACGACTGCACTCAGAAGTCAATGTCAGGTTCTCTCCTGAAGGAGGCAGTTTGCTGAACGGCATGCCGGTAAAAATTGCTGTCATGGTTACGGATGAATATCAGCGGGGGACGCCTTTTAATGGCGTCGTGAGGAACAGCAGGGGCGATTCGGTGGCCTCTTTTACCGCCGGCCGCCACGGACTTGGTTCATTTGAACTGACCCCGGTGACCGGGAACAGCTTTTATGTCCTTCACGGCGGCGATGTTACATATCTTCCCCTGCCCGATGATGAAGGAGTTGCCCTGGAAGCCGATTATATCGGCAAAGATGTGGTCACAATCACAATTACCGAAAAGGGAGACTCATATTCATCAGATCGTCAGGTATATACTCTTCTTGTTCAGTCTGAAGGCAATCCAGGTTATGTTGACAAATTCAGGATTCCCGGTTATAGCAAAAGTGTTATTATCACGAAAATGGGACTGCCACGGGGGGTGAATCAGGTAACCCTGTTCAATGAGAACCTCAAGCCTCTTTGTGAAAGGTTCATATTTATAGACAAAAGTGAAGAACATAGCAGGCTTGACCTGGACGTTCCTGATATCAGCCAGCGAAGGGAGAAGGTGAAAATGACAATCGGTATGGATGCCCCAGGTGGGCTCCGTACGGTTTCAAATCTCAGCGTATCGGTTATCCCGAGGGCATATGCAGTTTCAGGAAGTGATATTAAAGATTTCCTCGATTTCGGTACTGAATTCGGTTTTATCCCATGGAGGAACAGCAATATTCCCCCGGACGCAACGGATATTGACAATTTTCTGATAACCGCTGAAAGCAACTGGATAAAATGGAATGAGGCGCTGAGTGAAAAACAGGTTCCCGTGAATTTCGTCAGGGAGCAGGATATGCATTTCATTGAGGGGATAATTAAAGAAAGAGGGTCATCAGCGGTCAAGAAGGAGCAAATCCTTACTATGTCGATCCCCGGAAAGACCGCATCATTTTACCATGCTTATACAGGAGCTGACGGTCATTTTAAATTTATGCTGCCGGTCGATCAGATCCAGAGAAACCTTATTATACAACCCCTCACTGAAGAGGAGGACTTTTCCCTGGAGATTCTGTCGCCGTATTCAGGAAAGCTGCCGCTATCCGTAAGCTACAACGATTCAGTGTCCGCGGCTGTGTCAAAGCTCTTTTCCGACCTGGGAGCCCGCTACCAGCTGAATATGATCTTCGGGAAGAACTACAGGCAGGATCCACAACCCGAAACAGTTCCCACAGAGACGGCAAAAAGGTTCTATGGAAAACCCGAGGTAGAGCTGATAATGTCCGATTATATCAGTCTTCCGGTCATGCAGGAAGTGTTCTTTGAACTTACCCCTGGTGTCAGGCTGAGGGAAAGAAGATCGGGTTTTGAAATGAGGATCGTGAATCCGTTCTCAGGTACATACTATGATGAACCTCCGACAGTTCTGATCGATGGTGTGGTAATAAACGACATGTCAGTCCTGGCCGGCATTGATCCCGAGGTTATTGAAAAGATCGATATCCTGAAGACACCGTACCTGACCGGAGATTATATTCACAACGGGATCGTGCATGTTATAACAGTGCCGGGCAAATTCAACAATATTACACTTCCTGATTATGTTGTCAGGCTTCCGTACCGTGTCACCGAGACTGTTCCGCTGTTCTCTGCGCCCGACTACGCCGATCCGCTCAAGAAGCAGAGCAGGATGCCTGATTTCAGAAACACACTCTACTGGAACCCTTCAGCAAAGACTGATAATGAGGGCAGGATAATCCTGGAATTCTGGACATCCGACCTGGCCGGGGAATATTTAATAGATATCCAGGGGATAACGCCTGATGGCAGACCGGCATCAGTAAGGAAGTTGATCACCATAAATTAAAGCATGATAACAGGCCGGGCAGGACGTTATGTTATTGACAAAATCTGATCCTTCACATTATCAGGCTCAAAGACTTTCCTCCAGTCATCTCTAATAAATTCTTTCAGTCCTCTCTGAAGCGCCTTGTTGGCCGCATCTGAAAAAACAGCTCCCGGAAGTTCATTGAAAAGGACTGCCATTTGGATGCGAAGGTGGCCAAGAAGGAAATCCCTTGCAGCTTCTGCAGGAACTCCCTGCCTGATAACTTCATCGAGCCCCTGGCGTATCACATATACACATGTTGAAGCAAGAGTCTCAACAAGGGCCGGTTCAAGAAGCC
>JBFYPG010000008.1:0-10012 GCA_041303415.1 Bacteroidales bacterium
GCAGTATTGAATCAGGAATCTGAAATTTGTATAAAATGCTTGAAAAATTAAAGATAAGCGTCTGCAAAGCTAATCTGGATCTTGTCAAACATGGTCTGGTAATTCACACCTGGGGAAATGCAAGCGGGCGGGATAAGAAAAGCGGTCTGATCGTTATAAAGCCGTCAGGCGTAAGCTATGATTCAATGAAGCCATCCGATATGGTTGTCATTGATAAGGAGGGCAGGGTTGTTGAGGGTAAATACAGGCCATCGACCGACGCCGCCACTCACCTTGTCCTTTATAAGGCTTTCGGCAATGCCGGCGCGATCGTTCATACCCACTCAACTTATGCAACCGCCTGGGCACAGGCCGGAAGCGAAATACCGGCAATGGGCACCACCCACGCTGATCATTATTACGGCAGTGTGCCCTGCACCAGGAAACTGCGGAAAAGTGAAGTTGAGAAAGATTATGAGATCAATACCGGGAAGGTTATCGCCGAAAGGATGAAGAATATTGACCCTGAAGCAGTGCCTTCAGTGCTGGTCCAGTCACATGGTGCTTTCACCTGGGGTTCAGACCCTTATGAAGCAGTATACAATGCAGTGGCTCTTGAAGAGATAGCGCGGATGGCTTTCTATACAGTGCTTCTTGGAAAGAAAGAACCTGTTGACAAATATCTGCTCGATAAGCATTACGGCAGGAAACACGGCAGAAATGCCTACTACGGGCAGGACAGAAAATAATATTTCAAAAAGGAGTTTATGGTAAAGAAATATGTTATCGGCATCGATTATGGAACCGATTCGGTGCGCAGTGTCGTTGTTGATGCGACAAACGGAAAAACTGCCGGAACGTCGGTATTTGAGTATCCGCGCTGGAAAAAGGGATCATACTGCGATCCTTCGCAAAACCAGTTCAGGCAGCACCCGCTTGATTACATTGAAGGGCTGGAACAGACAGTAAAAGAGTCTGTTAAAGGGTTAAGCAGAGAAATGGTTGATGCCATAGGGGGTATTACAATTGATACTACAGGATCAACTCCCATAGCAGTTGACAGGGATGGAGTACCGCTTTCGCTGAAGCCCGGGTTTGAAAATGACCCTGATGCCATGTTCATACTCTGGAAGGATCATACATCAGTAAAAGAAGCTGAGGAGATAAATGACCTCGCAAGGTCGTGGGGAGGGACAGATTTTACTAAATACGAAGGCGGGATATATTCGTCGGAATGGTTCTGGGCAAAAATTCTCCATACAGTAAGGAAGAATAAAAGGGTTAGGGAGAATACCTTCTCATGGGTAGAGCATTGCGACTGGCTTCCTGCACTGCTGTGCGGCAATACCGATCCGCTTAAAATAAAAAGAAGCAGATGCGCGGCAGGCCATAAGGCTATGTGGCATCCCGAGTACTCGGGACTGCCCGATGAAAAATTCCTGGTCAGGCTCGATCCACTACTGGAGGGACTGAGAGAGAGACTCTATACAGATACTTTTACCTGTGATGTTCCGGTGGGAACAATTTCAAAGGAGTGGGCGAAAAGGCTGTCACTGCCGGAAGATGTAAAGGTTGGAGCCGGGTCGTTTGATGCACACCAAGGCGCTGTGGGAGGCGGGATAAAGCCTTACCAGCTGATAAAGGTGATGGGGACATCGACATGCGACATGCTTATTGCTCCGATGGAAGAGGTTGGCGATAAGCTGGTCGCAGGGATATGCGGACAGGTAGATGGCTCAATTGTGCCAGGGATGCTTGGGCTTGAGGCAGGACAGTCGGCTTTCGGGGATGTATACGCCTGGTTCGGGAAGCTGCTGCTGTGGCCCGTGAATGAGATCATTTCAAAAATGGAATGGCTCGATGGGAAATCCAGGACCAGAATTGCTGAAGAGAGTGCTGAAAGGGTCATTGCTGAGCTGAGCAGGCAGGCTCAAAATATCCCGGAGGAGGATACTGCTATAGTGGCGCTTGACTGGCTGAACGGCCGGCGGACACCCGATGCAAACCAGGCATTGAAAGGTGCAATAGCAGGATTGTCGCTTGGCTCTGATGCCCCGAAAATTTTCAGGGCGCTTGTCGAGGCAACGGCTTTCGGATCAAAAATGATCAATGAGCGCTTCATATCCGAAGGCGTAAGGATCGATGGTGTTATCGCCACCGGGGGGGTTGCCAAAAAGAACCCGTATGTGATGCAGGTGGTGGCTGACGTCCTGAACATGCCGATCAGGGTCGCTTCTTCAGACCAGACCTGTGCCCTTGGCTCGGCAATGGCAGCATCGGTGGCTGCAGGCATCCATAAGGATATCCCATCGGCACAAAATGTAATGGGAAGTGGCTTTGAGAAAGAGTATAAACCCGATCCGGCAAAAGCAAAAAAATACGAAAAACTTTTCCTGGAGTATAAAAAACTGGGTTTGTTCATTGAGAATGAATTAGGTAATACTTAGCGCCTTCGCGGCAAAAAAAATCAGGCCACAAAGACGCTAAGACGCAAAGGTACGCTAAGTGAAGTTGTAATCAATAATTATCACGTGATATGAAAAAATTAAATGTAATTATTACACTTATTCTTTCCTGTGCAGTTTTCACTGTAAATGCACAGAAAGAATCCGGAGCTGTTAACCAGCTGGTGATCGTTGCCAATCACCAGGGTCCGGTGATCAGCAAGGATATCTATGGACATTTTTCGGAGCATCTTGGTACCTGCATCTACGGAGGTATATGGGTAGGAACAGAATCTAAGATCCCAAACACATACGGCATCAGGAACGATGTCCTGTTCGCTCTAAGGGAGATAAAAGTTCCGAACCTCCGCTGGCCGGGAGGATGTTTCGCCGACACGTATCACTGGAAAAACGGTATCGGTCCGCAGGAAAAAAGAGCTTCAATAATCAACACTCACTGGGGAGGAGTGACGGAAGACAACTCTTTCGGAACACATGAGTTCATGAAGCTGACCGAGCTGCTGGGATGCGATGCATATATTAATGGCAACGTCGGTTCCGGAACCGTCCAGGAGATGGCCGAATGGGTCGAGTACCTGACCTCTGACTCGGAAAGCCCGATGACAAAGCTTCGTAAGGAAAATGGCCGTGAACAGCCATGGAAGGTAAAATATTTTGCTATCGGCAACGAGAACTGGGGCTGCGGCGGCAACATGACACCTGACTTTTACGGCGATGTGATGCGTCAGTTCTCAACTTATCTCAGGAATTTCTCCGGAAACCGCCTTTACCGTGTGGCCTGCGGGGCAAGCGACTTCGATTACCCGTGGACGGAGACACTTATGAAAGAGGAAAAGAACAGGGGAATGTTCCAGGGATTGTCGCTCCACTACTATTCAGTTCCAGGCGGCTGGGGCAATAAGAACAGCGCAATAAACTTCACCGAAAATGACTGGTTTGAAACATTCAGGCTCAACTACCAGATGGATGCAATAATAAAAGGTCACAGGGCAATAATGGACAGGTATGATCCGGGAAACACCAAAGGGCTTGTGATCGACGAATGGGGCAACTGGTTCCAGGTTGAACCGGGCACAAATCCGGGGTTCCTGTACCAGCAGAATACGCTCAGGGATGCGATCACTGCTGCTATTCACCTCAACATATTCAACCATTATGCCGACAGGGTAAAGGTGGCAAACCTTGCACAGACCGTGAATGTGCTTCAGGCAGTGATACTTACAAAAGAAGACAAGATGGTGCTCACCCCTACATATCATGTTTTCAGGATGTTCAGGGTTCACCAGGAGGCTCAGCTTCTGAATACTGATCTCCGCTGTGAAGATTATGTCGTGGGCGACAGAAAGATCCCGGCAATATCAGCTTCAGCATCGGTGGATAAAGAGGGTAAAATACATATATCCCTGGCAAACCTGAATCCGGGTAAGGAAATAGTACTCAGCTGTCCCGTGATTGGTGAGACATATAAGAATGTATCAGGCGAAGTACTTTCTGCAAAGGAAATGAATGCGCACAACACCTTTGAAGCATCTGAAACCGTTAAACCGGCTTCGTTTAATGGCTATAAACTTAAGGATGGGATTCTGACGATAACCATGCCGGCAAAATCGGTTGTGGTAATTGAACTTGCAAAATGATAACCACGGAGTGACACGGAGTTTAGCACAGAGTTACACTGTTGATTAATAGAGAAAAAACCGTGAAACTCCGTTCTTACTCTGTGCAACTCCGTGGTAAAAAAGCATTCATATGAGAAATGTTGTTTATTTTACCCTGGTTGTTGCTGCAGGAATTTTGATTCTTTCCGGCTGCTCTGACAAATCTAGATCAGGCGACTATCCCATTCAGCCTGTACCATTCACCGCTGTTAAGCTCAGCGATGACTTCTGGGCCCCAAGGATAAAGAAGAATGCCAACGTAACCATTCCTATCGCATTTTCTTACTGCGAATCGACAGGCAGGGTAAAGAACTTTGAGATTGCCGGAGGCCTTGATACGGGGAAATTCCTTACGATATATCCGTTTGATGACTCGGATGTATTCAAGATAATTGAAGGCGCTGCCTATTCGCTTCAGACACAGCCTGACCCGCAGCTGGAAGCATACCTTGATACCCTGATATATAAAATAGGCGCCGCCCAGGAGGAGGACGGTTACCTTTATACAAACCGCACCATTGCCGAAAAGCACGGCGGAAAAGGCTTGCATGAATGGGCAAGCCCCAACAGATGGGAGCTTGATTCAATACTCAGTCATGAGCTCTATAATCTAGGACATCTGTATGAAGCAGCCGTTGCACATTACCAGGCCACAGGAAAAAGATCACTGCTCGATATTGCATTGAAATCTGCCGAACTGGTAAACAGGGATTTCGGATGGGACAGGATTAAGGTATATCCGGGTCACCAGGTAATAGAAATGGGTCTTGTAAAGCTCTACAGGGTGACCGGCGAAAAGAAATATCTCGATCTGGCAAAGTTCTTTCTTGATATAAGAGGGCCTGATGGCGATTCCTACAACCAGGCTCACCTGAGGCCCGTTGATCAGACTGAAGCTGTAGGGCATTCAGTAAGAGCGACATATATGTATTCGGGTATGGCCGACATAGCTGCTATAGAAAAGGATGTGTCTTACCTCAGCGCTATAACAAAAATATGGGAGGATCTGACTTACCGAAAGATGTATATCACCGGAGGAATCGGTGCGACTGGCGGGAATGAAGGATTTGCCGAACCTTATCTGCTGCCCAACATGTCGGCTTACTGTGAAACATGCGCCTCCATTGGCAACATCTTCACAAATCACAGGCTTTTCCTGCTGCACGGGGAATCAAAATACATTGATATTCTGGAAAAGACACTTTATAATTCAATGCTTTCCGGCGTTTCGCTTTCAGGCGACCGGTTCTTTTATCCGAACCCTCTCGAATCGAATGGACAGCATGAGCGAAGCGCCTGGTTCGGATGCGCCTGCTGTCCGTCAAACATAGCTCGCTTTGTTCCTGCCATTCCGGGATATATATACGCTGTTACCGGTAAGGAGCTCTATGTGAACCTTTTCGTTACCGGTGAAGCTGATATTGAATTTGGAAAGAACAGGGTAAGAATAACCCAGGAGGCCGGTTTCCCGTGGGATGGCAGGGTGGATATCTCAATCTTCCCCGAAACAGCCGGGAAATTTACCCTGAAGATTAGAATCCCGGGATGGGCAATGAATGAAGCTATTCCGGGAGGACTTTACAAGTTTGATGATTCAGACAGTGTGGCATATACCATCTCGGTAAATGGAGAGATTCTTGAACCTGAAATTGAGAACGGATATGCTGCGATATACCGAAGGTGGGAGAAAGGCGACAGGATCAGCATCGATCTTCCGATGCCGGTGCGCAGGGTAATCGCTGATGAGAGGGTGAAGGCAGATATGGGAAAGATGGCCATTCAGAGAGGCCCCGTGGTCTACTGTGCCGAATGGCCGGATAACAATACAGGCAATATTCTGAATCTTGTCTTTGACAGGCAATCATCCTTCATTACTGAATATTCACCTGCGCTGCTCGGCGGGGCAGAGGTAATAAGGGGAAAAGGCTTCCAGACGAAAAAGACTCTTGATGGAAATGTTGAAAGATTGGGAGAAGAATATGTTACATTGATACCATATGCTTTATGGAACAACCGCGGTCCGGGTCAGATGATGGTATGGCTACCCTTTGAAACGGAAAGCTCGAATCCGATTTCTTCTTCAACCCTGGCATGGCGCGGCAGAGCTTTGGCGATAAAGCTTAACAGGGAGTTTGCAAGCGGCGTTTACGAATGGATTGTTGAATAAAACAGGGTCTCTTATGAAGTCATCATCATTTTTTCTGGTAGTTTTTTCTCTGCTTTGTGCTGTTTCATGCCGCAGCGACATTCATCAGGGAGTTACCGGGGGGTATTTCATTGACGGACAAAGGGGCGACGACAAAAACAACGGAGATTCAGGACATCCGGTAAGAACCCTCGCCAGGCTGAACGAACTTCTTTCAGTTGAACTAAAAAATGTGCACCTGACAGGGGGCCAGGTTTATGAAGGAACCCTGACCATAAAGGATAAAGAGGCTGTTCCGGGGAATCCTGTATCAATAAGCTCTGCCGGGAGGGGAAGAGCCGTAATAAACGGAGGAAACGGAGAAGCAGTAAGGATCGAGAATTGCAGGAATATCAGGGTAAAAAATATTGACATAAGAGGTAACGGAAGGAAGACGGGTAATACGACAAATGGATTCGCTCTTGTCAGATCTTCAGATTGTTCGATAGAATATTTAAAGACGGAAGGATTTCAGAAGTCCGGTGTCGACCTGTATGATTGCAGGAACTGCGAAGTGAAAAACGTTCTGGCTGCTGACAACGGATTCTGCGGTATCAACATAATGGGATCATCATATGAAACCTCAGGAAAAATCCTGGTGCAGGACTGCATGGCTGAAAACAATTCCGGTGATCCCACTATACTTGATAACCACAGCGGAAACGGTATCCTCGTTGGAGTATCTGACAGTGTGATCATTGACCGGTGCAGGGCAAACAACAACGGCTGGGATATGCCGAGGCTGGGAAACGGGCCCGTGGGAATATGGGCCTGGCAGAGCGATCATGTAATCATTCAGTATTGCATCAGCTACAGGAACAAGACATCTCCCGGAGCAAAGGACGGAGGCGGATTTGACCTCGACGGCGGCGTAACTAATTCAATCATCCGGTTCTGCATTTCGTACGGGAACGAGGGGGCAGGGTACGGACTATTCCAGTACCCGGGAGCATCAGGCTGGTCGGATAATATAATAAAGTATTGTATCAGCTGTGATGATGCAAATACAACCGAAGGGGCAGGCAGTATTTTTCTCTGGAACGGATCGAATGAGAAAGGCCAGCTGAAAAATTGCAGGATAAACCATAATATTATCTTCAGTACGAAGGCTCCTGCGATCAGTTTTGAAAATGCCTCTCTTCATGAGAATTTAGTGTTCAAAAGAAATATTTTCATATATGCCGGCAGTCGTTTATCAGGTGAAAACTCAGGTAGTTCCTTTTCCGGAAATTTGTGGCTGAATGCTGACTGGAAAAATAAAACGGGAAGGGATCCGCATCATTAGGATTTATGATCTGGTCTGAAGGATCATGTTTAAAAAATATTATTTTTGAGAAGGAGGATTTTAAAAGGACCATGAAAAGTTATTTTATATTCAGACCATCAGTGCAGGGAAGGATCGGGGACGAATGGAATCAGTGTCTGATTCAAATGACCAGGACAATTAAGGATGGTTACAGACCTCTTAAGCTTAATGTTTTTTTATCCGTAACAGAAGATCAGGAGTATCTGAATGCTAGGCAGATAATCCTCGGGAGCATCGTCAATGAACTCAAAGACAAGTCTCCCGCTGTCAGCGTCACGGTTCATCCCCCGTATAAACCGTGGAAAGTATCCGTCGAAGCTCTTTTTCTGATACCGGGTTACGATATAGCTGCAACAAGGTTTTATGAATCGATGCCTTATGTGGTAATAAACAACAGATGGGGAAAAGAGGTCTGGGGTGCAGGTTCAGGAAGCGGATTCTTCTCCGGGGATATAAGAAAAGCCTCTGAAAATGCTTTTGATCATGCAGTATCTCTCCTGGCAGCTGAAGGGATGACCCTTAACAATATCATACGCCAGTGGAACTATGTGGGAAACATACTGGCAATTCGGAATGGATTGCAGCATTACCAGGTTTTCAATGAAGTGAGAAGCGAGTACTATGCCAGATACAGGACAGTGACAGGTTATCCTGCAGCTACAGGAATTGGATTGAAATCAGAAAGCGTGATAATCGATTTCTGCGCAGTGATGCCTGATGCGACAGTGAAGATCAGCGGTCTGAGCAATCCTGACCAGGTAAACGCTTATGAATATGACCAGAAGGTGCTTAAAGGTATTAAAGAACCGGACAAGACCAAAAAACAACCGCCGCAGTTTGAGCGCGCGCTGATCATAGCATCCGAAGGCAAAGCAGTACTTTACGTGTCAGGCACTGCTTCAATCAAAGGACAGGAAACGAAAGGTAAAAACAATGTTAAGGAACAAACACTGGTTACTTTGGAGAATATCACAAGACTGTCAGAGGCAGGGAGAATAAATCAGACACTGCCTGAATCATCGGAGTATTCACTTAATTACAGTCTGCTGAGGGTTTACATCAAACGCCAGGAAGATTTTGATATTGTAAGGTCAGTATGTGAAGAGAGGCTGCCCGGGATTCCTATGATATTCATTGAAGCTGACGTATGCCGGAATGATCTTCTTGTCGAGATTGAAGCAGAGGTTCAGATCCATTACTGAAAAATGAAAAGGATAATATTTCTGGTATTGGGAGGTCTGTTCATCGCAGGCTGCTCTTCGCAGCGGTGGCAGGAAACATCCTCCGGGATTATTGTAAACCTCAAGGGCAAGAAAGGCTCGGACGCAAAGAAAATAAAGCTTGACGTCATTAACGAAAACATAATTCATGTAGTAGCATCCCCTGAATCTGAATTTTCAAAGGATAAGAGCCTTATTGTTGCAGATAACAGGGACCTTTCAGTTGCTGCATTCACTGCTGAAGCCGGGGGAGACAGTGTCACACTCTATACATCCGGGATCAATGCGAGGATCTCTCTCAGTACAGGCGGATTGGTTTTTTATGACAAAAATTTCAATGTCCTTCTCAAGGAACCCGGGGACGGAGGGAAATCCTTTAAGCCATTTTCAGTGGAGGGAACTGACGGCTATTCGTTATGCCAGGTATTCGAATCACCTGACGATGAGGCCATTTACGGGCTCGGGCAGCATCAGTCAGATGAATTTAATTACAAGGGGATGAATGAAACCCTGTACCAGTATAATACCAAGGTATCAATACCATTTATTGTTTCAAACAGGAATTACGGTATCCTCTGGGATAATTATTCGCTTACAAAATTCGGCGATCTGCGGGATTATTCGCAGATGGATCTGTTCACTCTTTATGATGAGAAGGGTGAAGAGGGAGGACTGACAGCCACTTATTATATTGACTCTGATACAAATAAGATATTTATTAAGAGACAGGAATCACATATTGATTATGAGAATCTTAAAACTGTAATGAATTTTCCTGAGAATTTTTCTCTTTACGGCTCAACAGTTACATGGACAGGAAAGATTGAACCTAAAGAAAGCGGGCTTTTTCACTTTAAGCTTTATTATGCAGGATACACGAAATTATTCATTGATGATGAACCTGTAGTTGCCGAAAGGTGGAGGACCGCATGGAACCCCAATACCTTTAAATTCAGAAAGGAGATGGAAGAGGGGAAAAAGTACTCCATCAGGATCGAATGGCAGCCTGACGGCGGTATTTCGTACATAGGTCTTAAAGCTCTCAGCCCGCGGACTCCTTCAGAACAGGGCAATCTTTCGCTCTGGTCGGAAATGGGCGATCAGATTGACTATTATTTCATCCGGGGAGAAAATATTGATGAGGTTATAAGCGGATACAGGTCAATAACAGGCAAGGCCCCGATCATGCCGAAATGGGC
>JBFYPG010000009.1:0-4480 GCA_041303415.1 Bacteroidales bacterium
TCAAGTGCGGCAATTCCCTGATCAGCCGCTACCCGCTTGATGCCGACATAAAGAGCGCATTAAAATCGGCTAAATGGAATGTAGACAATTACCGTGAAGCGATAATGACCTACCGCAATGCACCGTCAAAAGAGGTGAAGCGGAACATGGAGGAGCTGATAGAAAAGATAAAGGGACAGTTCGAAACGGAAGTTGCAAAGAACGACAAGCGGTTCCTGAAGCTTAACAAGCTTAAAGGTGTGCTCGATACTCTTACCGGGCAGGGAGTGCTGTTCGACAAATCTAAGAAGGAGAAGGATGAGTGGAACAAAAAGGTGAAGAAGCTGACAGAGGAGATGCAGAAGCTTGATACGGAGATCGCGGAAATAAAGAGCAACAAAATTTATGAAAATGCCTTTGAATGGCGGTTTGAGTTTCCTGAGGTGCTGAACGACGATGGCGATTTTTTTGGGTTTGATGTGGTGATCGGGAATCCGCCGTATGGAACAAATATTGATGAAATACTAAGAAATTCTGGAGATTTAATCTCAATTCAAGGGAAAACTGACTCATACCAACTATTCTATCTTAAGGGATTGGAAATCTGTAAAATTACTGGTTTACTTGGTTTAATAATTCCAAATAGTTGGATGTCCAGAAAAACTGGTAGGGATTTCAGACTAACTATACTCAAAAAGCAAATATTATCTGTTATCAACTTCGTGGATGCTGTATTTGAAGATGCTAATATAGACACTTGCATTTTAATTATAAAAAATAGTTTTTCAATCAATGCGAATGTAAATACGGTTCAATTACAGATGCCAAGAGATTTATTGAATTCACTATTGTATAATGAAATACCTATAGATAAGTGGGTTAGGCTTGGAAAGATCTCCTGTTCAATGACTTTAATTGATTATAAATTGTTAGATTCAATTATTCGCAACTCTGAAAAATTAGGCAATCTATGTTTAATTATAGGAGGTTATAAGCCATACCAAGTGGGTTACGGAAAATCAGTCTATGGAGACTATCCTCAAATAGAAAAAGACGTCGTTAATCGAGTTTACCATTCAAACGTAAAGCTATCAGATGAATATTATCCTGATATTAAAGGCAGTAACATTAAAAGATTCTATATTGAAACGAATACTCAATGGGTTAAGTGGGGAGATTGGTTAATGTCTCCGAAAACAAAAGATTTATTTATAAATAAGAAGATTATTGTTCGAGAGATTACTGGTGAAGGGATAATTTCAGCATTGGATGAAGAAGGCTACTTTACAAATGACACAACACACATAATAACAAATGAATCCAAAGATTTGCTGTTGTTTATTCTTGGCATTTTAAATTCTAAATTAATCTATTGGTTTTTTAAGAAATTCTTTGGAGAAGAGAATGAATTATTCCCAAAAGTTAAAATTAATGAGCTAAAAGAATTGCCAATCCGATTGAATATTGAATATCAATTACGTATATCTAAGATTGTAATTCAAGTAATTTCTCAGAAAAGTAAAAATCCTTCTGCCGACGCCTCCACTCTTGAATCTGAGATTGACCGTCTGGTATATGAGTTGTACGGGTTTACGGAGGAGGAGATAAGGATAGTAGAGGGTACGGCGGTGTGACGGCTCAGGGCTCAGGGCTCAGGGCGCAGGGCAGAGGAGAAGAAGAGGGGGAGAGGGGGAGAAAGGGAGAGAAAACCGTGAAACTCCGAGTTTAACTCCGTGATACCCCGTGGTTAAGGAGAAAGATTGCTTTGTCCTTCCTACGTCAGGACTCGCAATGACGTCAGATATGACATGACGACTGCATGACTGCATGACTGCAAGGTAGCAAGACATCTGCACAGGTTGACGGAGGAGGAGATAAGGATAGTAGAGGGTACGGCGGTGTGACGGTGCGAAGGTACGACGGTACTATGGCTCAGGGCACAGGGCTCAGGGCGCAGGGCAGAGGAGAAGAAGAGGGGGAGAGGGGGAGAGGGGGAGAAAGGGAGAGAAAACCGTGATCCCGAGTACTCAGGACCGCGGTGAATGAATAAGATTGCTTCTCCCTCCTTCGTTCCGGAAGCCAGGGAGACCGCGGGAGGGGAGATAGATTCACCAGATTCCATTGTAAGAAAAGGGAAATTAATAAGAAATAATGAAGAGAAATTCAGAAATTATTCTTTACAGTACTGATGATCAATCAGTAAAAGTCGAGGTTTACCTGGAAGATGAGACCGTATGGCTTACACAGAAGGCAATAGCTGAGTTGTTTGATGTTGTGAAATCAACAATCAGTGAGCATCTTACAAACATTTTCGAAAGCGGAGAACTAAAAAAGGAACTAACTGTTCGGATTTTCCGAACAGTTCAAAATGAAGGAAAAAGAAAAATAGAAAGGAATCTCGAGTATTATAATCTTGATGCTATTATTTCCGTAGGGTACCGCGTCAACTCCAGGCAGGCTACAAAATTCAGAGGGTACTGCGGTATGACGGTATGAAGGCTCAGGGCTCAGTGTATAGAGCACATGATTCCAAGAGTAGACCGGAGCAGGGCGGGAATCTGTGTTAATTAGTAGAATCCATTGTGAGAACGAGATTCGCAGTAAATGCACGTCTGACATGACGACTACATGACCGCAGGGCTGTAAAACATCTTTTAATGATTGTCAGAGGAGGGAATAAAGGACTGTACTTATTAGCTGCTGATTATGTTTTTAGCCAATCACTTTGAGGTTTAACAATTAGTCTGGCATTATTATATGCCATTTTTAATGTCAAACAAGTTCTTGCCGTATAAGTTCTGTCATTTAATCTGTGAATTACCAAGGCTAGGTCCGGATTTGGAGAACCTGATGTTAAACACAGTGGTAAAAGAAGTTGGATTTTACCATCATAATATTGAGGGATTGCAATCTTGTAGTTTGTTTTTACTTTTTTCTTTACCTCATCTATTGCACCAAACAGTTGTCTTCTTAGTTCAGCATCGTCAGCTAGGTGAAGATGGGCTGGGAATCTTGATAAATTATCACCGATAATATGTTCAATATCAGGGATTAAATCACATTTAGGATTAAAGATAAGAAGTTCAGGTTTTTCGAAATAATTAGCAACATCTGGCAAGGAATGAGCGAAATAGCGTAGTAATTGATTATCGCTTTTTTTAAGGAATGCTTTGAAGCAGTATGGAGTCGTATGTCCGGGTCTTGCATTCCGATATGCTTCAAAGAAAGCAAATATTTCTTCCAGATTCGGTGTTACTAATCCTGTATTGAAGGAAGCATATTGGTTATCAGGCGTGAATACTACTTTTCGTTCGCTTTGTAACTTTCTGAAAGTAAATTCAAAGTAGTTTTTAAGAATAGAATGAGTCTTTGTTGCAGCATCAGAGAAATCCCAATCCTCTGGGTCTGCTAAAGTTCCAGCTAAGTAACTAATGCTTGAATTAAAATCGGGGAAGAATGCAAATTTGAAAAGTTGAAATGGGTGATTTGTTGTTGCCATACAGATTAGGTTAAAATAATAAGAGCTACCACATAGTATGGATAGCTCTTTTTATGTTGTTTTGTTTTTATCTAAGGCAAGTGTGGATAGACCCACACAGTCTTTATTTGATAATAAATATGCTTCAAATGTAGACCTATTTTTCAAAATAGCAATATTTATACCATAAAAAGTTACAAATACGTCTTAAAGATAGATTAATCATGTGATATTGTGGTCTTTTATCGAGGATATTTTCCTTAACATAAATTGTCAATCATGCAGAAAGTGACATGGCGGCATGAAGTAATTGGGAGGGCGAGAGTGGGGGAGGGCGGGAATCCGTGTCTTTCCGTATAACCCGTAGTGAATGAATGGGATTGCTTCGTCCCAGGTAACCCGGACTCGCAATGACAGGCACGATATGAACTTTTTGTGATAAGGGTGTACTAAAGTATATATCTGAATGAGATTTTAATACCTAATGAAGAAGCCGAGATATTATCACTTCCTTCCATAAAACTTCTGATATGATCGGTTCTGGTCGAAAGCCGGAAATTTGATACCGCAGGGTAATCGGAAATGTCTGTCAGCATCCTGTTATAGCAGCAACCCAGTGAAAAATGAAGACTGTTTCTTACCATAAACCAGATCCCTGCGGAGGTAACCAGTTCCGGACACATTTTTTTAATTTTTAACTGTCCTTCTTTATCGACATTGACGTTGCTTTTAATATCCTCATAGGGAATGTCAGTGATAAGTACATTGTAAGCAGGGTAGAATCCGGTATAAGAAAATGTGCCATTACTCAGGTACGTTTTTTTTACCGGTATTGAAAAATTCATTCCTGATTGCAGGTATAATCCGAATTTAGATTTTACCGGCACCTGGAAATTAAAAAGAAGCGGGATATTTAAGAATGAAATTCTTTGGGTTTCCTCTATTGTATTTCCGTCAATAATCCGGTTATAAGTTTGCTTTTCAGAATCCAGAGTATCATAAGAATAAGAATATGAATCAAGA
>JBFYPG010000010.1:0-4708 GCA_041303415.1 Bacteroidales bacterium
CATCATCCTCCACTGCCTTCATGTCAACAATAAGTGGTTTGTAGCCAATGTATTGCAGGGCGGCTGCAGCAAACAGCGCTCCTTCAAAGCAGTGCGCACAACGTCGCTTCATTGTCCACCTTGGCGATCTGCATTCGTATCTCGGATTGTAATCCAGTGAGTCAAGAAATCCCTGGATCTTATCAGGATTACTGAGAGTCTTTAATAGCTTGAGTTCTTCTTTGTTCCAGGTCATGGTGCTTGTTGCTGGTTGCTAGTTGCTAGTTGCTTGTTAAAGCCCTAACGCCTTAATGCCCTATCACCTCTTTTATTATCCTCTTCATCTCTCCGTATTGTGTCTCCATGCTCTTCAGCAGCTTCAGCTGTGCTCTCGTACGCTGGAGATTATGATGCTCATGATGGATCTTATAATAGATATCCCCGTCAAGATAGTCTGTCAGAAAACGAAGCGTTTGTTCGTATGTCATAAGAAGAGGTGCGAAGGCAAGGTACTCCTTTTCAACAGTGTTGAGGGTGTCACTGGTCTCTGAAAGATACCCTCTGGCATATGCTTCAAAAAGAGCGATATCCATCCCAACATTTGAGAGGTTAACATCATCTTCAGATCCCCTGTTTGCCCCTGTACGGATGGCATCGCCAAAATCTGAGTGGAAGTAGCCCGACATTACCGTATCAAGATCAATTATGCAGAGAGATATATCGTTCTCATCAAAAAGGATATTGTTGAACTTGGTGTCGTTATGGGTTATCCTTACAGGGATTTTTCCTTCTCTGCCAAGCTTATGAATGATCCTCATTATATCAGATCTTTTAAGCATGGCATCGATTTCGGATTTTGTCTCCCCGGCTCTGTTTACAGGATCTTTCCCGAGGGTATTGATGAAATTATCAATTCTCTTTTCGACATCATGGAAGAATGGTATGGTGTCATGCAGGGGTTCTCCGGGAAGGTCGGCAAGCAATGCCTGGAAACGTCCTATTGCTTTTCCGCCTTCCATAGCTTTCCCGGGTGAATCAACAATATCATATGAACGATGGTTGCGGATAAAGACGAACATCCTCCAGAAATTGCCATAACTATCTGTTATCCAGCTTTTGCCGTCAATTGCATGAACCAGGATGAGACACTCTCTCCTGATGTCGGAACCGGGAATAGCAGAAATTTTTTTCTGCAGGTGTCCTGTAACCCTTTCAATATTCTCCTGCAGTTCAGGGATATTCCGGAAGACTTTGTTATTCAGCTTCTGAAGGATGTAATCATCCTGGCCGCTTTCGGCAGTAGATATATGGAAAGTCTCATGAATGTGTCCGCTGCCGAATGGCTCTCCTTTGAGAAATGTTCCTTCGGCTTTGAAACAATTGAAGAGTCCTTTCAGATCATGCGTCATTCTTAATTCCGACTTTATGGCCGAAAAATGCAAAATACATAATTACAAGGTAACATGGGATGCATATCCAGTAAGCAGCCTGGGTTGAGAAGCTCACTGCAAGTTTACCGTATACCAGTGGCAGGATAGCACCGCCTGCAATTGCCATTATGAGCATTGCTGAGGCAGTCTTCGTGAACCTGCCGACACCGTTCAGGGCAAGCGGCCATACTGCCGGCCATACAAGAGCATTGGCAAATCCCATGAGTGCCACAAACAGTACTGTCAGAGGCAGAACAAGCTCAAGGGACTTGAATGTGACAAGGTCGATAAAAGGCATTTTAAATGCCACACTTGCGGGTGTCAGTACAGCACCCAGTGCAAGGAAAACACCTATTATAGTGCATATTTTCAGTGCATTAGCCTGTTTAAGGTATTTTGGAATGAAAATGATCCCCATAACATATCCAAGGATCATGGCAAGCATTGTAAGTGACGTGTAATATTTTGCCGAGTCCATTGGAATGTTCAGCGACTGGCCGTACCTTATTATTGTATCTCCGGCGATGACCTCTACTCCCACATAAAAGAAGAGTGCTAAAACGCCCAGTATGAGATGCGGGAATTGCCAGATACTTGTCTTTTTAACATTAACTTCACCAACTGCTTCATCCTCAGCCTCTGTATCGATATCCGGAAGATGAACAAACTTCAGGAGCAATCCCAGCAAAACGAGGACCACCGCCATAACTATATATGGCATGATGACACGCCTGGCGAGTTCATCCAGTAAAGTTGCACGAGTTATAGCATCTGCAGCCTGCGCAAGTTTATCTTCAAGTATATGTGAGTCTTTCAGTATGATGCTGGCAAGAATGATGGGTGCGATGACTCCTGCAAACTTATTCGCGATACCCATTATGCTGATCCTTTTTGCAGCGCTCTCCCTGGGTCCTATTATTGTAATATAGGGATTCGAGGCTGTCTGAAGGAGAGTCAGTCCGGTTCCCATCACGAATAGCCCGGCCAGGAAAAGTCCGAATGTTCTTGTAAGCGCGGCAGGAATGAAAACAAGGCAGCCGACTGCCATGATCCATAATCCAACCGACATGCCGCTCTTGAACCCGGTCCTTTTCAGAATGGGTGTCATGGGCAGGGCCATAACAAAATATGCAATATAGAAGGCGGTCGCAACGAAATACGCCTGGAAGTCATTCAGCTCGCAGGCTGTCCTGAGGAAAGGAATAAGTATCCCGTTCAGCCATGTCACGAAGCCGAAAATAAAGAAGAAGAGCCCGATGATAGTTATGGAAAAGATATAATCCTTCCTGCTTATCGCACCAGATGAAGTATTGTCTGTCATAGTTTTACGGTTTCCGGATTAGTAATTTATGATAATTTCAAATCTACTCTTTTTCTCTAATGATGCAAAGAAATTACCCGGAGGTTTTAACTTTTTGTACTTTTTTCCCGGGATTTCACTCCAAGGTATCCTCCGTGGTGCCGTTTCGCATAATCCTCAGCCTTGAAGCCGATCTTTTCCATCATCAGAACAACAAGTGCATCGCCAATGACCGTAAAGACCGTTGTGGAGGTTGTTGGTGTTAGTCCGAGCGGACACACTTCTTGCGGTGCTCCTGTCAGGATAAAGCAGTCTGACTTCATGGCAAGCGGGCTTTCGGGATTGCTTGTAATGACGATTACAGGGACATCTGGGAACAGATTGTTTTTCAGGTCGATAAGCTCAATAATTTCTCTGGTTTTTCCTGAATTGGATACAGCCAGAATCACATCATTCTTCTGAAGTATTCCCAGGTCGCCGTGCTGAGCCTCGCTTGGGTGAAGGAAAACAGAGGGAGTACCCGTGGAACTGAACGTAGTTGCGATGTTGTGAGCAATCTCTCCTGCCTTCCCCATTCCTGAAGTGACAAGCTTACCGCTTCTCCCATGAATATGTTCATATATGAGATCAACCGCTTTCATATAACTGTCTGAAATGGGAATATTTCTTATAGCAGATGCCTCATTTTCAAATATTTGTCTTACTTTTTCAGTCATTTTGCTATCTTATTTGACGAATGCCAAAGTTATCAAAAAACCATATAAAAAGATACTGGAGCTTATAAAGCAGAAAAAACTTACGAAGAAAAGATAACTGACGAAAGTTTCTTGGCGTTGATATAATTATCGTAATACCTGTAAAGGATTTTTTCGCGCATTGAGATGGATTCTGCCGTAAAAGGCTGTTTCATCAATGAATTTATTTTTGATATCATTTCTTCAGGTGTATCTGCGATGTGACAAAGCTCCTCGAGCCATGTTGATCTTATCATTCTTTCATTGGCGATACAGTGCCTGCCGTTGCAGAGGGCGATAAGGAGTTTTAATTTCAATCCGTTGATCGCGTATACAGGAAGAATGTTAATATGAGCATTCCTGATAAGTCCCATTATGGTCTCATTATCCGGATTGCTGACAATTTTGATATTGCTGTACTGCGATGTTTTTCTAATGAGGCGATCAGGCGGATTCTTTCCGGCCAGAATACATTGAAAGGGGACTTTGGAAAAAACCTTTGAAATGAGGAATTCTGCAATTGCACTATTTTCACTGACAGAAAGATTGCTGTGATAGAGGCAATAATCTCCGGTTCCTTTTAAGCTTTCGATTTTACCGCACGGGTGGAACGGAAGAATAAGTTCTGTCTTTTTGTATCTGTTCTGGAAGTATTCATAGTCTCCCGGTGAGATGGCAAGTATCCTTTCAGATTTCATAAGGATCTTCTCGTACCGTTTCAGCCTTGCTGATTCTATTTTGAAGTATATTTTTTTTATGAGATTCCTTTCATATTTTGAAAGGCTCGATAAATACCGATGTTCAATGTTATGGGCACGAATGAATTTCAACCGGCCGGCAAGAGCTGGATTTCCGAGATAATATGTTGTAAAAAGGCCGTCAAACAGGACAGGGAGATCATCTTTCTGCAGGTTTTTGAGAAGGGCTTCTGATCTCCTTGATTTTACTGTAAATGGAAGAAGTGTGAAGTGCGAGAAAAAACCTGGTCTCTTTTTATAATAATTGACTGTTTTGCACAGGGATTCCAGTTCTTTTGATCGCGGTCTTCCGTATTCAAAACAATGGAGGTGTATCTGAACGTTAAGGTGGTTCAGCGATTTGATCCTGTAGAAAGTGTCGATCATTCCGCCATAGTCGGGAGGGCAGGGGACGTCCAGTGCAACGATATGAAGCTCTTTTGTCATTTCAATCTGGATTTAAAAATACGGAGAGTTCTTAAGATTTCAAAGAGTTTAACGTTGGTGCCGGGTTTAAGGGCAGAAGAC
>JBFYPG010000011.1:0-15605 GCA_041303415.1 Bacteroidales bacterium
CTCTTCCGATCTGCTCCTGATGATATAGCTGTGATCGATGTATTTGATTGAATAGGGAAACCCTTTAGAGTCAAATTCTTCCTTGATTTTTTCTTTAAGGTATATGCCAATGTCCTGGTGCTTTATATTTCCGGAAGCATCTTTTTCAAAATCCTTCGATTCAAAAAGATCCTGTCCTGCGCCTTCGGCAACAACCACTACCGCATGATGCTTGGTTTCAAGCCGCCTGCGCAGAGTCTTAAGAAATCCGCGTGGTCCGTGAAGGTCGAAGCTGATCTCGGGAACAAGAACAAAATTTACCTCCTGGGTGGCAAGCGAAGCGCTGGCGGCAATGAATCCTGAATCGCGCCCCATCAGCTTAACTATCGCAATGCCGTTGTATGCTCCCTGGGCTTCATTGTGCGCATTCATGATGATATCGTTGGCAATGGAGAATGCTGTTTCAAACCCAAACGATTTCTGAATAAGATCTATATCATTATCAATAGTTTTGGGGATGCCTGCCACGGCCATTTTCAGTTTTCTGTTTTTAATCTCCTCATGGATTGCATGTGCACCCCTGAGCGTACCGTCGCCTCCTATACAGAACAGAACATTGATGTTCATGATCTCCATCGTGTCAACAATCTTGCCTACATCCTGGTTTCCTCTTGAAGTGCCAAGTATGGTGCCTCCGGAGATATGGATATCGCTTACCATTTCGGGCGAGAACTCAACTACTTCATGGTTAAAGTCAGATATGAAGCCCTCAAAACCGTATTTGAAGCCGAGCACCCTGCTGATGCCGTAACGGTAAAAGAGATGGTTCACTATGCTCCGGATAACATTGTTGAGGCCCGGGCATATCCCGCCGCATGTCACAATGCCTACTTTGGTTTTTGCCGGCTCAAAGAATATCATCTCCTTCGGACCTGCTTTTTCGAATGAAACCGGGGCCATACCTGTCTCCATGCATTGCTTGTAATATTCATTTGAATTATCGTAGATGATACGTTCCTGGTCGTTAACGAATTTATAGACGGGACTGTCTTCCCGCTGGCCGGCCTTCAAAGGAGAAACGACATTTCCCCTGCCAAGTGTGGTAATAAGAAAATCCTCGTATTTCATCTTGGTAAATAATGATATTAGCGGATTGCAAATTTAGTTAAATTTTTGAATGATTGACACATATGGAGCCGGTATTAAATACTGACAGCCCGTCCGGCACATTAAGCAGAAGCCAGAACAATCTGCTTGATTCTCCCGACAAGGCCGCTCTCGAGCCTTACCTTTATGCCATGAGGATGATTCGGCGATGTTGTTAGAATATCCTTTACCCTCCCCCCGGTAAGCTTACCTGTCCGCTTGTGTTCTGCCAGCTCCACCATCACTTCTATTCCCGGCCTGATATCTGCCCTGCGTGTTCCGTCCATAATAAATTGAAATTTCCCCGATTTCAGATATGATAAAAAAGAATGCAAGTATAATAATTATTCGGGAAGGGACATCACCCCCTTGTGCCCCTGACTTTTATTTTCATCCTGTAAAATCCATTGCTGGCGGTTATATAGAGGCTTTTAAGGTTCCTGCCGCCGAAGCAGACATTGGCCGTCCAGTTTTCCGGAACCTCAATGTTGCCCAGCTTTCTACCTGCATTATCGAATATTGTTACTCCTTTGCCGGTAAGATAAATATTTCCCTCAGAATCGATGGTCATGCCATCTGATCCCAGTTCACAGAAGAGCTTCTTGTCTGACAGTATGCCGTCAGGATTAATTGAATATGACCATGTCTTGTTACCTCTGATGTCGGCAACAAAAAGCTTTTTACCGTCCGGTGTGCCCACTATGCCATTTGGCTGAAGAAGCTCTTCTTCAACAATGATAAGAGTCTTAAGGTCGGGTTTAAGGTAGTATACCCGCTGTTTTGCCTGGGGCATTCCGGTATGGCTCCACCACGATCTTTTATAGTATGGATCGGTGAAATAGATGCCTCCATCAGGAGCTATCCAGAGGTCATTTGGTCCGTTAAGAAGCTTCCCTTCCCACGCATTAAGGATCTTTTCCACCTTTTTATCGGGAGAGATCTTCCACAGCTCGTTATTTTCATCAGCGCAAGACCACAGATTGCCCTGGCTGTCAAATGCCAGACCGTTTGAACGTCCGCAGGGCTGCATGAATGTTGATATGCCTTTTTTATTATTCCAGACAAGAATCCGGTCGTTTGGCTGATCTGTAAAATATACGTTTCCTTTTTTATCAGCTGAGGGCCCTTCGGTGAATTGAAACCCGTCGGCAAGTTTTTGGATTACAGCACCATTAGCTATTATTGTTTCCAATCCGGAATTTTGGGAATAAAGGAATCCGGATACCATAACAAACAGAAATGAACAGATAATTCTGATTTTCATGAGAGAGATATTTTAACCACAAAGTACACACAAAGAAACACAAAGGATATTAACAGGAGAGTCAGCTTATCAGGGCATTAGTGACCCTCTCAATGTAATTATCAACCTGTTCGGGTTTTTCAAAACCGATGATTATCATGTCAACGGTTTTAAGTCCCAGCACGAATTTCAATGACTGATCAATTTTTTCGGGATCATTCCTGAAGTTGCCTCCGCCGATAAGTTTCATCCCGATAACACCTTTGCCTGATTTATGCATCTTCTCAATTATCGGGGTAACCTGTGCCGGATCCTTTGAATCCATTGCAGCACCGAACGGGTTGATCCTCACATGAATTACATCTACCCACGGGCTCGCAGCCGCAGCTTCAAGCGCTTCAAATGAATGAACCGATACGCCATGTGCCCTGATCACACCTTGTGATTTAAGGTTCTCAAGGATCTCCATCTGTTTGCCGAATTCTGTGGTCCAGTCGGCGCTTGTCATGCAGTGGATCTGAACGATGTCAATGTAGTCAGTATTGAGTTCTTTAAGAAAACGTGAAACCACAATGTCAGCATCGGGCCGTTCAGTCTCGGGAATTGTCCCGGGTGTAACCCAGATCTTGGTACAGAGAGTATATTTTTCCCTGGGAATATCTTTCAGGGCTTTTGCCATAAAAGGATGGGTGCCGTATGAATCAGCACAGTCGAAATACCTGATTCCCTTGTCCCAGGCGTACCGGATCATTGATTCAGCATTGCCGGCACGTGTTATTGCCGAGGAACGGTTTCCCCCGTTAAAGCCTGTTCCCATTCCGAGAAGCGTGGTCTTAATCCCGGTTTTACCCAGGGTTACAAGCTGAAACGGATCAGTTGATGGTTTTGAGCTGCATGCCAGCATTCCTGATGCCGTGGAACCAAGGAGAACCGTTCCGGCTCCGGCGCTTACTGTTGCAATAAATTGCCTTCGTGTCAGATTCTTTTTTGCCATACTGATAAATTATTAGCAGTTTATTTCTGTTACAAATTAATGCAAATTTATTTCCGGTCATATTTTCCCGGTCATTTATTTAAGAAGAGTCACTTTAATATGTGAAGGATACTTTGCATCATGATATATCCTGTGTGTTGCTTTCCGGAAATCACTGTCGGAGCATTCGTAAATATTTACAAATTTCTGCGGATTCCTGTCAACAAGGGGAAACCAGGAACTCTGGACCTGGATCATTATCCTGTGCCCCTTTTTAAAAGTATGGGCTACATCCGGGATCTCATAATTAATTTCAGTCACTTCGCCGGGGACGAATGGTTCCGGTTTTTCAAAGCTGTTGCGGTATTTCCCCCTGAATACTTCCCCGCGAACAAGCATCTGGTATCCGCCTGGCGGAACCCTGATATTCTGATCCTTTTGCGGTTTCAGGTCCGGCGGAAAGACATCAATCAGTTTAACCACGAAATCAGCATCGGTTCCTGTTGTGGAAACGAAAAGATCGGCGCTTAATGGACCGGTTAGTGTAATATCTTCAGTTAAAATTTCAGTCTGATAAACCATAACATCAGGTCTGCGCGACGCAAACCGCTGATCATCATTCATGTATTTTTCGGGCCTTCCGGAATGGACGTCTTCCATGTAGGGAACAGGATTCATCGGATCGGAAACATATTCGTCAAAACTGTTGTTCTGAGATGGGGCGCTGAATGATGCGTTCTCCGACGGGTGGAAATAAATCTTCTTTTCTTCAGAGTTCTCAGGCGGCCAGGTGGAGTATTCCCTCCATTCATTTGCCCCGGTCATGAATATTGTTGCCTCTGCAAACTCAGCATCTCCCTTGTTACTTAGGTAATAGTTAAAAAATTCAAGTTCCAGCTCCTGGAACCTGTCATTGGCATCAAGTCCCCAATATATATTACCCAGGTTATTAGCCGGCCCCACGGCCCACTGGCTATGAGCCCAGGGGCCCATTACCAGGTAGTTATCGATATCAGTAGGATTCTGAGACTCAATGGCTTTATATGTATGAAGAGTGCCATACAGATCTTCAGCATCGAACCAGCCGCCAACTGTCATTACAGCGGGTTTTACATTTTTAAGATGCTGCCGTGGATCCCTTGATTTCCAGAAATCATCATAGTTGGGATGGGCAAAAGCGTCGTTCCAGAATTTTATGCTGTCACCGAAATAGCGGGGACCTATATTTTTTATGGCGCCAAGTGAAAGAAAAAACTCGTAATTATCAGGTACCGGATACTGAAATCCCGGGTTTCCCTGTCTTGTAAGTTCGCGGCGTGGTTGACCGAAGCTGTAGTAGAACGGAAAGCAATCGAGCAGAAAAAAAGCTCCGTTGTGGTGAAAATCATCACCAATGAACCATGCAGTTACCGGGGCTTGAGGAGATACCGCCTTTACTGCCGGATGAGAGTTTATTATACCCATTGTTGAATAAAATCCCGGATAGGAGATCCCGAAAATACCTACATTGCCATTATTGTACGGGACATTTTTAATTAACCACTCAACGGTATCCCAGGTATCCGTTGTTTCATCAGTATCCTTATTGCTTCTTTTATCAGGAATTACAGGCCGGATATCTTCATATTTTCCTTCGCTCATATATCTCCCCCTTACATCCTGGAATACCATGATATATTCTTCTTCGACATACCTTGAATAGCCCTGCATGAAAAAATTGAAATTGTCAGCGCCTCCGGGTTCAATATTATAGGGAGTCCTGTTCATAAGGATCGGATGTTTGACAGAAGTATTTTTAGGGGTGTAAATGGATGTAAATAATCTTATTCCGTCGCGCATGGTTATATAAACCTCTTTCTTGTCATATTTTTTTCTCAAAGTCTCAACACCGCCTGCCGTGGCAAAAGAAATTGTTGAAGCAATCAGAAATGCAGATATTAATAGTCCTGTTTTTCTTGATATCATCTTAATTATTGATTTGGTTTGATACAGACCCGGCTATCCGAGCCCTATTTTTTCCACAATATCCCCGGGCCTTGCAGGCCGTCCGTTTCGTGTTGCAACGCCTGTTACCCTTGCATTAACGATCAGCTTCTTATCAGGTATCCTGAATATATCCTGAACAAAAACCAGTCTTATGTTTCCCTCCTTCTGAACACTGCTCCTGACAACAAATTTATCGCGGCTTCGCAGAGGATATTTATAATCAATTTCAACCCGGGTAACTATAAGATCTATCCCTTCATCATGAAGCTGTGCGAAGCTTATGCCTCTTGAGATCAGGAATTCGTGACGGGCATGTTCCATATAGTGCTGGTAATTAGCGTTGTTCACGACGCCCTGTATATCACATTCGTAATCCCTGACTGTAAATTCTGTACTGAAGGTATAGCTGATTTCAGTCATTGCTCAAAATAAAACTTCAAGTTACAAAGATTCTTAAAATTCCTTTATCAGAGATCAATCCTGAAAAATTTTGATTCTAACGGTTTAATTATACTATCATTATTGTTTATAATCTGTCCTGCAATATTTGTTTCATATGCTTTGACCGGCTTTCCGGTCATGTTGTTGAATAATTTAAGTAAAGTTTCCTTCCCGTCAGTTTCCCTTATATGCAACATGATTGATTTTCCGTCTTCGCCGGGGACAGAGCTGATCAGGATGATATTATCAGGCCATCCCGTGATAAATGATCCCTTGTTATAGTTATCTCCCGGCCCTTCTCCGGGGAGTATTCGGGTAAGGAAAGGAACCCGGCATCCCCATCCAAATCTGGTGGAGAATCCGTTTGAAATATCTCCTGATGATGTCAGGTAATATGACCAGGCATGTCCTCCTCTCTGGTCGGCATTGAAATTTGTTACCCAGTAATTATTCATTGGCCAGGAGAATATGTGTGTACTCTGTGGTTTTGCACCGGCCTGGTAACGTCCCGTATTTATTGCACCGAACTGCATAAGCGGCATTTCACTGCAACCCACAACAACCTGTGCTTTTGAATTCCTGATTGAAGTAAAATTCTGGACGGTATACCAGTCGTTAGACGAACCGGTTATCTGGTCAATACCGGTCTCAATCACTCCGCCCTGCAGTTCTGTAAAGTGCTTTCCTTTATCCAGACAGAAGGGGAATGCTAAATAGAAACTTTCAGGGGTGAAAATACTCTTTTTGACTATTGAACAATACACGTCAATACGTTTGACAGTATTATATAAACGGTATTCAATCGTAAACCCATCCGGCGTTTCAGCTGTTTCTGTTTCTCCCTGGAATTTTATGCTGTTGAAAACATCACCCCTGATCATGGAATCGAACCAGACAGTATCAAGAGGGAGTCTTGAGTAGGCATCAAGCCTTCTGCTTTCCATCTGGCTCCTGTTCTCCAGTTTTTCAAGAATAAATTCAGCCATTCCATACTGTGAAGCAGTGTCAACAAGCCCGGTTGAAAGTTCCTTGTCAAAAAGAGAGACAACAGTCCCTTTTGAGAAGTCAGGGACAATTCTATACCATTGATTTTCAAGAACTACATTTGTATCTTCTTTACTTTGGAGAGTCATTTCCTCAACAGGATGTAAATAGAATTTTTTATATCCGAATGCCGGTATATCCTGCAGCCAGACGAGCCAGTATGTTCCATCAGACCGTGAAGATAATACCTGGGCTGGAGAACGTATTCCCTCCCTGTCAAATACCCCTGCGGTTTTACCTCTCGGTATTATCTGATGGTCGATATATATTGTCACCGGGCCGGATCTTGTCCAGTTCAGAGTATTGAAAACAAGAAGCGAGGGCTCTTTTTCGCGTGAAAAATTACTCTGAAGCAATCCCATAACATCTTCACCAAGTGATGCAACACGGCGATTTGCTTCCCACGCATATGATTCTTTAAGCGCACGCTGTTCCATTGTCGGAAGACTTAAAGGTTCTCTTACGCTTTCTGAATAGCCGGCAGTATGTTCAGTATAGAACAGAAGCGCCTCGTTTGCAAGAGTGATTTTATTCATTGTTGCAGGCGGGATACTGATACCGGCAGTTGCGGCCATGGTCAGGCCGCCCATGTTTGAAAGCAATGATGCTGCCGCTTTGCGCGTTGTTGAGGTTTCCCTTGCAGCTGCACCAAAACCGTCTGTCCACCAGTCCGGCCAGGCACCCCTTATGACAGGGAATTCAGCCCCGTGCTCTTTTTCCATATTCCTGAAAAAGGCCTCTGCAGTCGAAGTGGTAAGCCTGGGCCACTCGAAAATTTCATTCCACTGTCTAATCAGTTCACTGGCTGTTATTGACGGGGGCGAATTGTCAGTCAGGTATCCCGAATGCTGAATCGCAATTTCACTGAAAGGGTATTGTTTTGATTCAAGGTTCTTCAGATAGTTCAGAAGATTATTTCTGAATCTGACAATATCTCCTGACTGCATTTCAAAGACAGTATTTCCGGTCATATAGTGCTCTGCCCTGAATGTAAGAACGCGTTTTCCTGATGGTGATTCCCACCAGAACATGGTTGGCTTGTCGAAACATATAAGCGCCCTGTGTCCATGGGTCCCCATATTCAGATATCTAATCCCGGCCAGGTTAAAATAATCATTCATACACCATCCAATTCCGTTGACATCATTCTGCATAGCAAGGTTAACCTGTATGCCTTTACTTTTAATCCTTTCAACAGCCTTTAATGAGGCTGCAAGAATTTGTTCATCAGGCAATTCATCAAAATTGAAATACATGCCGGTGACCTCAATTCTTCCTTCCTTTATTCTCCTTAAAAGTCTTTCAACCTGACCTGCCGGTCTGCTTTTAAGATATTCATCAACAGGCCAGCTTGCCTCGCATGTCCATCTGAATTTTGCATTTTCGGGGTAATCGTCGGTTGCATCACAGTAATCCAGGGCGTAGTCAATATACCTCAGGTGCTCTGCAAGTATTTCTGTCTGTGACCGTGTATAGCCGATATCTGTGTGTGAATGCTGGATGAGGTCGACCTGCCATTTTTTAACAGGGAAAAGGGTGACCTGACTGGTGTTTGAAAAATCACCTGCTACGATCTTCATCTTAACGGGGGTTGGTCTGGAAACCGGGGGCAGCCCAAGATTCACGGAGTTGTATCCAAATACAAGTGTTGTACTGGCAATTAGTTTGTTATCTGCATAGATTCTGGCAGCTGCTGAATCACCAAAGTAGAATAGAGCAGCTTCAACGAACTGGAGAAGCTGGTCGTTTTGTTTTATTACCGCCGGGAATGAATTAAGCGTCACGCCTGTCCTTATTTGTTTCCTGTAAGTCATGTACCAGGATGTCAGATTTGCCGGACCGCCGGTCACCTTTATTTTCAGCGGGTTGCCTTTTCTGACTTTTTCCCGGGGGATTCTGAGGATCATATACCCATGGTTATCACCATGCTGGTCGGTCATAATTGAATGAAAGCTCAGCGACGAACCATCATTTCCACTGACACTCCAGGATCTCTTTCCATCAGTATAAAACACAAAATGATGGTTTTCATCCGTAGTAAGATCCATCCTTGCATTACCAGGGCTTGATCCGATTGCTGTTATCCAGATTACCGCAGCATAGGGTTTATTGGCATCAACAGTAAGCGGATCAGTTTCCCATTCAAGGTAGTCTTTTCCGGTTGTTGCCCTTGTCAGAAGGCTTTCCCGAAGACCCGGAATACAGGAGTGATAGTCGAAATCAAGACCAGCTAATTTTTTTGAGTAGCCATTGATGATATGATCTGTTTCCTTTATGAAGCTCTGTGCATCCAGGTTAAGCACAGAAGTGATCAGGATGATGCACAGGACAAGGATTATTTTTTTCATTTCCGGATTATTTTATAAATGCTGATACCAGAATAGCTACACTTTCCGATTTATTAAAAAATTTAATGCTTCCGGCTGCAGCAGGAATAATGAATGTTTCAGCAAAATGAAACTCTTCCCTGTTCCCGTTTGCTGATTCCACAAGTATGGTATTACCTTCTGTCAGGTTCATAACAAGGCATTTATTGCCGGTTTGGATTTCAATATTTTCGCGGAAGTGATAACGGGAAATGCCGTATGAATGAGTTTCGTGAGTTGGAAGATTATATGTTTCCCAGCCTTCTCCGCTCTCTGTAAGTTCCGGTTTGCTGATCAGGTTTTCCCTGACATATCTGCCTTTTCTGTTGAAATAGAGGTTATCCATTCCCCTTTTTATATTCAGGGTCCTTGGTTTCCCGTTCAGATCGCTTCTCACCCAGTCATACATTTTAAAAGTAAAAATATACGGGGTGGTGCTTATTTCAAGAACGAGGTTATTGCGTCCAGAGCCATGGATGGTTCCATAAGGAATCAGGAACAGATCATGTTTCCCTGAAGGGTGTTTCATAATAAATTTTCCCGGATCAATTTCGGTCCCGTTGATATGGCTTTTTTCCAGCTCCTGTCTGAACAGGGCCGGATCGATACCATCTCTGAACCCAAGGTATACACAGGCATCGTCTTTGCTGTCAAGGATATAATATGACTCCTCCTGGGTAAATGGCTCACCAAAATTATCCCTGATATATTCCGGGCGCGGATGGCACTGAATGGAAAGATTCCCCCCGTCGAATGTATCCAGGAAATCAAATCTTATAGGGAAATCAGTTCCATATTTCTGGTAACAATCTCCGAGAACATGTTCAGCTTCTGTATACATCAGGCAATCGAAAGAGACTTCAAGCATAATGGAAGAGCTTTCAATTATCAGTCCGTTTTCCGGGGAGATAAGTTCAAAAGACCAGGCATAATTTGGTACATTTTTATTCAGACCGGGAATATTTTTCATTATCCACCTTCCTCCCCAGGCCCCCGGTTCGAACCATGGCCTGACCCTGATTGGTGAATGACTCATAAGCAATAAGGCATCCCGTAATCTGTCTCCATACATGAACACCGGTATTTCCGGCCTCTGGCCATCGATATATAAGTCAATTTCAGGAAGTATCTTTCTTTTATGCCTGTTGAGGACTACCCAATCGACAAAATAAAAAGTCTTGTACATTATTGCCGGATCCTCAGCATGCGCCATTCCCAGGTTCGCAACAGAGCCTGCCCGGGCCCTGAACTGGATCTCATTCTTCGGGATGTCAATATACATCAGAATGCCTGGCCATTTTGCGAGAGCAGCACCCGGACCTGCAATAATATTTATGTCTGAATCCGGATCGGGGGAGATTGATTCAAGACTCCCGGGCACAAAAAAATCCTCAAGGTTTAGACTGCTCCTGAACCCAAAAAGAGGGTCATTCCCTCCCAAAAAAGGAGCTTTTAATTCAGCTATATCATCAGGAGATTTAAGAAAGCCGGCAGTACTGATTAATCTGACTGACAGATTTCTCTTATTAAGAAATCCGTTAAGCCCGGAAATGAAGAGATCAAAAAAAACACCCGAATAGCCGTCGATGGTTACCGATTTATTATCCAGGATCTTTTCGGCGAGAGATTCAAAGCCGGTAAAAATCTGGTTATCAGCAATTTTAAATGACGGGTAAATGTTATAAACATCATTTCCGGTCCGTCGCTTCAATACCGGCAGCAAATCCTGAGAAGCCTCCCTGTAACTGCTATATTCACCGTTTTCAGACAATTTTTTAAAAGTTACTTACAGATTAATAGCCGGTTAAGGAGGTGAATACTATTTTGGATATCGTCCGAAAAACTTTAAGAGTGCCCTGTGGAATTTATGAATGCTGTGAGGTTTGTAGTACATAAGGATACACTCTCCGGTAATATAATTGATATCAGTCCCCTCAAGTTCCTGCAGTGCCTCTTTGCTTTCCGATGACTGTTGTATCCAGATCTGTTTGAATCCTCTTGCTTTTGCTTCCTTTACCACTCCGGCTGTCTGATTTTTTTTAGTCATTATGATAACACCCCTGACATCAGAAGGAAGTGTTTTAACATCCGGATATGCCTTTACCTGGTGAATCTCTGTTGCGTGAGGATTCACCGGGATTACATTCAATCCTTTGTCTTTCAGCTCTTTAAAAGCCATGAAACCGAATTTTTTGGGATTGCGTGAGGCGCCGACAAGAGCAATTGGTTCAGATGCCAGGAAATCTTCAATTTGTTTAAGTTTTACCATCTTGTAATTATTTGGTTATGAAAACAGAACCTCATTTCAAATTGCAAATTAATATAAATAAAAATTATTATGTCGCTAAATATTAGTTGGCAGTTGGCAAATGGCATTTGGCAATTATCCTTTTACTTTTTGCCCACTGCCTACTGCCATCTTTTATATTCCGTCATAATTGAGTTTACACAACACTAAGTATAAAGACTTAAAAATAAAACAAAAATCATCAATTGCCATATTTTTTATTTACTTGGTCATCAGGTCGTAAAAAGTAATCTATGAAAAGTGCCGAAACTCCGAAAGGATATCTTTTTTCTAAAAGATACTCGTACTATATTTTTGTTCTACTGTTCCTGCTGTACATGTTCGATTATATCGACAGGATGGTCATTACTTCCATGTGGCCCTCCATCGGCAAAGACCTGGGGATCACCCATATGCAGGAAGGGATGCTTGTTTCTGCTGTTTACTGGGCGATAGTATTGCTCACGTTTCCGATATCATTGCTTATTGACAGATGGAGCCGTACAAAAACGATAGGGATCATGGCAATCATGTGGAGCCTGGCCACTGCCCTTTGTGCTCTCACCGGTAATTATATCCAGTTGTTCCTGGCCCGTGCACTAATAGGAATAGGAGAGGCCGGATATGCTCCGGGCGGAAGTGCCATGATATCCGGATTGTTTCCGATCGAGAAAAGGTCAAGGATGATGGGTCTCTGGAATGCCTCCATACCTCTCGGTACAGCTATCGGGCACCTGTTGGGAGGAGTAATAGCCGTACGTCTCGGCTGGAAACATGCTTTTGGTATTGTTGCTATCCCCGGTCTGATAATTGCCCTGCTGTTCCTTTTTCTGAAAGATTATAAGACAGTAGATCTCGCATTTATTGACAGGGGCGAAAAGAAGATCAAGATGAAAAGGAAAGATATGGTCAGGGAGTTTTTAACGAGGCCATCTGTTATTTATACTTATTTTGGAATGGCGGCAGTTGTATTTGTAACAACGGCTCTCATAACATGGCTATCAACTTATTTTCAAAATATTCAGGGGATGCCAATGGATAAAGCGGGCATGAAAGCCAGTGTTGTAATGGTCCTGGCCATTGTGGGAGCCCCGCTGGGGGGATATCTTACAAATGCCTGGGAAAAAAAGCAGGCAAATGCAAGATTACTGTTTCCGGCAGTTTCAACCTTAATTACGGCAATAGCTCTTTTTGTAGCATTGCATATGCATCCGGGAACAGCCCAGTACATAGTTCTTCTCTGCATGGGAGTTCTCATTATGTGTTTTATTGCCGGAGCTGCATCTGTTACACAGGATGTGATACATCCGGGAATGAGGGCGATATCCTACTCTATTGCCGTTATTGTACAGAACCTGCTTGGATCAGCGATGGCGCCGATGATCATTGGCAGGATCTATGATAAATCAAATATTGAAACAGCCCTGTCGATCCTTCCGTTTGTACTTGTCGTTGGCTCGGTCCTGTTCTTTATCGGATCAGCATTTTATACGAAAGATCTTGATAAGGTCGCCAAGATTGAGCTTGAAGCCGCATAATGATTTAAGAAAGGAATTATTTATTCCTTGAAGTCGTATAGTTTACGAACTTCTTCAGCGATTCTTTTACATCCGAATCGGGATATGAGTCAAGTATAGCAAGCGCCTTATCGCGGTACTGGTTCATTTTCAGCTCAGCATACTCAAGTCCGCCTGAAGATGTCACAAACTCAATGACTTCATTTATCTCTGATTTGGTCTTCTTCCTGCTTCTGACAATTGAAAGGATGCGCCTTTTCTGATAGGCGGCAGCAAGCTCAAGGGAATTGATCAGCGGAAGGGTTATCTTCTTTTCCTTTATATCATTGCCTATGGTCTTGCCGGTAAACCCGTTGGGTTCATAATCAAGAATATCGTCCCTGATCTGGAATGCTATTCCGATGTTTTCGCCGAAATCCTTCATCAGCTGGATCGTATCAGGATCCTCTGTTACGGACCTGGCTCCGGTGGCCGTGCATGCAGAGATAAGGGCAGCCGTCTTGCTGATTATGATCTTGTAGTAATCCTCTTCCCTGATATTCAGCTTCCTGGCTTTCTGAATCTGAAGAAGCTCTCCCTCGACCATCGATTTAACGGCTTCCGACACTATTTCAAGCATATCATATCGTGCTTTTTCAACGCTTACAAGCAAACCCTTTGAAAGCAGGTAATCACCGACCAGGACTGCAATTCTGGAATTCCACAGGGCGTTTACAGAGAAGGCGCCGCGTCTTTCATTGGCATCATCCACCACGTCGTCATGGACAAGCGAAGCAGTATGAAGAAGCTCGATCATGGTTGCCGCTACAAATGAAGCCTCTGTTATCTCTCCGTTGAGCCGTGCAGTCAGGAATACCAGCAGCGGCCTCATCTGTTTGCCTTTCCGCCGCAGAATATAGTTGAGTATTATTTTCAGCAGCGGTATATTGCTTTTCATCGTCCTGTTGAAGTACGATTCAAAGTCACTCATTTCCCTGGCTACAGGTTTCCGGATGTCGTCAAGTACTGACATGGAAATTTCTTGGACTCAAATATAAGCAAAATAGGGCCAGTGGCTTACTGCTGCCTTTCATTTAAGATCCCTGAACATCCTTTTCTGGAAAATCAGTATTGATATCACACCGCAGGTAATGGCCGAATCGGCTATATTGAATACCGGCCGGAAGAATATGAAAGATTCCCCCGGGCTGAAAGGCGACCAGTCGGGCCACTGCGTGTTGATCACAGGGAAATAGAACATATCAACGACCTTCCCGAGAAGGAAGGATGCATATCCACCGCCTTCAGGAAACAGAATGGCAGGCTGATAATAGCTCTCGCTGAAGATGATTCCGTAAAAGGCACTGTCGATTATGTTCCCGATGGCGCCGGCAAGTATCACGCTGACGGCAATTATCAGTCCGGTGTTCACTTTTTTCCTGATGATGGAATTGAGGAACCATCCTATTCCGGTGATCGCAATGATCCTGAAGATGCTCAGGACCAGCTTTCCTGCCTTGCCCCCCATTTCCATGCCGAAGGCCATGCCGTTGTTCTCAACAAAATGAAGCATTCCCCATTTTCCGAACAAGGGAATATCCTCGCCAATAACCATGTGCGTTTTAACCCAGAATTTCAGTATCTGGTCAGCAACCAGGATCAGTATTATGATGAGTATGGCCTTCTTTCCTGCAGACATCAGCAATCATTTCTTTGAGTGCCGCAAAATACAAAAATTTCATTGACAAAAAACAAAAAGAGGGTGTCTTGTCCGGGCACCCTCCAGAGTATTTCATTTATATTTCAGGGGCATACTGTATTGGCCAGGGTGCTGTTCCAGCAGTGCCAGCTGCTGTCGCCAAACCACAACGGGCACATCACTCGTCCATTAGAATC
This sequence comes from Bacteroidales bacterium, assembly GCA_041303415.1. Taxonomy (GTDB): domain Bacteria; phylum Bacteroidota; class Bacteroidia; order Bacteroidales; family VadinHA17; genus LD21. The sequence continues at coordinate 14,858 of JBFYPG010000011.1, forward strand.
ATCTGAGCTCCACTCCACATCCATTTCGGAGAATGCTGTGCCATTGTAATAGTTGATGCTATAATTGGAATCGTATGTTCCTGTGGTTTTTCCGTATTCTATATAACTGTTTTTAAAGCTTCCTGTTTTCGTGTACGTGTACTTGATAGTGCCTACAGAGATTCCGGTTTTTGTCCAGTCGACCTGCAGGAGGGGTTGCTGCACTGCAGCGCTTTCATTCAGAGTCCATGAGCCGCCTGTGCCGTCAAGCTTGGAGGTACCCTCGAACCAGAGGAACTCGGCAAAGCCCCCCGTTCCTTCCTTGGTGACATACATCTTCCACTGCACGTCGGATGTTCTGATCAGTCCGACCAGCCGCGCCTTGTATGTAACCGAGGCAACAGTAACAGAATAACTCCACTGCCAGGTCTTTTCTTCCAGCCAGGTGGGTGTCTGGTCAACTGCCACATTGAATGCTGAAATAGGAACAACAAGTGTTGAAGCGGTCAATATCCTGAAATAGCCGGTTACAAGAACCGCAAACTCCCAGTTGCTGTTTTCAACTCCTTTGTTGAATTCAGAAAAATCAGCCGATTTGCCTGATTCAAAGTTGCTGAAATCAATAACAAATGATTCTTCCGGTGGCAGAATGGGAGGATCCCCTTTCTTCTTCTTGCAGCCGGTAAGGAGAGTGGCCATAAAAACAGCCAACAGCAGTAATGTGAGTACCTTTTTCATGTGTATACTGATTTTATTGATCATATAACGG
>JBFYPG010000012.1:0-12545 GCA_041303415.1 Bacteroidales bacterium
AGGAATAAAGCTCCCCTGTATTCTTCTGGTTTATAGAAGGCTGGTTATCCTTGGTCCTGAAGACAAGGTGATAAAGCAGCTGTCTGTAGCTTGACATAATTATTGAGGATTAAGTTAATAATACAGCGAGAAAAAGGTAAGATACAAAAATTCCAGGTAAAACCCAAATAAATTGAGCCCCTTCAGGGCTCTACAATCTGGTAGTGAGTGCTTTACCCCCGGTTGGCACCGGGGGTTATTCAAATTAACCCACTTCGTGGCAAGGAGTAAAAGGATATTATGGGATCTCAATTAAAGATCGTGGCCTTGTATGTATTTTATTTGTTATTTCTTCTTGCCAGCTCTTCATCGATTTTCTTTGTGCCCATGAACATGATTCCAACAATCATAATAAGGACAATCCCGGGAACAAGGGATGAAATACTCTCAAGTCTTCCTTTGACCATTTGAATTAGTATTATAACAATACTAATTATGGAAACACCGGCGCAAATACCCATAATAAAGTATGCAAATCTTTTCCTTTTCTTAAGCTGTTCACTACTTAGATCTTCAAGGTTCTTTTTAGCCATAATATTGATTTCTTTAGTGTTGGAATAGAATAACATATAAAGATATGAATTCATAAGAACTGATAGTTTAATGTGACATAAATTATCTCACTGTCCAAAAGCATTTTTTCCATTCTTTTCATGGCTGCCCCTGACGATTCACGTCGGAGGCTTCCGCTTTGTTAAATTGTGTTAAACCAGCATCTTGACAGGATGCAGGATCATCAAATTTCATATCTTTCGGCGCTTAAAACCTGTGAAATGATCAAAAAAATTACCTTCTCAATTCTCACTGCCATCATTCTTGCTGGCTGCAGCTCAAGTGAAGAACAGCTTGCCAGGAAAGCCGATAAGCTCCATAAAAGCTTCCTCACGGTTGATACACATTGCGATACACCGCTGGAAATTGTAAGGTCAGGCTTCGACCTCGGGGAAAAGCACGAGAGAGGGTGTGTTGATTTCCCCAGGATGGTTGAAGGAGGACTCGACGCTGAGTTTTTTGCAGCCTATATCGGACAGGGGTCAAGGGATGATTCGACTACAGACAGGGCTCACCTGGAAATAATAAGGATTATTGAGGCAATACATCAGAATGTTGAAAAGAATTCCGGCATGGCGGAAATAGCACTGAAACCTGATGATGCTTACCGGCTTAAGAAGGAAGGTAAACTGTCAGCATTCATAGGAATAGAGAATGGGTACCCTGCTGGAAAGGATATCAACAGGGTAAAGCAATATTATGATATGGGAGCCAGGTACATAACTCTTTGCCACTCAGCCAATAACGATATCTGTGATTCTTCCACTGATCCGGCCGGTTCTGAACATGGAGGGCTCTCTTTGTTTGGTGAAGAAGTTGTAAAAGAGATGAATCGTTTAGGGATGATTGTGGATGTATCACATATTTCGGATGAATCATTCTATGATGTAATCAACATTTCAAAAGCTCCGGTAATTGCATCTCACTCATCTTCGAGGGCACTATGCTCCAGCCCCCGGAACCTTTCCGACGACATGCTGCTGGCCCTGAAGAATAACGGAGGTGTAATCCAGATATGCATTCTGAGCAGCTATATCAAAACCCCTGAGCCGAACCCGGAACTTGAAGCAAAACTCGCTGAACTTAAAAATAAATATGGTGAATTCAACACGCTTTCAGATGAACAGAAGAACCAGTTAAGGAACGAAAGATGGGAGATATATAATAAATACAAAAAACTGGCAACCGTTGCCGATGTAGTTGACCACATCGACCATGTGGTACAGGTTATCGGTATTGACCATGTGGGAATAGGAACTGATTTTGACGGAGGGGGAGGAGTTGAAGGATGTAAGTCGGTTGCTGAAATGAAGAACATCACCATTGAACTTCTGCGGAGGGGTTATTCAAAATCAGACATAAGCAAGATCTGGGGTGCTAACTTCGTGAGGGTTTTCAGGAAGGTAGAAGAGATCGCTCGCAGCTCATAGTTTAAGAGAGTACTTCTATTAACCCTGAGCTCTGTGCCCTGAGCCCTGAGCCCTGAGCCCTATAGTCTGACCCTTGAGAATCTCATAGCTTTCAGTATCCATTCAGGCAGAGGTCTGCCATGCTTCCTTTTTCTAAGGTTAAGATACCAGCCAAGTTTTTTAAATATGGGTATTTTATGGGTTTCAACAAGCTCGATCAGGGTGCCATCCGGATCCTCAATATATGCAAAATGCCCGGCAGCCTCACCCATATCGAAGCTGTTCCCGTTATGGCTGTGCATGCTGTCGACCCTGAACGGGTAGCCCTGTTTACTGCAGTACGCCCTCATTTCTTTCATGTTCACGATATCATAACATAACTGGATGAATCCCGGGTCTCCCCAGTATCTGCCTTCATATATTTTTCTTCCGGGAGTGTCAGTACAAATAAGTTCTATTTCGCTTTTGCCCAGGATCCTGCTGAAAGGACCTGTTTCCGGCTCTGATCTCCTGAGCAAAACCCTTCTCATCGGTTTGTTTCCGCCTGGCAGCTGAACCAGATCGGGGAAAATACCCGTTGAGTCATACGCCACGATATCGTAACCAAGTATATCGGAATAGAAGCTCTTTGCTTTTTCAATGTTCGAGACGCCGATGATAGCGCCGTAGGATCCCCCGGATACCTTGTTCTCATTTATAAACCAGTTATTTCCAACCAGCATCTGAAAAATACTTCCATAAGGGTCTTTCAGGAAGAACGTTCTGTTGCCGGCAGGATCCTTCAGAGCCTCCCCGAGGATGGTTACATTATTATTCTTATAGAAACTGAATGCCTCATCAATATTTTTTACCTTCATTTTGCAGGCAGTGATTCCCAGATCGCCGAGCATAATTTCCCCGCTGATATATACCGGTTCTCTTTCAGTGTGCTGCCATATTTCAAACCCGCCGCCGCTTTGCATGTTGATTGCCAGCACAGCATGCCTGCTTCTGGGTTTGCCGCCTGTGTAAGGCAGCATCAGCTTTGCCACGGCCTCCTCCTCAAATATCCTGCAGTCCATCCCGAACTGTGCGATGTACCATTTCCAGGCTTCCCTGAGGTTTGCCACTCCTATTCCTACCTGCTGTATCCCCCCTATGTAATATCCCTTCATTCCGGTTTATTATTTGATCATGTTGATTTTATCTTGTCAGCGATCCTGAAAAAGAGCCAGGGCCAGATCCTCCTGATATAAAGCATTGACAATTCCCCGGCACCGACAAGAATTTCGCGTTTATTCCTCAATATTCCCCTGACTATTATTCTGGCAGCTTTCTCCGGTGAAATACCTTTTACGAGTCCCTCATCCATCCTCCCGTGCTCTCTGCCCTCACCATTGAGGGCGTGATAAGAGATGTTTGTCCTTACTCTTCCGGGTATAAGCACGGATGTCCTGATATTATTCTGCTTGTTTTCGAGATAAAGAGTTTCAAAGAATCCGTGAAGCGCCTGTTTGGAAGCAGAATATGCTGACCTCAGTGGAAAACCAAATCTACCTGATATACTGCTTGTTGCAACGATATGTCCATATTTCTGCCTTATCATGTAAGGGAGTACTGCTTTCGTTAATGCGATTGTACCGAAATAGTTGATCTCGAATATTTTCCTGTCAAGCCAGAGCGGAGTTTCATCGATCCTTGCTCTCTGGCTTATCCCTCCTATATTAATAAGGTAATCGAGTCTGCCGGTGACTTTCATTTGCCTGTCCACCAGGCTTGTGATGTCAGAAGTGTCGGAAAGGTCGAAAGGCTGGCATGTAACTTCCGGTGACCTTTCTTCGCATGCTGCTTTAACTCTTTCGAGGCCCTGGGCGTCATTGGATGAGATAATAACCCTGGCCCCCCTGGCTGTAAATTCATAGACAAGAGCTTCTCCTATCCCTGACGACGCGCCTGTGATCCAGGCGCTTTTCCCTGATAATATCTCTTTTTTCTTTTTCACGTCAGGCTGGTGATCAGGGTGAGCAGCTCGTCATGGCTGTTTTTAAGGTCGAAGTAGTCCTTGCTTTTCTCTCTCCTGTATTTCCATATCCTGAATCCCCCTGTTATGCGTTTGAAAATGAGTATATAGTTCCAGGCAAAGAGCCCTGAAAGCGGAAGGCTCGCAAAAATCAGAACCGCAAGCCACAACGGTGAAACAAAGACAAGGAGCAGGACAAGGATCAGCGGGAGTAGCACCAGCGCTATTGCCAGTGATATACCGTACCTGAATGTGCCCTGAAACTGGATGTCTTTCATTCTCCTGATCTTAATATCGGGCAGATATATGAATACCGTATTGAACAGGCTTCCGTAAACAAACAGTGGTAAAGTGGCGGCCAGCCCAACCAGCCCCAGGATCATCCAGGCAAGAGGGTGTCTCTTTTTCTCAAGGAGTCTGTAGTCAATATTAAGGTCCTTTGACTTCTGTTTTATCAGCAGGCTGAGGGCACATATTTTCTGGTAGGTTGACTGAATGGTCGATTTAAGCTTGTTCAGTTTGTCGATAAGTATCCTGTCCCTGAACAGCTTCGGCAATCTTATATTGTCACTGAAGCGTCCGTTGATCATACTTCTCAGTTCATCTATAGCCTCATAGTCTTCCTGTGATTCAATGTGGACCATAAGTTTTTTCATTTCGGAAGCCAGCCTGTTTCTTAGCTCATTCAGGGCAATTTCAGGGCTTTTCCGGTAAAGCTCATGATATTCGGATGTATCGATGGGTTTGCCGAAAACTACTGTGAGGACCTGTCTGAACCTGTTGTAATGAGTGAATTCAAGGCCAACCGGGATAATCTTTATTTTAAGGTTGAATCCTGAAGCTTCATCAGCCTGGAATGCGATCCTGCAGATACCTTTCTTCAGCTGCCTGAGTCTTCTGAAACCTGCATGATCGCCTTCAGGCAGGATCACCAGTCTGTTCTTATTCCGGATAACTTCTATTGTCTTATTGAAGGTCTCATCATTCTCCTTAAGACTGCTGTAACCATCCCTTATCCTGTAAACGGGCAGCATTTTAAAGTAATATAGAAGCGATGCAATGAATTTCTTCCTGAATATGTCGGCACGTGCAAGAAATATAAGTTGTCCCCTTTGTGCGAAAAGGACTGCAAGAGCATCCATAAGGGCATTCTGGTGGTTAGGTGCAAAAATGATATGATCTTCGGGATTGATGTTTTCTCTTCCCAGGACAATAATCTTCCGGTAATAGATATTATTATGCCAGAATCCGAAAACAGCTTTTAATATGCTATACCCTATCGAGTAATTCTCAATATTCTTCCTGCCCATACCCGAATCGCAAAATAACTCCTGTGGTCTTCAGTTAACCGGAAAACATGCAAGTTAGAAAAAATCGATTTTGAGTGTTCGTGGCATATTATGTTTTATGGAGGATTTATGGATTTTTAAGTCTTTATACTACCCTCCTAAGTCGTCAAACCCATTGGTCCATTTGTCAATAACCCTTCTTTCTTTTTTTGTCGGACGGCCGGTTCCTCTCCGTCTGTAACCGGGAAATCCTGGCTGCCGCATTTCGAGTTTGGTTTTTTCGATGTCAGGCGTCAGGTCATCGAAATTGTTTACTGCAAGCTTTGCAGAGACACGGTTATCGATAAGATTAACAACTTTATAGGAGTAGGTTACCGGAGGTTTCCTGACTGTAATAATTTCATTTCCATGCAGCATTTTTGACGGTCGGGCAGGATTGCCGTCAATCAGTATGCGGCCTCTCCTGCAGGCATCAGCTGCCAGGCTCCGGGTCTTGTAAATCCTTACGGCCCATAGGAATTTGTCAATCCGTACAGGAGGATGATCTGTCATTTTTCTGTGCTGCCTGCGGAGATTTTTCCTGTCTTGTTGAATGTAGTCATTGTGAGATCGGTACCGACTGTTCCGAAAGATTTGATCATTTCGATTACGATAGCAATTCTTTCTTCAAGGAATTTTTTTTCCTCAGCGTTCCATCTTCCGAGCACATAATTTATCTGCGAGCCTTTGCTGAAGCCGTTGCCGATTCCTACCCTTATTCTTGCGTAATCAGCGGTGGCAAGGACACTGCTGATGTGTGCCAGTCCGTTATGCCCTCCGTCGCTTCCTTTTGGCCTCATCCTTATACTGCCAAGAGGAAGGGCGAGATCATCAACTATGACCAGAAGGTTTTCGACAGGTATCTTTTCCTTCTTCAGCCAGTACCTTACTGCATTGCCGCTGAGGTTCATGTAGGTCGATGGCTTGAGAAGCACAAACACCCTGCCCTTGTGTTTGACTGAGGAGATGAACCCGTAACGTCTGTCGGTAAAAAAAGCATTGGATGCCTTTGCCATGGCATCCAATACCATAAATCCTATATTATGCCGGGTATCAGCGTACCCGTCACCTATGTTTCCCAGGCCAACTATCAGATACTTCATTGTGCCTGCTTATCAGGAATGATGACTAAGCTTTTTTGTCTTTCTCCTTTTCTTTGCCCTTTTCCTTCTCCTTCTCCTTGCCCTTTTCCTTCTCCTTGTCAGTGCCAGGAGTTTCAGCAGCAGCTTCAGCGCCTTCAGCAGCGGCGGCAGCAGCAGCAGCTTCAGCAGCTTCCTCTTCTTCAGTCTTCAGGGCAACACGTGAAGTGGCCACTGTAACAACTGTGGTAATTTTCGGATCTATAAGTTCAATTTTGTCGTATGAAAGATCTCCTACCTTGATGGAGTGAGCGATCTTAAGCCCGGTTACATCAATAACAAGTTCTTCAGGGAGGTTTTCTGCAAGCCCTTTTACTTTAAGGTGCCGCTTCTTGACGATCAGTTTACCACCGGCTTTTACTCCTTCTGCATCTCCGGTAACTGTCACAGGTATATCGATAATGACTGGCTTGTTGTCAAATATCTGGACGAAGTCGGCATGAATGAGCCTGTCGGTAACAGGATGAAACTGCATAGCATGAAGCACGGCATTGTATTCCTGGTTGTCAAGGTTAAGCTTTACCAGGTGAGCCTCATGTGTATAAATGAGATTTATGAAACTGTTCTCGTGAGCATAAAAATGAACGTTGTTGTCTTTCAGGTACATCACACACGGCACGCTGCCTGATTTGCGGAGCTGTTTTGAATCTTTTTTACCCAGTTCTTTTCTCAGTGATCCTTTGATTTCTATTGTCTTCATTATTAGTGTTTTGTGTGCTACTCAATCCCGCGTACACGGGATCCCATTACACGTTAAAAAATCGGACGCAAATATATGACAAAGGAATCAGAATACAAAATTTGTACTGATCGACTGGTTGGTATTCACCGCCTGGATGGTTTTTGCGAATATTTCCGCCATCGAAAGCACTTTGATCTTTTTCGATGTGTTCCTGAAAGGCACGGAATCGCTCACAACAAGTTCCTCCAGAGCGGAATCTTCGATTCTTTCAATGGCATTTCCGGAAAGTATGGGATGAGTGGCTAAAGCCCTGATGCTCTGAGCGCCCCTGTCCTTCATCATGTTGGCAGCAAGCACAAGAGTATTCGCGGTATCCACCATGTCGTCAATGATGACGACATTCTTTCCTTCCACATCCCCGATGATCGACATCTCCTCTACGACATTCGGCTTTTTCCGGAGCTTGTAGCACAGAACCATATCCGACTGAAGGAATCTTGAATAGGCGTTGGCTCTTTTTGAGCCTCCCATGTCGGGTGCTGAAACCGTAAGATTGTTAAGGTTCAGGTTTTCAATATATGGAGCGAAAATGGCAGATCCGAAAAGGTGATCAACCGGGACATTAAAAAATCCCTGTATCTGGTCAGCATGAAGGTCCATCGTTATTACCCTGTCGACTCCCGCAGTGCTTAGAAGGTCGGCTGTCAGTTTTGATCCTATTGAAACCCTGGGGCGGTCCTTCCTGTCCTGCCTGGCAAATCCGTAATATGGAATGACGGCGATCACCTTGTATGCAGATGCCCTCTTTGCGGCATCAATCATAAGGAGAAGCTCAAGAAGGTTTTCAGCCGGCGGGTTCGTGGACTGAATGATAAAGACCATATCTCCCCTTACAGATTCATCAAAGCAGGGCTGAAATTCGCCGTCGCTGAAGGAAGTAACTGAACTTTGCCCGAGTTCCACACCCAGACTGCTGGCAATCTTTTCAGCAAGGATCCTTGACGACCTGCATGAAAAAATTTTCAGGGGAGCTTTTCCGAACATTTTCTGGTATTTTAGCTGTTAATCCTAAGAATGACAATGCAAAATTAATTATTCCTGATTAACTCCCGGCCTTTTTGAAAACTTGTTGATAGATTCTTCAATGAACCCGAGGATCTCTTCTCTACCCTCCTTCCTTACGGCAGATGCAATAAAAGTGACTGGCAGTGATTCCCAGTTCAGGAGCATTTCATCATCATATATTTTGACCGATTCCCTGAGTTCAGGGCTTCTGACCTTATCGCTTTTGGTAAAGACTCTGGTAAAAGGGATCTGATTCCGGCCCAGGAACTCCATGAAACCGATATCGGATTGCTGAGGTTTAAGCCTGCAATCCAGAAGCACAAACAGGCATACCAGATTTTCTCTCTTAAGTATATATTCCCTGGTCGATCTGGTCCATTTATCACGCAGCCCGGTGGGAACCTTTGCATATCCGTAGCCCGGAAGATCCACAAGGTACCATTCTTCGTTTATAAGGAAATGATTTATAGTTCTTGTCTTGCCAGGAGTACCTGAAATCTTTGCAAGTTTATTCCATCCGGTCAGCATGTTTATAAGTGATGACTTGCCGACATTCGAGCGTCCAATGAATCCGAACTCAGGTCTGTCCGGTGCCGGGCACTGCTTTATCAGGGTGCTGCTTTTAATATAGGATGCTGTTTTTATTATCATCTCCGGTCTTCAGTTCAGATCGCCGTATGGAAGCTCGATCTTCCTGTAAATGAGATGGCGGTTTCCGAATTGTGTTACTATCTCGGCAATCACTCCCACGTATGCGGGCTTTGCAGAATCCGATTTTCTCAGTGCAAGTGATGCTTTCCCGTTTACAACATCAAGCTTCCTGATAAGCGCCGTATCAAAGCGGCCGTCAGTGAAATCGCCGCGGTAGAACTTGACTTTTGTCGTTTTGTCCGACATTGAAAGGCCGATCCTGTAAGATCCTTTTGAAGCGTATTCGTCAATGAACTCTGTGACGATCTCCGGATAAGTCCGTATAACCCTTCCATTATGGTCATACTCCTCCAGAAATGGCGTCCTGAGTCCTTTGCTGAAGCCGATCTTAGCCTTAAGCTTACCTGTCCTGTAGTATTGTTTCTGAATTCCGTCAACTGTATCGGTTTTGTATGGTGTTGTCCTGAAAGCCTGGCCTTCAAGATAATACCATACAGATGAATCTTCCCTGAATCCGTTTTTATACCAGAATGTCTGGTACAGCTGGCCCCCGGGGTAATATGTCTTCATTAACCCATCACGCACACCGTTGCTGAAGGTCACCTCCTTAAGCATGCGTTCATTGCTGAAGTACTGTTTGATTCCTGTATAGCCGGTATCAGGTACTGATACAGTATCGGCATCAGCTGCCCGGCCTTTTCCGGCTGAACCTTTTCCTGAGCACCCGGCAAGAATCACCAGCGCAGCAAGCAGTAAAATAGGAGAAGTTATTTGGTTCATAAATTCTAATTATTTGATTTAGAGAGATATAAGTCAGTATTAATGAACACTTCAAGGATCTTGGATTCCATGAGAGGTTCGAGTACCACGTCTTTGATCATTGCGGGAAGCAGCACGGTTTCCCCCTTTTTTACCGGTTCTGAACTGTCATCCCATCTGATCATGAATTCCCCTTCGGTACAAATGTAAATTATAAATGAATCGAACAGGTTATAGTCTTTTTCAATTCTTTCATTGAAGCTGATTACGTTTGTGGTGAAGAATTCACAGTTTACAAGGTTTTCGGTCCTGTTGAGGACAGTATCCCTGACGATCTTTTCATTTCCGGAGCTTTTGAAATCGATCGCATCCACTGCCAGATCATTATGAAGCTCCCTCGGGTTCCCGTCATATCCCTTTCTGTTCCAGTCAAATATCCGGTATGTTATGTCAGATGTCTGCTGGATTTCAGCAAGGGTAATGCCGGCTCCTATGGCATGTACCCTCCCGGCAGGGGTAAAAAACACATCTCCTGTCTCAGCCGTTTCGATGTTCAGAAGATTTGCCAGGTCGCCGCCGGACACTGAGTCCAGAAAGGTTTCCCTGTTTATGGGTTTCCTGAATCCGGTAAAGATTTTAGAGCCTTTTTCACTTTCAAGGATATACCACATCTCAGTTTTACCGTACGCATTATGCCTTTCCCTGGCCATCTTATCGTCAGGATGTACCTGTATTGACAGATCCTCCCGTGCCTCAATGAGTTTGATAAGAAGCGGGAATTCGTTGCCGAATCTATCGAAAACCGAATCTCCTGTGAGGTCGCCCATATAGACTTCGATGAGTTCTTCAATGTTATTGCCAGCAAGAAAACCATTGCTGACCACCGAAAGGTTATCCGCGACAGCAGATATCTCCCAGCTCTCGCCATATTGAAGCGACGAATCGCCGGGTTTGTGATATTTTGCTACAAGATTGCTTCCTCCCCAAACTTTTTCCTTAAGGACAGGTTCAAATTTTAACGGGTACAGCTCCGACATAAATAAGTGCCTAAAGTGTCTGAAGTGCCTAAAGTACTTAGAGTTATGAGTTAAGAGATTTCAGCTCACCCCACCCTTTAGTTCACTTTAAACTTTTTATTACATTTGGTAAAGCAAATGTAATAAATAATGCTGATAGTAGGAATTGCAGGCGGCACCGGGTCAGGAAAAACCAGCGTCGTCAAGAAGCTGATGCAGGTATTCCCTGGCGGACAGATAGTTGTGATGCCGCAGGATGCCTATTACAAGGACAACGGGCATATTCCCCTCGAGGAGAGGCAGAAGATAAACTTTGATCATCCCGACTCGGTTGAATTCAGTCTGCTGATCGATCATCTCAGGCAGATGAGGGAAGGAAAGTCCGTTGAGATGCCGGTCTATTCATACCTGACCTGCCTCAGATCAGATGAAACAATTACATTGAAACCGGCAAAAGTTGTTCTGGTTGAGGGCATTCTGATCCTTTGCGACAGCGGTTTGCGCAGCATGCTCGATATCAAGGTTTTTGTCGATGCTGATGCTGATGACCGCCTGGGAAGGGTTATTCAGCGCGATATTGAGGAGCGCGGCCGTGATGTCCGGATGGTCCTTGACAGGTATCATGAGACTGTAAAGCCCTCACATCTTCAGTTTATTGAGCCTTCAAAAAGATATGCCGACATAATTATTCCGGGAGGAGCGGAGAACCTGGTTGGCATTAACGTGCTCGTTACAATAATAGAAAAACAGCTCTCACGCAAAAAATCATAACCATGCTTGAAAATATCAGGATTGAGGATATAATGTTCATTGATATAGAAACTGTCCCGCAGACATCCTCGTTCGATGAGATGGATCTTGCAATGCAGGGACTTTGGGACAAGAAATCAAAGCTGTTCCGGCTGCCCGATCAGACACCGGCTGAAGCTTACGAAAGGGCCGGCATCTATTCGGAATTTGGAAAGATTGTTTGCATCTCATCAGGTTTTATCAGGGGAAAGAATCCTTTCAGTTTCAGGCTTAAATCGTTTTACGGGGATGACGAGAAAAAGCTTCTCGCCGACTTCTCGGAAATGCTTTCCAGATTCTCAAAATCAAACAGGGAGCCTCTCCTGTGTGCACATAACGGCAAGGAATTCGACTTCCCCTATATTGCCAGGAGGATGATAGTCCATAGCCTGGTGATACCTGAACTACTGGACAATGCCGGTAAAAAACCCTGGGAGGTGAAACTTCTGGATACAATGGATTTGTGGAAATTCGGTGATCACAAAAACTTTACCTCCCTTGATCTCATGGCAACGATCCTTGGCATACCGTCGCCCAAGGATGAAACTGACGGCAGCATGGTAGGCAGGATCTACTATGAGGAGCATGACCTTTCACGAATAGTCAGATATTGTGAAAAAGATGTTCTGACAATTGCCAGGATACTCCTGCGATTCAGGAATCTTCCGGGAATCACTGATGACAAGGTGGAATCGGTAACGACTTAGCCTATTTCATCAGATCCCCCAGCGCCTCTGCCACCGCTTCAGGATTATCAGCATGGATCCAGTGGCCGGCATCCTTCACAATCCTGAACTCTGCAGCAGGGAATAATTTGAGGATACTGCTGTAATGCCCCTGGTCAAGATATTCTGACTTTTCTCCCGTCAGGAATATCACCGGGAAACCGGTTATGCCATGCTCTTCGACCGGTGGCAATACCAATCCTTCTATCATTTCCCTCAGATGTCTGAGCAGAACCGGCGCATTTATCTTCCACGAATAACTGTTATCAGCATCCCTCTTTAAATTCTTCATTATCAGGGATCTGTCCTTTGATGAGCTTATTCCGGACGACAGCAGGGCTTCAATTTCCTTCCTCGATGAAGCGCCGGAAATATCTGTTTCACTGACAGAG
>JBFYPG010000013.1:0-7050 GCA_041303415.1 Bacteroidales bacterium
AGTGAGAAGCCGATCTCTTTTACCAGGTTGTGATTCTTGTTATTCATTTGCCTGTATAAAGTCAATTATGCTGCTGTCAGGCCTGAAATAAAGCTTTGCCGCAGGAATTGAACTGCTCATCGCCGATACCGGGTCGAGCAGCCCGGATATAATGGCTTGATCCCAGTTATGCTGGATGCAATTCGCCATTATGAGGCTTACATATTCCGCTCCGGTGACAGGTACCATTTTGTTCTCCGGCCCGTGTTCAATTATGAAGATCTTATCCAGCTTCGATTTTGCAGGTTTTTCGTTTTTATAAACCGGCGTATTGAACATATAAAAGCCATTTGATCCCTTTCGCAATATAAGCCTGTCGTCATGAATCACCTTTGCTCCATAAGCGTCCCACAGCTTTGCCATGGTTGATTTTCCTTTCCCGGAAACACCACTGAAAAGGTATCCGCGTCCGGCATGGGAAACTCCGGAAGCATGTATCATGATATCGCCGGAGAATACGGTCAGATAGTAAAGTATAAGTCCGTCAAGAGGATATTCCATCGGATCAGTCTCTTTTACTACGTTACCGGGCCAAAGTTCCCACTCCTTTTCTGCAGGTGAAAACTTTAATACCGCCGCCCTGTTTTCTCCGGTATGAGGGAAAATTGTTCTGATGAAAATATCATCACGGAGTTTATAAACGCTCCAGAACTCATCATTTTTCTTCAGCTTCAGTCCGTTTACTTCCTCTACATAAGGTGCATTGAAAACCATTTTTGCATCTGGAGAAATCTTGAAACTACCTGAATGCACACGTATTAAAACATCCGGATGGTTATCAGAGCATACAAATCCCAGGAACCTCTCAGAAGGAACCAGTTCAGTATCAGTGCTTTCAAACCTGATATTATACCCCGCTATATTTAAATTAAAGCTATTCAACCTTTATAAAGATTAAAAATATTTTGCCACGAAGGCGCAAAGGCGCAAAGATTCACAAAGGAATATTAAACCAATATCATCTGATACTTCCTTGTACATTTCCTGGTGTTTCCTGGTGTCTTGGTGCCTTGGTGGCAAGAAGAAAGGTCTATGTATTTATAATAAGGTATTTACGCATCTCTTTAATGAATTCCATGACATCATTTGTTGCGGATTGTTCGTCGATGTCGTATTCCCTGATGAGGGCTTCGATCATATCTTCAATATTGTTTTCGCCATCGATAAGCTCCCAGAGAAAGGCACCTGTTTCGTTAAGAGTGTAGACACTGTTCATGTCGGCGATATTATCCGCAACCGGTACAAGAACATATTCATTTCCGGTTTTCCTTGTGACAACAGAGGGTGACCGCAGGGGGACGGTTTTAAGATCAGCCATACATATTATATTAATAATCAAATTTATAAAATTAATAGTTCATTTTCGTACCTTCGCAAAAATCAAAAATTCATGAGCAGGAAGAAGGGAAAGGGAAGAAAAGGATCAGGTATTTCGAAGGAATCAGCCACAGAACAAATACTCCGGATATTATCAGGAGCCCCGCAGCAGGGATTCAACTACAAGCAGATCGCAAAACGTCTTAACATCAATGATCCGTCGGAGAAACAGATGGTGTCGGAGATACTTAAGGAGCTGTCAAAAAAGGAAACTGTAAAGGAAATATACCAGGGAAAATACACTGCCAGGGCCATCCGCGGATATATAACCGGGACAGTCGACATGACAAGGATGGGCTACGGATTTATCACTTCAGATGATATTAAGGAGGATGTTTTCGTCTCTGCCCGGAACCTGCGTACAGCGCTTCACGGCGATAAGGTGAAGGTATGGCTCTTCGCAAGGAGAAAAGGGGCGAGGCCCGAAGGTGAGGTCGTGGAGATACTTGAAAGATGGCGCACTTCGTTTGTCGGGACCGTGGAGATAATGCCAAATTTCGCATTTCTGATCCCCGACAACAAGAATATGCCTTTCGACCTTTTCATACCCACATCAAAGCTGAACGGGGCAAAACAGGGACAGAAAGCTGTTGCAAAGGTCGTTGAGTGGGATTCGAAATCGAAAAATCCTGTTGCTGAAATCATTTCAGTGCTTGGTGATCCGGGCCTCCATGAGACGGAGATGCATGCCATACTTGCCGAATTCGAGCTTCCGTATCACTTTACTGAAGAGGTCGAGCAGGATGCAGAAAACATACCTGCGGAGATCACCGGAAATGATATAAGGCAGCGCAGGGATTTCCGCACTACGCCTACATTCACGATCGACCCGGCGGATGCAAAGGATTTCGATGATGCCCTTTCATGCCGTAAACTTGATAATGGTAATTTCGAAATAGGTGTTCATATTGCAGATGTAACCCATTACATTAATCCCGGTTCACTTACTGAAAATGAGGCAAAACAGAGGGCCACATCAGTTTACCTGGTCGACCGGGTTGTGCCAATGCTCCCGGAAAGGCTTTCAAACCATATATGCTCCCTTGGCCCGTCGGAGGACAAGCTTACCTATTCAGCTGTCTTTGAGATGAATGAGAAGGCAGAAGTCATAAATGAATGGTTTGGAAGGACCATAATAAATTCTGACAGGAGGTTCTCATACGAGGAAGCACAGCAGGTGATTGACTCCGGTGAAGGCGACATGAAAGAGCAGATACTTCTGCTTCATGGTCTGGCTCAAAAGCTTCGCAAAAGACGTTTTTCAGCTGGAGCATTCCTCTTCGAAAAAGTGGAAGTGCAGTTTGACCTTGATGACGAGGGCAAACCCCTGGGAATAAGATTCCGTGAGATGGGCACCTCGAACCAGCTGATCGAGGAATTTATGCTTCTTGCAAACAGGCATGTAGCTGAGTACGTCGGGAAAAAGCTTAAGGGAAGGACTTTTGTTTACCGCATTCATGATAAACCCGATCCTGAAAAAATAGAGAACTTCACTCTTTTTGTAAAGCGTTTTGGCTATAAGCTTGAAGAAGACGAAAAGACCTCATTGCCAAAAGCCATGAACAGCCTGCTCCATGCAGTGGCCGGGAAAAAAGAACAGAATATTGTTGAGACCCTGGCTCTCAGAGCAATGGCAAAGGCAGTTTATTCAACTGATAATATCGGTCATTATGGACTGGCATTCAGGTATTATACGCACTTCACATCGCCGATACGGCGCTATCCCGATATGATGGTTCACAGGCTGCTTTCCCTGTATCTTGATAATGAGCACCCTGCAGAAAAGGAAAAATACCAGAAGCTGTGTGAGCACTCATCAAAGATGGAGCGTCTTGCGGCCGAGGCCGAAAGGGCATCCGTGAAGTACAAGCAGGTGGAATATATGAGCGACAAGACCGGGAAGGAGTTTGAGGGTATCATCTCGGGAGTCACGGAATGGGGCATCTATGTTGAAATAATTGAGAACCAGTGTGAAGGTATGGTCAATATCCGTGAGCTGGGAGACGACTATTACGAATATGACGAAGAAAACTATTGTATCAAAGGCCGTTCAACAGGAAAAGTATATACGCTTGGCGACAAGGTCAAAATCGTAGTCGTGAAGGCAGACCTGCAGAAAAAGCAGCTGGATTACAGGATGGTATGATCTTCCTCAATTATCTTAAGTAATTCTTCTACCGCATCCTCCTGGGGAACATTTTTCTTCACCAGTGTCATACCCCTGTATATATGAACTTTCCCCTCTCCTGCCCCCACATATCCGTAATCTGAGCCGGCCATCTCCCCGGGACCATTCACAATGCATCCCATTACGGCGATCTTAAGCCCCGTCAGGTGTTCCGTAGCTGCCTTAACCTTCCTCACCTCTTCCCGGAGATTGAATTTTGTGCGGCCGCATGTCGGGCATGATATGTAGCGGTTCCTTGTTATCCTGGCCTCCGTCGCCTGGAGAATTGAAAAGGATAGTTCTTTAAGTTTATCACCCTGAACCTTTCCGCTGTTTGTAATGCAGATGCCGTCAGCCTGCTTCAGGATGAAATAACGGCCCAGAAGCGCTGATGCATCGATTATCAGTTTTTCAGGATCATCTTCCGAAAACACGGGAGACAGATATGCTTTTCTGTCAGGCCTTTCATCAGGAATGGGCGCTGTTTTATGATTGAAGATCAGTACTTCGCCCCGGAATGGTTGTCCGTCCTCTTTCAGGTACCTTCCATCGGCATATGTCAGAACCTCAGGTTTATACAGAGTGTTCCTGATCCTGAAACCCTGGGGAGCGACCGGATTGTTTATCCTCCCGCCCCGGCCTCCCAGGAACCGTACGATCTCTTTTGCTACAGGGATCTCATGCTCGGGGTCTTCACTCAGCGACACCCGTATTGTATCGCCGATGCCCTCTGACAGGACGGCCCCGATACCTGCGGCAGATCTCACCCGGCCATCCTCACCCTCGCCTGCTTCTGTGACACCAAGGTGAATGGGATATGCAAGCCCTGCCTCTTTCAGGACACCGGCCATCAATCTGTTGGCGAGCAGCATGACGCCGGTATCGGAGGATTTCATTGAAATTACCAGGTTATTGAAATTCTCAGAACGGAAGATCCTTATAAATTCCACCGCCGACCTTACCATTCCTTCAGGAGTGTTGCCATATCTCGACATTATCCTGTCGGAGAGGGAACCGTGATTGATGCCTATGCGTATTACCGTATTGTTCTCCCTGCATATATTTATAAGAGGACTCAGCTTTTCGTGGATACGCTCCAGCTCTTCTTCATATTCCTTATCCGTGAATTCGGCTTTTACAAATGTTGCCCTCTTATCTGCATAGTTCCCGGGGTTTATCCTGATCTTCTCAACAAGCCTGGCGGCTGTCTCTGCAGCAGCAGGATTGAAATGGATATCAGCGATCAGCGGTGCAGTGAAACCTGCCTTCCGCAGTTCTTTTCTGATGTTTTCAAGGTTCTGCGCCTCCTTCACTCCCTGTGCCGTCAGGCGGACGAAATCCGCACCGGCCTCAATGATCCTTATGCACTGGGCTAATGAAGCTTTGGTGTCCAGGGTGTTGGTGTTGGTCATCGACTGAATTCGGATAGGGTGAATTCCACCCAGCTGAACAGAACCTACATTGACAACTGATGAAATGTACGGTTTGTGACTCCCCTCCCTGGGTTTTTCTTCAGATTTCATTTAACAGGTTTAAACTAATTGCTTTTCATCATCTTTTTTGTCAACTTACCCCCTTCCCGGCCGTCCCCCAGGGGGGAAGGAGCTAAAACCTTTCCCCCTTGGGGGAAATTAGAAAGGGGATTGTTTCATCAAAAAACGGTTACCTTTATTCTGAAGTATTACACCAGGAGGGGATTTTATTCACTCTATCTCCCATTCCGCCCCGTCTTTCAGGTCCTTCAGAATAATTCCGGCTTTTTTGAGTTTCTCCCTTATATTATCGGAGATGGTCCATTCCTTCCTGTTCTTGGCATCCTGCCTGAGGTCAATGATGATCTTCATAAGGTTGCCCGTAAGCTTGTCATCAGCGCTGCCTGCCTCTTCATTTATCAGCCCGAGCACTTCAAAAACAAATGTTCTGAACAGTCTTTTCAGGGTTTCAATATCTGATGTGGAGACTCTTTCTGTACCATCGACTGCAGCATTGATGATCCTGACACCTTCGAAAAGATGAGAAATAAGGATCGGGCTGTTGAGGTCGTCATCCATCGCTTCATGGCATCTTGCCTTAAGTTGTGAGATGTCAACCGAAGAAGAAAGAGAAGGTTTAAGCCGGTTCAGCGCTTCGTTCGCCTTCATCAGCTTCTGCAGCCCTTTTTCTGCCGCCTGCAGCGCTTCGTTCGAAAAGTCAATGGTGCTGCGGTAATGAGCCTGGAGAATGAAGAACCTGACAGTCATCGGGCTGTAAGCCTGGTGCAGCAGAGGGTGATCGCCTGAAAAAAGCTGGTCAAGCATGATGAAATTATTAAGCGACCGGGCCATTTTCTGGCCGTTGATCGTAATCATGTTGTTGTGCATCCAGTACTTTACTGATTCCTTGCCCTGCGCAGCTGTCGACTGGGCAATTTCGCATTCATGATGCGGAAACTGAAGATCCATACCGCCTCCGTGAATATCGAACACCTCGCCAAGGTATTTTGTGCTCATGGCGGAGCATT
This sequence comes from Bacteroidales bacterium, assembly GCA_041303415.1. Lineage (GTDB taxonomy): Bacteria > Bacteroidota > Bacteroidia > Bacteroidales > VadinHA17 > LD21. The sequence goes on from JBFYPG010000013.1 coordinate 6,084, forward strand.
CCAGATGCCATCCGGGATATCCTTCGCTCCATGGCGACGGCCATCGCATAAGATGCCCAGGGGAGGCTTTCTTCCATAGCGCAAAATCAAAAGGCCCTCTCTTTTCATCCTGTCCTTCAAGGTTCCTGGTATTCACCTGAAGCTCTTCGAGAACACGGCCCGACAATTTCCCGTAATTGTATTTCTTATTGTATTTCTCCACATCAAAATACACCGAGCCGTTTGTTTCATAGGCATATCCGTTTTTCAGGATGCTCTTTATAAGTTCCTGCTGCTCAATTATATGTCCCGATGCCCGTGGTTCAATTGAAGGGTGGAGAATGTTGAGTTGTTCCATGTTCTTCAGGAAGGTGTTTATATATTTCTGAACCACCTCCATTGGCTCCATCTGTTCAAGGCGCGCTCTCTTTTCGATCTTGTCCTCTCCCTCATCTGCATCATTTTCAAGATGCCCCACGTCGGTTATGTTTCGGACATACCTTACTTTGTATCCGAGATGCATCAGGTAACGGTACAGGAGGTCGAAGGTCACATAAGCCCTGGCGTGGCCCAGGTGGGCATTGCTGTATACAGTGGGCCCGCAGACATACAATCCCACAAATGGCGGATTGAGCGGAATGAATTGTTCTTTCTTCCTGGAGAGGCTATTGTAGATGGAAAGTTTATTATCCATGAGCAAAATGATTATATGACAAAAGTAAGTTAATTCTTTATTTTTCTTAACCACAAAGGACACAAAGGCAAATCACAAAGAACACGAAGGAAAAACTTAAGGGAATCCCTTTGTGCTCTTATTGTGTACTTTGTGCTCTTTGTGGTTAATTTCTTTTCTTTTTTGTTTTTTTTAAAATCATTTATACATTTGCAGTCACAAATCAAATATTCCTTCCTTTCAAGGGTGTTTGATTTTTATTGAGAAGGGCGGAGAGATTAGGCTCTGAGAAACCCTGGCAACCAATCCCGAGTA
>JBFYPG010000014.1:0-4545 GCA_041303415.1 Bacteroidales bacterium
CGACCTTCGGTGCGGGGCACGGCATACCCTCCCTGCCTGACTGCGCAGGCAGGCAGGCTTGCACCCCCGCTGCTCACTACGTTCGCGCGGGGCGCGGCGTGACAGCTTTGTGGCTAAAGTATCAGGATCGTGATCGGATGCGGCGTCGGGTAACACAACCTCCCCATATTGCCGGGCCGTTAGGTTTAAGGGATGTGCCGACGAACCGGGACTGCCAACGCACAAAAGTAAGAGTTTGGCTAGCGCCAAACACATACTTTTCTTGCTAATTCTACGTTGACTTAGAAAATCTCGCAAACAACCAAATTCCCAGATTTTACATTCTCAAACCCAAAATCAATTTTAAGATATGAGGACAAAGGTTTATCTATTTACTCTCATCATATTATTAATTCCAAAGGTTATATTATCACAAAATAGTGAAAATAAAGGGAGTAAAACTTATAAGAAAAATCAGATCGGAATCCAACTCAATCCCTTTATTAACGATCAATTCTTCGATTCTCAAATTATGAATACTGTATCCGCTTTACGCTACGGATATAGGATTACAAAGAACCTTACAACAGGATTTGAATTTTCCTGCAGTTTCCCAATAAATATAAATTCAGGTCAGTTTAGTTACTTCAATTCTTTTGAATATAAAACAGGTTTATATGCCAGATATTCAATACTCTCCGAACGACGATTTCAGATATTTGCTGAAGCCTCTCCATTCTTTTCTCACTACTGGAAGGAATTGACTTCTTCATTTGACCCTACTCCATACAGAAGCCACAGATTCGGATATTATGTAGCCCCAGGTTTGACATTGTATTCAAAAAGTAAAAGAGTCAGCTTCGATCTGTATTACAAGTTCTCGAATCGCATGTTTGCAAACGGCAATAAATCAGTACTCTCGTATAAATTCAACTTAAATTTTTAATGCGTTATTTTTTTAATGCTCTAGCTCTTTTTGCTGCACTCACCTCTTTTCAGTCATGCAAAAAAGTGATTGATATTGACCTGCCGCCTACTGATTCAAAAGTTGTTGTAAACAGTTTTTTTACGGATGGCAACCCAATAAAAATACATTTATCAAAAAGTATAGGTATACTGGATAATGTAATACCGGAATGTAATGATGCAAATATCATTCTATTAAAGGAGAATGTCATTACTGACACTCTTTACCTTGATGATGGATATTACTATTCACACGTTTTAGCTGAGAGGGGTAAAAAATATTCTCTGATTGCCTCTGTTCCTGATATGGACACTATTTTTTGCAGTGATATCATTCCTGAAAAAACAATTTTGCAAAACTGTGTTTGTACCGATTCCATATTAATCGATGAGGATGGATTTATAATTAATGAACTTAAGCTTGATTTCGAGGATTCTTCCGGACCATCCTTTTATGAAGTACAATTGTCCGCAAAATATATCATCGATAATAATTATACATCGATTTGGTTTATGAAAAACTCTGACCCCATAATAACCTCAACCGGCCTTCTTGATTATAATCCGAAAACCCTGATTTTCACCGATAAAATGTTTGATGGAAAACACTGCTCTGTAAAAATATATTTCGCTACACAGGCATACGCCGATTATAATCTTACGATCACATTCAGATCAGTTTCTGAATCTTACTACAAATACAAGGAAAGACAGTTTGCATATTTGTTCAGCCTTGAAAATGATATTTTCAGTGGGATGAGCGAACCAATCAACCTTTATTCAAATATTACAGCTGGTTATGGAATTTTTGCTGGCTTTTCATCAGATGAAAAAATAATTACTGTCTCAGGTAAATGATTAAGAGGTTCATCATATTTCTGTCTCTTTTTGAATTGTTTACTAATGTATATTCTCAGAAGATCACCATTAGTGGTTATGTCACAGATGCAGCTTCAGGAGAAATAATCGCTGGGGCTACAGTGATAAGAGCCGATAATTTTAATTATGCAATCTCAAATAATTATGGTTATTATATCCTGACCCTGAATCGATCAGAAGATTCCGTTAAAATTCAAGCCTCTTTTGTTGGCTTTTCTCCCTCATCCTTTTCCATAATACCTTATCAGAACCTGAAGGTGGATTTTGCATTGATAAACAGCAATATTCTGGATGAAGTGATTGTAAGCGCAGAAAAAACAACTACTTATGAAAAAAGGAAAGAAATGAGTGTTGTTACAATACCAATTTCAAATGTTGCATCTATGCCGTCTCTTGGAGGAGAATCTGACGTCTTAAAATCCCTGCAACTAATGCCAGGTATCCAATCAGGTAATGAAGCATCAAGCGGCTTATATGTCCGTGGTGGAAGTCCTGATCAAAACCTGATGGTCATCGACGATGTTCCGGTTTATTATGTCAACCATTTGGGTGGATTTGTATCAACCTTTAATTCGGATGCGATAAACAGCATGAAGCTAGTAAAAGGTGGTTTCCCTGCTCATTACGGGAGCAGACTATCCTCGGTTGTTGATATTAAAATGAAAGAGGGAAATATGAAAGAGTTCCATGGGAACGCAATGATCGGAATGATTGCCTCAAAGATTATGATTGAAGGTCCCATCAAGAAAGACACTACTTCTTATATGATTTCGTTACGGCGATTCATGTATGATCTAATCACAAGACCATTAACAAGAGCAACTTCATTTAATGGCACTTCGATCGGATACAATTTTTATGATCTGAATGCGAAGATTAACCATATTATCTCGCCCAAGGATAGGCTCTATCTGAGTTTCTATTCAGGAGGAGATAAAGTACTTACCAGGCAAAAAACTCAAACGAACTTAAACAAGATGATTCTTGAATGGGGAAATATTCTTGGATCATTTCGATGGAATCATCTTTATGGAGACAAGCTTTTTTCCAATATAACCTTATATTCAACCAGATATCGTCTTGCTAATGATTTCTCTAGAACTTTTACCTGCAATAACATTAAGGAAAAGACATCTGCAAGCTACTGGTCGGGGATTATTGACTTATCAGTAAAAGCTGATTTCGATTATTATGTTAAACAGAATTACAAAATTAAATTTGGTGGCACTTCAATTTTCCACCATTTTAATCCTAACACAACAACTTATCATTCTGTCGAAAACAGTGCAGTTGTTGATACCAGTTTTGGCAGTAAGAAGCAGAATGGCTTCGAGAATGCAGTATATCTTGAAAATGAAATTTCAATTGGTACAAGGTTATTTACAAACATTGGTTTAAGGGTTACAAACTATCAGACACCAAACCGTAACTATGTGTCATATGAGCCTCGCTTTCTTTCAACTTTCATGATTTCCGAAAACACTCTCCTGAAAGCTTCATATTCTTCAATGAATCAATATATCCACTTACTTACAGGATCCAGTCCGAATATGCAGAATGATATCTGGGTTCCTGTAACCGATGCTGTTGCACCCTCATTGTCGAAGCAGTATGCCATCGGATTGGAAAAAATCTTTAGAGACGAGATGTATGAGATAAGTTTGGAGGGTTATTATAAAACAATGAATAACCTTATTACATACAAAGATGGTGTAGCTATTCTTTCATCTGCCTCCGACTGGCAATCCCAAGTTGAAATTAATGGTAAGGGAAAGTCTTATGGTTTGGAATTTCTTCTTCAAAAAACAAAAGGTTCGGCAACAGGCTGGATAGCATATACATACTCTAAAACAACCCGACAGTTTGAGAATAAAAATAATGGGAAACCATATCCTTTCAAGTACGACAGGACACACGATATTAGCATTGTGTATCAACAGAAGATAAAGAGTAATATTCAGTTTTCTGCAACATGGGTTTTTGGAACCGGCAATCCATATACCCTTGCAACTGGAAAATTTAAAATGATGCCTGAAGTAATCAATGAATTAGTTAATGAAAGCAACTATTTAAATTATGGACAGGTATATAATGATCTGAACTCATACAGGATGCGCGCTTATCACAAGCTCGATATAGGAGTCAATTTTTACAAGAAAGTAAAACGAGGCGAGAGAACCTGGAACATAAGTATTTATAACCTCTATAATCGCCAGAACCCGTATTACTATTTTCTTGATACATCTTATCAATTTGACCAGCAAGGAAGGATAATACCAGAAGCAACCAAAACAGTATTAAAACAGCAAAGCTATTTCCCGATTATTCCTTCATTTAGTTATAGCCTAAAGTTTTGATGGCCCGACACCTCTGGCAGGCACATCCCGCAAATCAAAACAATCAAATTGAATTAATAACTTATGTTTGCGTGAAGAGCCTGCCAGCACAGCCCGCCTTATAATGAGATAAAGTTTTAACGAGTAAGTTATCTGGCACCGTGATAGTTTTAAAATTTCCCCTAAACCTAACACGGACAATGCTATGGGTAAGTTGTTTCCCTCCCGAGTACTCGGGATCGGGACTGCCCGGTGCTTGCGTCGGGTAACACGCCATCGCGACAGGCTGGCTCCTTCGCTAAAATTGCCTGCAAGGCAATTTATTCGCTTTGCTCATGAGCTCACTTCGTTCGGTTCTTAACGCTCGGCCCCCGCTGAGGCGGGG
>JBFYPG010000015.1:0-17604 GCA_041303415.1 Bacteroidales bacterium
GCCAGGCATAGGGGGTACGGACAGGTGGGCTGAACTTTCCTGTATCAGGTATGGCGAATGCAGCCTCAGAGAAGCCGGAGATGATCTCTCCTGTGCCGAACCAGTTTAGCTTTCCGCCATTTGAAGCGGATTCCTTGTGATCGGAATACATCTTTGCCATATCGCTGAATGAGGCGCCCGACTCAAGCTCCCTGTAAATCCTGTTTATCTCTTCTTCAGCCAGTTTGCTCTCCTTCTCGGCTGTTCCGGGAGGCGATGCTTTCATGATGTGCGCAACAAGCACCTTGCCTTTTGCCGGCCTCTTGTCATCTATTTTAATGATGTGGTATCCGTATGGTGTCCGTACAGGATCAGATAGAGCTCCTTTCCTGAGATTGTATGCTGCATCCTCGAACGGCATTATCATCTGGAAGACTGTGAAATACCCAAGGTTCCCGCCGTTGATCTTCACTGAAGGGTCATCGGAAGCAGCCCGCGCGACCTGTTCAAACTGTTCCCCCTTGATGATCCGCTCTTTGATATCGGCGGCTTTGTTCCATGCATTCAGCGTATCCTCCGGTTTTGCTTCGGCAGGGCAGTTAATGAGGATATGCCATGCATTTATTTCTGTCTGCGACCTCTGGTAGGTCTTCTGAAGCAGTTTTTCCTTTGCATCATTATCGGTAAGGTAGCTCTGTGCAAGCTGGTTCCGGTAGCCGTTGAACTCATTCCTGAAAGCCCTGGTAGTGTCATAACCTTCCTGCATGGCATCAGCCACCTTCAGTTTGAAGAAAATGTATTGCTGCAGGTATCCGTCAATGTCCGGGGAAGAATCCGGTTCAAGGCTCTTATTGTACATCCTTATGAATTCACCGGCAGGGACAACTCTCCCGGCAACTGTCATCAGTGTCCTGTCATTAAGTCCCTGTGCCTGGCAAAGCCAGGGCAGCAGCAGCGAAATGAGCAACACTGATGATCTTGCTTTCATCGAATGTCCGTTATTCAGTGGATTTTCTGCTGTAGTTCGGCGATTCCCTGGTTATGGAAACATCGTGCGGATGGCTCTCAATTATTCCTGAGCCGGTGATCCTTACAAACCTCGCATCTTTCTTCAGCACTGCAATATTCTTTGCGCCTACATAACCCATCCCGGCTCTTAATCCGCCTATCATCTGGTATATTACTTCTGAGAGGGTTCCCTTATAGGGGACTCTTGCAGCTATTCCTTCCGGGACAAGCTTCTGGATGTCGTCTTCCATATCCTGAAAATACCTGTCCTTCGATCCCTGCTGCATCGCTTCAATCGAACCCATGCCCCTGTATGCCTTAAACTTCCTGCCGTTATAAATGATTGTCTCGCCGGGTGATTCCTCAACACCTGCGAACAGCGATCCTGCCATAATAGAATCCGCTCCCGCAGCGATTGCCTTTATAATGTCGCCCGAATACCTGATCCCGCCGTCAGCTATGACCGGGATGCCGGATCCTTCGATCGCCTTTGCCACGTTGTAGATAGCTGAAAGCTGAGGTATCCCGACACCTGCAATTACTCTTGTAGTGCAGATTGATCCCGGCCCGATTCCCACCTTTACAGCATCAGCACCTTCATTGACAAGCTTTTTAGCAGCTTCAGCCGTACCGATATTTCCGACCACTACATCCGTTTCAGGGTGATTCTTCTTTATATCCTTAAGGATCCTTATCACGTTTTTTGAGTGCGCATGTGCAGTATCAATGACAATTGCATCAACATTTGCACCGATCAGGGCGGCAATTCTCTCCGCTGTGTCAGCCGCAATTCCGACAGCGCCGGCAACTCTCAGCCTTCCCTTGTCGTCCTTGCATGAATTAGGGCGGTCCTTTGTCTTTGTAATATCCTTGTAGGTTATAAGTCCTACGAGCTTTCCGTTCTCGTCGATCATTGGCAGCTTTTCAACTTTATGTTTCCGGAGGATCCTTGCCGCTTCATCAAGGTTGGTCTTGTGAGTGGTGGTAATAAGCTTGGTTGTCATCACCTCGGTGATCTTCCTTTTCCGGTTGCTCTCAAACCTGAGATCCCTGTTTGTTACGATACCCTTCAGCACTCCATCCTTGTCAATCACCGGTATTCCTCCAATCCCGTATTCGTTTGCCAGGTTGATAGCATCTGCTACCGTGGCATCCAGACCGATTGTTATAGGATCAAAGATCATGACATTCTCTGCTCTCTTTACCCTCTTTACCTGAGTTGCCTGCTTCTCAATACTCATGTTCTTGTGGATCACGCCTATTCCTCCTTCCCTTGCAATGGCTATTGCAAGCTCATCCTCCGTGACAGTGTCCATTGCGGCTGAAATCACAGGTGTGTTCAGCTTTATGTTTCGTGTGAACATGGAACTCAGGTCCACTTCGCGGGGAAGGACTTCGGAGTAGGAAGGAACGAGCAAAACATCGTCAAATGTTAATCCTTCATATAGTATTTTATCTTCTAAGAATGACATCGGACAGGATTTTAAGTTTTGCTGCGCAAATTACGAAAAATTCGGAAAACCAGCAACCGGCAACCAGCAACCGGTAACTTAATCTGAATAATCGTATTTTTGTATAAATGGATTTTGAACCCTATAGGAAAATATTAACGAAATTCTGGGGATATACCTCTTTCCGTCCGCTGCAGGAAGACATTATAACTTCGATAGCAGAAGGGAAGGATACCCTTGGCCTAATGCCCACAGGAGGAGGCAAGTCGGTCACTTTCCAGGTGCCTGCTCTCGTGAACGAAGGGATATGCCTTGTCATCACTCCCCTCATCGCCCTGATGAAAGACCAGGTGAACAGGCTTAATTCGATGGAGATCAAATCACTGGCCATTCATTCCGGCATGTCGGCAGAGGAGATCGATATAGCCCTTGAAAACAGCATTTTCGGCGATTACAAGTTCCTGTATGTATCTCCTGAAAGGATAGCGACAAGGATCTTTCAGGCACGGCTTCCGCGGCTTAACCTTAACCTGGTGGCTGTTGACGAAGCGCACTGCATTTCGCAGTGGGGTTACGACTTCAGGCCTTCTTACCTTAAGATCGCCACGATCCGCGAACTCATCTCCGGTAAAGTTCCGTTCCTGGCACTGACAGCATCGGCCACACCGCAGGTGATTGACGATATTGTCGGGAAGCTTAAGTTCAGGGAAAAGAACGTTCTCCGGACAAGCTTTGAAAGGAAGAACATCTCATACCTGGTGAGGAGAGTGGAGGATAAGGGAACATATCTCATAAAAACCCTTAATAAAGTGAAGGGCAGCGGAATTGTTTATGTGCGGAGCAGGAAGAGGAGCAAGGAGATCGCAGAGCTGCTTTTGGCAAATGGTGTAAGCGCTGATTTCTACCATGCCGGACTTCCCGGCGAAATGCGCGACAGGAAGCAGACAGCATGGACAGCAGGGGAGACCCGCGTAATAGTAGCGACAAATGCATTCGGAATGGGTATCGATAAGGCAGATGTGCGGTTCGTGATCCACTGGGACATTCCGGAATCGATCGAGGACTATTTCCAGGAAAGCGGGAGGGGGGGACGCGACAACAAGCCTGCCTATGCCGTGCTTCTCTATTCACCGGCGGACAAGACAAGGCTTGAAGACTCCGTAAAGCGCAAATTTCCTCCTGTCGAAAAGATAAAGGACACATACGAAGCCCTGTGCAACTTCCTGAAGGTTCCCCAGGGTACGGGAAAAGATAATGTATTCGACTTCAGCATGTATGATTTCGTTTCAAAGTACAGGTTTCCGGTCGTCGAAACATACAACAGCCTCAGCTTTTTGCAGAGGGAAGGATATCTTGAATTCACCGAGGAGATAAACAATCCCTCGAGGATCCATTTCCTTGTCGGCAGGGATGATCTTTACAAATTCCAGGTGGCTAATGAAGCGTTCGACGGATTCATCAAACTCCTGCTCAGGTCCTATACTGGTATGTTCACCGAGTTTGTGGTGATCAGTGAAGAGGCTCTGGCGAAGAAATCGGGAATGTCGCGCGACACTGTTTACAGGTACCTTGTTAAACTTTCCACGCTTAAGATCATCAGCTTTATTCCGGGCAAGAAAACAGCGCTGGTGATCTTTACGGAGGAGCGCCTTGAGAGGAAAGCGCTGTTGATCTCACCTGATAACTACCTGCATGTGAGGGAAAGACACATCATCAGGCTGAACAAAATGATCGATTATGCTGATTACAACACACGGTGCCGATCGGTGGTGCTGCTCGATTATTTCGGCGAAGAGGCAGACAGGTGCGGCATATGCGATGTGTGCCGCGAGAGGAACGAGCTCGACCTGAGCAAATACGAGTTTGACCTTATCCTTGAGGGTATAAAGGAGGTTCTCTCAGCCAGAAAAACCGATGCACGCGATCTTGTCAGCAGCATTGATCAGCCGGAGGAAAAAGTCATAAAGGTGATCCGCTGGCTTCTCGATCACAAGAAGATCATCATGGACGACAAGCATCTGCTGTCATGGAAGGAACCTGATCTGTTTTCGGGATAATTGCTAATTTTGCTGTCTGATCTTGAAAACAATGGATAAGAATACAGATCCTGCTTATTCCAGGAATGTTGTTGAATTTGTTGCTGTGGCGAACGAATACTGCAAATATGCTGAGCATGCCGGTGAAATAAAAGGAGATGAGATGCTCAGGATACTCCAGCGCATCCTTCCACTGCTGTATCTCAAAGCTTCCCTGCTGCCGTCACTGGAACCTGTATTTGAGGACGGAAACGAGAAGTTCGTTTCGGAACCGGACTGGAAAAGGATAAACAACATGTTCAGGGAAAAATTCGGGAGCGCCGATCTGTTTCAGGATCTTCATGAAGACAGGCAGAATGAGCCTGATACAATTATTTCATCAAGCATAGCAGAGAATATGGCCGATATTTACCAGGACCTGAAGGACTTTCTGCTCCTTTACCAGACCGGGACCCGGGAGGTGATGAATGATGCAGTGTGGGAATGCAGGATAAACTTTGAAAACATCTGGGGGCAGAAGCTTGTTAATTCACTCAGGGAGATTCACAGGTTCATCTATTCTGGCGGGGAGATAGAAAAGGCGGAACCTGATGAAGACGGAGATGATGAAACAAGGGATACATCAGGATGGATTATATCAAAAAGACAAAAGGAAATCAGAGGGGATGATAAAGAATAGATACCTTGAAGAGATTTCAGCCGAGGAGCTGACAAATTATGAAATGTCGTGGTTTAAAGGTGAGATAGTGGTCATTGACAACCTTACAGCTTTCAGCAAAGTTATATCACGGATACGGAAAAAGAAGATTCTCGGTTTTGATACCGAAACTAGGCCGTCATTCAGAAAAGGAAGAAAAAACAAGGTCTCGCTGATCCAGCTGGCAACATCGGATCTGGCCTGCCTGTTCCGGATCAACAAAATCGGCATTCCTCAGGAACTTGCTGATATACTGGCTGATCCGGATACCATTAAATCCGGTGTGGCTGTTCACGACGATATTAAGTTCCTGAAGAACGTAAAGAAGTTTGAACCTGCCGGATTTGTTGACCTTCAGAAACTGGTAAAGGAATATGGAATTAAAAGCTCCGGGCTTAAAAAGCTTGCAGCCATTGTACTTGGTTTCCGGATCTCAAAGCGGCAGCAGGTAACCGACTGGCAGGCAGAGGAGCTTACTGAAGCACAGCAGGTTTATGCGGCAACCGATGCATGGGTGTGTCATGAGATATATGAAAGGTTATCGGGAGAGAAGTTATAAAAAATGCAAAATGCAAAATGCAAAATGCAAAATGCAAAATGCAAAATAATATATAATTAGAAAGTAATGGGAAGTTTTTCTGATGATTTATCGCAACGTTTCATGAGTTTCGCAGTCAGTATAATGAAGATTGAAAAACAATTATGTAGAACTTATTCTGGGAGACATATATATGGACAACTCTTCCGCGCTGGATCGTCTGCAGGGGCTAATTACGAGGAAGCAAGAGCGGCAGAAAGCAGAGCAGATTTTATACATAAAATGCAGATTGTATTAAAAGAACTTCGTGAATCACATTATTGGATAAGACTTTTAAATGCCTCTAAGCTAGTTACAAATGATGACGAAGTATTAAAATTTCTTTATACTGAATCAAAAGAATTATCAAACATCTCAGCAAAATCTGTTGTAACCGCAAAATCTAAAATCTCAAAGAACATTTCTCAATCTTAATTTACTGTTTTGAATTTTGCTATTTTCATTTTTCATTTTGATTTTATTTATTGGAACGAGTAAAAATCATATTAAAATCCGGCAAGGAGCAGTCAGTAAAACGATACCATCCATGGATCTTCTCAGGGGCTATCAAGAATATTTACGGGAACCCGGTTGAGGGCGATGTGGTGGATCTCTACGACAATGAAGATAATTTCCTGGCAACGGGCCATTACCAGCCGGGATCAATTGCGGTCAGGATTCTCTCCTTTGAGCAGATTGACCCCGATATTGATTTTTTCAGGAAACAGGTAGGCTTAGCATTAAAATACAGGAAGTCACTTGGACTGATAGACAATCCCGGCCTCAATATTTTCAGGCTTGTGCATGCCGAAGGCGATGATCTTCCCGGATTGATCATAGATTATTACAATGGTGTTGCAGTGATGCAGACGCATTCAATCGGGATGTACAGGATGAGAAAGGAGATCTCGGAGATACTCACGGAACTTCCCGGTGACAGACTTACCGCGGTATATGACAAGAGCGAGGGGACTATCCCGTACATGTCAGGCATAAAGGGAGTGAATGAGTTCCTTTATGGCAATTCCGGTCCGGTAACCGGATTGGAGTATGGATATAAATTTATCATTGACTGGACGTTTGGCCAGAAAACAGGGTTTTTTATAGACCAGCGCGAAAACAGAAAACTGCTTGAAGAATACACAAACAGGAAACGAGTGCTGAATATGTTTGGTTACACCGGCGCGTTTTCCGTATATGCAATGAAAAACGCTGAGCTTGTCCATACTGTCGACAGCTCTGCTCCGGCAATTGAACTGGCTAACGAGAATATTAAACTTAATTTCGGCGATGATAAAAGGCATCAGTCATTCAACGCTGATGCTTTTGAGTTCCTGAATGATATTAAAGGAAAATATGATCTGATAATCCTTGATCCTCCTGCTTTTGCTAAGCACAATAAAGTGCTGGCAAATGCATTGCAGGGTTATAAGCGGCTGAATATGAAGGCAATAGAGCAGATCAGGCCCGGAGGGATCATCTTTACATTTTCTTGTTCACAGGTTGTGACAAAAGAAAATTTCAGGAAATCGGTGTTTGCAGCCGCTGCCAATACCGGCAGGAAAGTGAAGATATTGCACCAGATGAGCCAGCCACCTGACCATCCGGTGAATATATATCACCCGGAGAGCGAGTACCTGAAGGGGCTGGTGCTGTATGTTGAATAAAGGCGCAACGGCTCAACGGCATAACGGCTCAACGGCGCAATGGCTTTACCTGCGTTTTACAACCGTCGTACCGTCGTACCGTCGTACCGTCATACCGTCATACCGTCATACCGTAAAACCTCATTATCATGAGCACAAATAAAAACATTACACTGATCTCAAAAAAGCTTGGCCTTCACGAGTGGCAGGTCGAGAACACGATAAGGCTGATGGATGACGGAGCTACTATTCCTTTCATAAGCCGTTACCGGAAGGAGATGACAGGAAGCCTTGATGAAGTTCAGCTTCTTCATATTAAGAATGAATATGACAGGCTGAAGGACCTTGATGCCCGCAGGGAAGCTGTTATCAAATCAATCACTGAACAGGAAAAGATGACTGATGAGCTGATGCAGAAGATCATTGCCTCAGAAACAATGGCTGAGCTCGAGGATATCTACCTTCCTTACAGGCCAAAAAGGAGAACGCGCGCAACAATTGCAAGGGAGAAAGGGCTCGAGCCGCTGGCAGAGATCATCTTCAGGCAGGATGAACGCGACCTTGCCCGCAGGGCTGAAGAGTTCCTCAATGATAACGTCAAATCGGTCAAAGAGGCTCTTGAGGGTGCCTCCGACATCATCGCCGAGTGGATAAATGAAGATGATAATGCAAGGAAAAGATTAAGAAACCTGTTTGATAAAGAGGCAGTTATTTATTCGCGGGTTGTTAAGGGGAAGGAAACGGAAGGCATTAAGTTCAGCGATTACTATGACTGGTCGGAGCCTCTTAAAAAATGCCCTTCGCACCGCCTGCTCGCCATGAGAAGGGGAGAGGACGAGGGATTCCTGAAACTCTCAATTGAGCCGGTTGAGGAGAATGCACTTGAAATACTGAAAACCCTGTTTGTAAAAGGAAACAATGAATCGTCGCAGCTGGTAATTTCAGCCGCTGAGGACAGCTGGAAACGGCTTCTTTCATCCTCAATGGAGACCGAGTTCAGGAACATATCCAAGGAAACCGCCGACGCGGAGGCCATCAGGGTGTTCGCCGATAACCTCAGGCAGCTGCTTCTCGCATCGCCCCTTGGCGAAATGAATGTACTGGCAATAGATCCCGGGTTCAGGACCGGCTGCAAGGTCGTCTGTCTCGACAGGCAGGGAACCCTGGTGCATAATGAGACGATCTATCCCAATCCCCCGCAGAACCAGACAGCATTGTCGGTTAAGAAGTTGATTACCATGGTAAATGCTTACAAAATTGAAGCAATAGCAATTGGCAACGGAACAGCCAGCCGTGAGACAGAAGATTTTATCCGGAAATATGCAAGGTTCGAGAACGACATACAGGTTTTTGTGGTGAATGAATCAGGCGCTTCAATTTACTCAGCATCCAAAATTGCCAGGGATGAATTCCCCGACTATGATGTGACCGTGAGGGGAGCCGTATCGATCGGCCGGCGTCTTACGGATCCGCTTGCCGAGCTGGTCAAGATTGACCCGAAATCAATAGGAGTGGGGCAGTACCAGCACGATGTCGATCAGCAGAAACTTCAGAACTCGCTTGATGAGGTGGTAATGAGCTGTGTAAACGCTGTGGGAGTGGAGGTCAACACGGCAAGCAGCCACCTGCTGACTTATGTATCAGGACTCGGCCCGCAGCTTGCTCAGAATATTATAGATTACAGAACTGAGAACGGACCTTTCAGGGCAAGGAAGGAATTGATGAAGGTGAAACGCATGGGAGCGAAGGCTTTTGAACAGAGTGCGGGGTTCCTGAGGATCAGGAATGCTGAAAACCCGCTTGACAGCAGTGCAGTTCATCCTGAGAGCTATAATGTTGTGGAGAATATGGCGAAAGATATCGGCTGCGATGTGAAAGAGCTGATCAGTAATGATGCAAAGAGGAAAGAAATAGTCCTTGAGAAGTATGTCACCCCGGTAACCGGAATGCCGACACTGAAGGATATAATGGATGAGCTTGCAAAACCGGGCCGTGATCCGCGCTCAAAAATTAAGGAGTTCAGGTTTGCCGATATTCATGATATTGAGGACCTTACACAGGGAATGATCATCCCCGGGATTGTAACAAATGTTACAAAATTCGGCGCTTTCGTCGATATCGGTATTCACCAGGACGGACTGGTGCACATTTCAAATCTGAGCAACACCTATGTAAAAGACCCGTCATCGGTTGTTAAGCTCCATCAGCATGTGATGGTAAAGGTTATTGCAGTGGATATTGACAGGAGACGAATTCAGCTTTCAATGAAGGATGTGAAATGAAAATTCAAAATTGAAGATAGAGTCTACTCCAGAAAGTTCATTTTTGCCACCAAGGCTCCAAGGCACAAAGTTGCACCAAAAATAAGTCATTGAAAGATAAACTCCTGGTGAATCTTGGTGTCTTAGTGTCTTGGTGGCTATTTTTTTTTGCCACAAAGGCGCAAAGGCGCTAAGAAACACAAAGAGTCTGAGAGTTTTTATTAAAGGCTTGTTCATTTTTAAATCTTTTCTTAACTTCAATCCTGATTATTTCACGAATTGAAGTCAGAATATGAAACAGATCCGATTTTCCTATTTCGCACTGTCCCTACTTGTAGTTATTGGGTGTAATAACAAGCAAACAGTCAACCCCCCCGTTGCGGAAATAATCCCTTACGAAGTATTTGACGGCAGGACCGATAATTACTTTTGGATGCGGCTCTCGGACGAGCAGAAAAATGCTGTGACTCCGGATGACCAGACAGCGAAAGTCCTGGATTACCTTAATAAGGAGAATGACTACTTAAAGGCAGTCATGCAGCCAACTGAAGAATTGCAATCGACGATCTATGATGAGATCGTGAGCCGGATTAAAAAGGATGACGAGTCGGTGCCATACCTTGATAACGGATACTATTATTTTAACAGGTATCTTGAAGGAAAGGAGTATCCTGTCTATTTCCGGAAAAAAGGCTCAATGGATGCGCCGGAGGAGCTTCTCCTTGATGTGAACAAAATAGCCGAAGGGCAGAAATACTGTTCTGTCTCAGGATTAAGTGTAAGCAGGGACAACAAAATACTTTCCTATGGTGTCGACCTGGTCAGCCGCAGACGGTACACTATATATTTCCTTGACCTTACCACTTCATTGCTTCTTCCCGATAAGATTGAAAATACAACAGGAGGAACTGTGTGGGCCGCTGATAATAAGACAGTTTTTTATACAACCAAGGATCCTCAAACCCTGAGATCCGACAAGGTTATCAAACACAAACTCGGAACGAAAACAGGAGAAGATAAAGAAGTTTTCTTTGAGGCCGATGATACTTACAGCGTTTACCTGAGCGAGACAAAAAGCCGTAAATATATACTGATCAGTTCATCACATACGCTTGCTTCGGAAGTAAGATATATTGATGCTTCAGAACCTGAAGGAGAATTCAGGGTATTTGAACCGCGGAAGATGGATCATGAATATTCGGTTGATCACATTGGAAACACCTTTTACGTTCACACAAATACCGAAAATGCAAAGAACTTTAAACTGATGAAAACTCCGGAAGGCAAGACCTCATATGAGAACTGGACTGAAGTAATACCTCACCGGGATGATGTCCTTCTCCAGGGTTTTGAACTGTTTGATGATTTCCTGGTGACCAACGAGAGGATCAAAGGTCTTAATAACCTGAGGATCATAAATTTAAAGGACCAAAGCGAGCATTATCTGGATTTCGGGGAGGAGGCCTATACCGCTGGTATCCATGTAAACATAGAGCCGGCTTCTGAAGTTCTCAGATACAGCTATTCGTCCCTGACTACTCCTAATTCGGTGATTGATTATAACATGCTCACAAAAGAGAAAAAGTTGCTGAAGCAGGACGAGGTGCTTGGGGGATTTGATAAGAACAACTATGAATCAAAGCGGCTATGGGCAACAGCAGGTGATGGGACACAAGTGCCCGTTTCCATTGTTTACCGTAAGGGATTCATCCAGGATGGAAAATCCCCTTTGCTGATCTATGGATACGGATCTTACGGTGCATCAATGAATGCATCATTCAACAGCGCCATAATAAGTTTGCTCGATAGGGGCTTTGCCTATGCGATAGCTCACATAAGGGGCGGCAGCGAGATGGGCCGCTACTGGTACGAGGATGGCAAGTTATTCAAAAAGATAAACACTTTTACTGATTTCAACGACTGTGCCCAGTTCCTTGTAAATGAGAAATATACATCCCCTGACAAGCTCTTTGCCCTGGGTGGAAGCGCCGGCGGATTATTAATGGGTGCAATTGCAAATATGCGTCCTGATCTGTACAGGGGAATAATTGCTGCAGTTCCTTTTGTTGATGTGGTAACCACTATGCTTGATGAGACCATTCCGCTGACCGCATCTGAATGGGATGAGTGGGGTGATCCGAGGAAGAAGGAGTATTATGATTATATGCTTTCGTATTCTCCATACGACCAGGTTAAAGCAATGAAATACCCGGATATGATCGTGACAACCGGATACTGGGATTCACAGGTGCAATACTGGGAGCCTGCAAAATGGGTGGCAAAACTGAGGGATATGAAAACTGACAGGAATAAACTGGTTCTCTACTGCAACATGGATGTCGGCCACGGCGGCGCATCAGGCAGGTTCGAACGCTATAAGGTCACTGCCATGCAATATGCATTCATAATCGATCTGGCAGGCTTAAAAAATCAAAGAAATTAACCGCAGAGCACGCAAAGAATAGCAAAGGACGCAAAGCAGGAATTTTACGATTCTTTACTTTGCGTCCTTTTGTATTAAATCTTTGCGCTCTTTGCGGTTAATGGATTTCAAAACATCGGCCTCTGTTCCTGGCCTCTTGGTCTCAATTCCGGTTTTCTCGGCAGCTTCTGATCCCTCATTGCTGCGTTGTAGGCAAATGAGGCTGTTATTATTGCATTAACCCTCAGGTCGGGGATTGAGAGTCTCTCGTATGTGTCCATTACTGTATGATAGCCGCGACCGTACTCAATCTCATCCTGTATGAACTGGAATGCAGGCAACCCGAACCGGTCGAAGGACTGGTGGTCGGTTCCGCCGGTATTTCTTATTGCTATTGTTGAGCAACCCAGGCTTTCAAACGGTTTCAGCCACTCTTCAAATATCGGCCGGCACATCTCGTTCTGCTGCAGGTAGATACCCCTGTAACGTCCCGATCCGTTATCCATGTTGAAATAGGCTGCAAATTTGTCAAAATCAGGTTTATTGGCATTGGTTGCAGGATCCACGAGGTATTTCTCAGCATATCCGCGCGAACCATTCAGTCCCTGTTCTTCACCGCCCCAGAGAGCAACCCTGATAGTTCTTTTTGGGGCAACATTAAGAGCCTTAAGTATTCTGAGAGCCTCCATCATCACCAGGCATCCCGATGCATTGTCGGCAGCGCCTGTGCCTCCGTGCCAGGAGTCGTAGTGTGCGCCCAGGAGGACCACCTCATTTTTCAGCAGCTTGTCTGTTCCGGGTATTTCGCCTATTACATTATATACTTTGGGGGCAGCAACAAATTTATTCAGGATCTCAATTTCCATTTCCACCTTAACATCCTTGCGAAGGAGCCTCTCCATTCTTCCGTGGGCTTCGATGGGGAGGTTGAGTTCTGCTATCGGTTCAGGATCGCCGGCATTGTAACCGACGCCTGTTGACCTTGGAATATTGTATGTTCCCGAGCTGTTGAGTATCACAGCAACGCCCTCGCTTTTAAGCATTTCGGTAACTTTTGTCCTCAAAGCCCTCTGTGCCATATATGCAGCCATATCGGTTGGCATACCTGCTGGCCTCCGCTGTCCTTGTGCCGATTCTGAAGTCAGCGCCTTGAGCTGTTCGTCAGTCAGCCTGCTGGCGAGCGGTTCATACCTTATCTCATGTGTTGTTGTGGAGGGGAGCAGTATGATCTTACCGCTGAGGGTTCCTTTATATTTATCAAGATCAGCTTCACTCTTCACATCCACAATCACAACTTCACCTTTCACAGGGCCGCTTGTGCTTCCTGTCCATGCCACCGGGTTGCAGGCAAAATTGTTATAGTAAGGAGCCGTCATTGCCGCGTAGGTCTTCAGGTTATCCCAGCCTCCCCGGTTGAAATCCCTGGCTTCTTCTATTCTGACATTTTGAAAACCAAGCTCTTCCATCTTCTGCTTTGCCAGTTCGTTGGCTTTTACGCCGTTTGCTGAACCGGTAAGCCTCGGCCCCGCATAGTCGGTGAGCCAGAACGCAAGGTCCTCAACCTTAGAATTATTAGTGCCTTCCTGCTTGATCTTGTAGATCATTTCCAGGTCAACTTTCTCAGTCTGTGCGGAGAGCCACAGGGGCATGAGAAGCATCAGGCAGATGCCGATGCTGATTCTTCTGATTTTCATTGTCGTGGTCATTTATTATTTGAAGGGGATAAATGTAAATAAAATAAGATTCTGTTATCCGGGCGGATAAGATTACTTTAACTTTATTTAACATTAAATTTATCTAATTATGTCGCGCACGATATAATATTTCTTATATTTGCATCGTGAACGATATAATCACACACGATATAATATTAATAATATTGAAATATGGAAAAACAATTTTATCAGTTATCAGCAAAGAGTCTCCAGGGTAAGGAGATCACTATGGATACATACAGGGGAAAGACAGTATTGGTTGTAAATACAGCCAGCAAATGCGGACTTACGCCCCAGTTTGAAGGACTGGAGGCGCTTTATCAGAAGTATAAAGATAAAGGGCTTGTGATATTGGGGTTCCCCTGCAACCAGTTTGCAAACCAGGAGCCGGGTGATGAGAAGTCAATATCCGAAGGATGCCTGTTGAACTACGGGGTAACATTCCCGATGTTCTCAAAGATCGAGGTCAACGGTCCCGGTGCGCACCCTATCTATAAATACCTTAAAAAGGAGCTTGGCAGCATTTTAGGAAGCAGGATAAAATGGAATTTCACGAAATTTCTTATCGATAGTAATGGAAATCCTGTAAAAAGGTTTTCCCCGGCAACCGAACCTGGAATTATTGACGAATACCTCCAAAAAATTCTTTTATGAAATACGATCAGCTTAAACTTGACAGCCAGGTATGCTTTCCGGTCTATACAGCTTCACGGCTCATAACGCAGGAGTACCAGCCATACCTGTCGAAAATGAAGATAACCTATCCCCAGTACCTGGTACTGCTTGTGCTGTGGGAGAAAGATGATATTGCCGTGAGTGATATTGCCAGGAAGCTTCTTCTTAACACAAACACAATCACTCCGCTCCTCCAGAGAATGGAACTTCAGGGTATCCTTACCCGCAAACGCTCTGCTGACGATGACCGTAAAGTAATAGTCGGCCTGACTTCAAAAGGTAAAAAGTTGAAGAAGAGAGCAGCGACCATTCCCCGGAACCTTGTAAAAGGACTTAAAAGCGATGATATGACAATCAAAGATCTGACTAATATTAGGGACAAAATGAATCTGCTTATCAAAGTACTGTCAGAAAAATAAAAAAAGGAACTATTTAGAAATTGTTATTAACCACGGAGTTACACGGAGTAAATCGGAGTTTCACTGCTTTAAGACCGTGTAACTCCGTTCTTTTTTCGTGTAACTCCGTGGTTAGATCATCTTATGCGCCAGTCTCTGTTTTTTTCCGTTCACAAACCATCTTTCTGTCACCATCCAGGCACCGCCGGTCAAAATATTGTTTAATTCCTTGTAATCAATCAATTATTTTAGTATAATTTTGTGTAAGAGTGGTCGTATTGGTTCTCTAAAATTCTTCTGTATGAAAAGACAAAGACTCCTTTCGAACCTGGCTCTTCTTCTTTTGTGTCCCGCCATTTTTTCCCAGGATTATCTCATTACCGAGCCGAAGCTTGAATTTGATGGCAGCCGCCTGTCGATATCGTATGATCTTGTGAACAAGGATCCCTCCGATATCTTCCATATCTGGCTGGAGATGAAAAACCAGTCGGGTACGCGGATCAGAGCCAGCGCTGTAAAGGGTGATGTCGGTGACAGCATCAGTCCGGGAAATGGAAAAAAGATCATCTGGACGCCTGAAGAGGATGCCTTATTCCTTGATGAGGATATAAGTGTGGAAGTTGTTGGCGAGAGATATGAAAAGGAGTTTAACAAGGGCTCGATGATACTCCTTTCAACAGCTGTGCCGGGACTGGGACAGACGAAGATTTCAAAAGGCAAGCCATGGTGGGTGACAGGTGTGGTTGCTTATGGCGCTGTTGCCGGCGGTCTTGTCATGCACAGCAGTTACTCTAAAACATATGATCAGTATGTTGCTGAAACAGATGCTCTTGAAAGAGCAAACCTGCTTGATAAATCGCAAAGTCAGCTGACATTATCAGCTGTCATGTTCATTTCGGCTGCTACTATCTGGGCCGGAAATATTGTATGGATGGCCGCCACTCCGAATAAATACAGGCCCCTGCAATATGCCAAGCTTGCTGTTGTTACTGCTCCGGGAAAGAATAACGGAGTTGCGTTGTTATCCTTTAAAGTGAACTTCTAAAGTCCTTAAAATGAAAAAGCTGATTCTTTTAGTGCTGGTATGCCTGATCCCATCGGTATATGTTTCTGCGCAGGTTGTCAGAAGCAGTAAAGCTACAATTCATATCAACAGCAAGCCGAAAACGACCATAATTTCCCAGACAACAACTCCCAGGACCACGATGAGTGTTGCGCCATCAATAAAAGGCAGGTATTACGCCCTGGTTATAGGTATCAATGACTATGCCGATCCGGAGATATCGAGTCTTGACAAACCCATCCAGGATGCACAGACTTTCTGTAATACACTGACATCCAGGTATACTTTTAACGAGGAAAACATCAGGTTCCTGAAAAATCCGACTTACGCGGAAATATATTCAGCTTTTGAATATTTCAAGAAAAGAGTCACCCCTGATGACAATTTCCTGATCTTTTATGCCGGGCATGGTGTCTGGGATAAGGAATCGGAGATAGGCTACTGGCTTCCCGCGGATGCGAGAAAAAACACCACAAGAGACTGGTTGAGAAACAGCAGCCTGAAAGATTTTCTCAAAGAAATAAGATCAAAGCATACCTTACTGGTAAGTGATGCCTGTTTCGGAGGGTCGATTTTTAAGACAAGGGCAGCGTTTTCTGATGCTTCAACCGCTATTAACATGCTTTATGAGCTTCCCAGCAGAAAGGCAATGACCAGCGGAACGATGACGGAAGTACCGGATCAGAGTGCATTCATAAAATATATGGTTGAGAGACTGATGAACAATACGGAAAAGTATCTTTCTTCGGAACAGTTATTCAGCAGTTTCAGGCTTGCAGTCATCAATAACAGCGGAGGTGTTGTGCCTCAGTATGGAGAGATCCAGGATGTAGGCGACCAGGGAGGTGATTTTATTTTTATACTGAAGGAATAGGAACCGGCTATCTTTTCCTGTCAGAAACGATTAATCCTACATAATATGAAATACAAGAGGTTAATCCTGTTATTATCTATAGCAGGACTATTGTTTATTATTCCTTTCTGTATTGAACAAAAGATGATGGTCGAGACAGGGGAAGTTACAGAAATCCTGATAAACTCTGCGAAGGTTTCAGGTACTGTAATTGATGTTGGAGAAGGAGCAACCCAGCACGGACACTGCTACGGTACTGCCGCAGGACCGACAGTATCGGGTACAAAAACAGCGCTTGGCATTGCGGTTCCGGGTGAATATACCAGCAGTCTGACAGGACTGGAACCATCAACAAAATATTATGTGCGGGCTTATACGAGTCTTGGAGCAGAAACAACATATGGCAGTGAGATCAATTTCACCACAGCATCGGCAGCATTGCCTGAACTGACAACAACGGCAATCACAAGTATAACAAAGTCCAGTGCAGTAAGCGGTGGGAATATAAGTACCGAAGGGGGAACTTCTGTGACAGCCAGGGGAGTCTGCTGGAATGTGGCTTCTGGTCCCACAATTGACGACAGCAAGACAAGTAACGGAACCGGATCAGGTGCATTTGCCAGTAGTATAACAGGATTAACAGCAAATACAGTATATTATGTTCGTGCTTACGCAACTAATGCAGGAGGAACAGCATATGGTAATGAGATAAGCTTTACGACGAGTCCTGAAGTTGCTGTTGCGCCTTCAGTAACTACAGCTGAAGTAACTTCTGTAACCTCAAATTCTGCAATCAGCGGTGGTGAAGTAACCAGTGAAGGAG
>JBFYPG010000016.1:0-25128 GCA_041303415.1 Bacteroidales bacterium
CCTTCCAGTTTCTTCCCTTTCAGCTCCTGCCATAGTACCTTTTCAGACTCAGTCATATTATTTCTGAGTTCCCGGGCACTTTTCTTAATCCTGCTAAAATCAAATTTTTTAAACTTAGACATACTATTACATCCACAATATAAATATACAATAAACAAAATATTAATTTATAATCTCACCCCCTCCTTGCGACAGCAGGGAGGGGGCCGGGGGGGTGGGTACATGAACATAAAAACATAAAATACACTAATAGTTCGTAAATTTGAAATCATTTATACTATATGATTGAAAAATCAAAAGCCATAGTACTTCACCAGCTGAAATACACCGATTCCGGGATAGTCGTCCAGTTGTATACCCGGAAATTCGGAAGGCACTCTTTTCTGATCAAAGGAATGCGAAACAAAAAATCCGGGAAGCACAGTGCCCTGTTCCAGCCCCTCTTCATCCTTGACCTTGAATTCTACTACAGGGAATCAAGGGAGATGCAGGTAATAAAGGAATTCTCGGTCTCCTGGTCTCCTTCGGATATTCTTTCAAACATTAAAAAGACCAGTGTCGCGATCTTCCTTGGCGAAGTGCTCACCTCGGTGCTAAGGGAAGAGGCACCCAATCCTGAGCTGTTCTCTTTCCTGGAAGATTCTATAATCTATTTCGACGGATGCAGCGACAACTTCGCCAATTTCCATATTGCATTTCTTGCAGGACTAGGCAGTTACCTGGGCTTTGAACCCGGACCAAAATCCGGTGAAGAAAATATCTATTTCGATATGATCAACGGGGTGTTTGTGCCTGCCCCTCCCCTGCACGGGAATTACGCCCGACGTGATATATCAGAGATTCTCTCAGCCTTCTTCTCATCATCCTACGACGCCAGCAGGAACATCACCCTGAACGGAGCGCTCCGCAATGAGGTTCTTGAAACGCTGGTCAGATACTATTCAATACACTTGCCCGGACTGAAAAAGATCAGGTCGCTCGAAGTGCTGAAAGAGGTCTTTGGATAGTTCAATCCGAAATTCCTATATTTAGAGTTTAATTCAATTCCCGGATGCCGGTAATCACAAACATAGTCAACAGGTTTAGCGCCAGGCGCATAAACCAGATCGCGCATTTCAGGAAATTCCCTGCTGAGGTCCAGAAAGAGGTGCTTGAGAGCCTGCTGAAAAAAGGTGAATCAACCGAATGGGGCAAAGAATATGGCTATTCATCAATTTCATCTCAAAAGGAATACCGCGAACGCGTTCCTGTCCACACCTACGAGGATCTTGTTCCCTGGATTGAAAGGTTGGGAAAAGGAGAAGCTGACCTTCTCTGGCCGGGAACAATAAAATGGTTCGCAAAATCATCCGGCACAACATCTTCAAAAAGCAAGTTCATACCCATGACAAAGGAAGCCCTGGAAGATTGCCATTACAGGGCTGCCAGGGATGTCCTTAAAATTTATTGTCACAATAATCCCTCAAGCAGGATTTTTTCAGGCCGGGCCCTTATCCTGGGCGGAAGCCACAGGGTTGATAATTTCAGCAGCCAGGCACTATGCGGCGACCTCTCCGCAATCCTGATCCGGAATGCTCCTTCATGGGTGGAACTGTTCAGAACTCCGAATAAAAATATTGTATTGATTGAGGATTTCGAAAAGAAACTGGAACTCATCACCAGGGCTGCAGTAAAGAAGAATATTACTAATTTTTCCGGTGTCCCCTCCTGGTTCCTTACACTTTTAAAATATGTTCTTCAATATACCGGAAAATCAAATCTCACTGAAGTATGGCCAAACCTGGAAGTTTTTTTTCACGGCGGCATAAGCTTCACTCCTTACAGGGAACTCTATAAAAAGCTGATCCCCGGCGATCAGATGCTTTACATGGAAACCTATAATGCATCGGAAGGTTTCTTCGGTATCCAGGACGACCCGGCACTACCGGAAATGCTCCTTATGCTCGATTACGGAATATTCTACGAGTTCGTGCCTGCAGATAAAGCAGGTGAAAAACATCCTCCTGCATTATCGATAGGAGAGGTTGAAACCGGGGTCAATTATGCCATTATCATCTCAACCAACGGAGGACTGTGGCGTTACATGATCGGCGATACCATTGTTTTCACCAGCCTGAATCCGCACAGGTTCAGGATATCGGGCAGGACAAGGCATTTCATCAATGCATTCGGCGAAGAGGTGATAATCGAAAATGCGGAAAAAGCCCTTGATGCGGCCTGCATGTCAACGGGCGCCATCATTTCGGAATATACTGCCGGGCCGGTCTTCATGGATGCTGACTCCAGAGGATCACACGAATGGCTGATCGAATTCGAGAAATGCCCCTCCGACATTGATCTCTTCACCGACATCCTTGATAAAACACTGCAGTCAATTAACTCTGATTACGAGGCAAAACGTTTCAGGGACATCAATCTTGTGAAGCCGGTAATAAGATCTGTTCCGAAGGGCACTTTCCACAGCTGGCTCAAATCGAAGAACAAGCTCGGCGGTCAGAATAAAGTCCCGCGGCTCTCAAACACCAGGGAGTTCATTGATGAAATTTGTAAGATTACTGATATAAGAGAGAATAGTTTAGAGTGAGCTAAAGTGTGGAGTGAGCTAGAGTTAAATAACTTTAGTCACTCCAAACTCTAGTCACTCCAAACTTTTTACTAACTTTAGAGATCATTTTTAAACTTCATGTTATGCATATTGCAATCGCAGGAAACATAGGATCGGGCAAGACAACGCTGGCAGGGCTTCTTGCCAGGCATTATGGATGGACGCCTCATTATGAAGACGTTGACGACAACCCCTATCTTAACGATTTCTATGACGACATGCAGCGATGGTCATTCAACCTGCAGATATATTTTCTTAATTCACGGTTCAGCCAGATACTCGAAATAAAGAAATCGGACAAGACGATAATCCAGGACAGGACCATCTATGAAGATGCATACATATTTGCGCCGAACCTTCATTCAATGGGGCTGATGTCGACCCGCGACTTCGATAATTACTCAACCCTCTTCAAGCTGATGTGCTCGCTGGTGCAGCCTCCTGACCTTCTTCTTTACCTGAGGGCTTCTGTCCCAACTCTTGTCAACCAGATCCAGAAACGCGGCAGGGAATATGAAAGTTCGATCCGCATCGATTACCTGAAGAGGCTCAATGAAAGATATGAAGCATGGATCGAATCATATAACCTCGGCAGGATGCTGATCATCGAAGCCGACTCCTACAATTTCCCCAACAACAAAGACCACCTGAGCGAAGTGATCGATAAGATCAACGCTGAGCTGCATGGTCTGTTTTGAATGATGTCGCAGGCAGAAATATCACTTTTTATACAATATTCTACAAATAAACATAACGACTTTGGGTAAAGAATCTTTTCAGACCCATATAGTTGGTATTATTAAAGGCAGGACTGACAATACTATTCACCAGCTGATCAGATATCTTATTGTCGGAGGACTGGCTTTCCTGGTAGATTTTGCGACACTATTCATCCTTACCGATATTTTTCTTATCCATTACCTTGGTTCAGCCCTGATCGCATTTATCCTTGGCATAATCACCAACTATATTCTCAGTGTTACATGGGTTTTCAAAAGCAGATCGATAAAAAACAAATTTCATGAAATACTTCTATTTGCACTTATAGGAACAGTGGGGCTTGGATTTAATGAGCTGCTTATTTGGATATTCACAGATCTCTTATCGATTTACTATCTTTTTTCTAAAATCCTTACAGCAGTCATTGTTTTTCTCTGGAATTTTTTTGCGCGAAAATTACTTCTTTTCAAAAAAATAGTATGAAATGAGTAAGACCGCTATAATAATAGGTGCAGGGCCGGCAGGACTAACGGCAGCATATGAGCTGATAACTAAAACATCGATCATACCTGTCATCATCGAAAAAACAATGGAAATCGGAGGTATTTCCAGGACCGTCAATTACAGAGGCAACAGGATGGATATTGGAGGCCATCGGTTTTTCTCAAAATCCGATATCGTCATGAAATGGTGGCTTAACATTTTACCTGTCCAGGGATTCGGATCGGAGAATAAGATCCTCACAAGGGAAAATGGTTTAAAAACAATGTCTATATCTGACCTGCCAGCTTCAGGGCCCGACCCTGATACCACAGATCGCGTGATGCTGGTAAGAAACAGGTTGTCACGGATATATTTCCTCGGAAAGTTGTTTGACTATCCTGTCTCTCTGAACTGGAATACTTTTTCCAATCTCGGAATATTCAGGCTTACCAAAATTCTCTGGTCTTACTTAATAATCAGGATATCCCCGAATAAGAAAATAGATACCCTTGAAGATTTTCTGATCAACAGATTCGGATCAGAATTATACAAGACATTTTTTAAAGATTATACCGAAAAAGTATGGGGTATCGCCTGTTCCGAAATACCATCTGACTGGGGTTCCCAAAGAATAAAAGATCTGTCGGTATCAAGGGCATTAAAGCATGCAATAAAAACAATATTCCGGAAAGAAAAGACTATTGATCAGAAAAGGCTGGATACAAGTCTTATTGAGCGCTTCTTATATCCTAAACTGGGGCCAGGTTTAATGTGGGAATCAGTTGCCCGCATAATTGAAGAGAAAGGAGGCAGGATCATCAGAAATTCTGAAGTGATTAAACTTTCAGTAATCGGTAATGAAGCGGCTGAGGTAACTTTTATCGACTATAATGCAGGCTCAGAAATGAAAATCAATGGCGATTTTTTCTTTTCCTCTATGCCGGTCAGAGACCTCATTAATGCAATGGGAGCTTTTGTACCCGCTGATGTTAAGGAAATAAGTGACGGATTGCTATACAGGGATTTTATTACCGTGGGATTGCTGTTGAATAAATTGAAAATAAAGAACAGTTCAAAATACAGGACACATAATGGATTAATACGTGATAACTGGATCTATATCCAGGAGAGAAATGTTAAAGTAGGACGACTTCAGATATTTAATAACTGGTCGCCTTACCTGGTAGCTGACAGGGATAAAGTATGGATCGGGTTAGAATATTTCTGCAATGAGGGAGATGAGCTCTGGAGTATGAACGATAGTGACTTTATTCAATTTGCCATCAATGAATTAACATATATCAATATCATTGATAAGGATGACGTGATTGACGGCACACTTATCCGTATGCCAAAAACATATCCTGCATATTTTGGAACATACAATAAATTTTATAAAATCAGGAATTTCACGGATAAAATCGAAAACCTCTTTCTGATCGGAAGAAACGGTATGCATAAATACAATAACCAGGACCATTCAATGCTCACAGCAATTGAAGCAGTGAAGAAAATTATGTCAGGAGACTTATCAAAGAATAGCATCTGGGAAATAAATACTGAAGAGGCCTACAATGAAGAAAAATAAATTCACATTGTTAACCAGTAGTATTAATTATCCTCTACTTACACTTTTAACAGCAGGATTAATACTCAGGATTATACTCTATTTTTCATTTAATCCCAGCCTTCATTTAGACGAAGTTCTCAGATATGATGCTGAGGGTTATCACAAATTGGCGCTTCAGCTGCTGAATCATGGAACGTTCCGCATTCCGGGATCTGATCTTGATACATTCAGAACCCCGGGATATCCCTTCTTCATCTATTTGATTTATCTGTTATTCGGAGTCAAACCTCATCTGATTCTGGCGGCACAGATATTCATTAACCTGGCATCAGTATATGTTATTTACTTGATCGGCAAGAAATTATTCAATGAAAGAACCGGACTAATCTCAGCCTTTCTGCTGTGTCTTGAACCAGACCATATCTATTATGAGTATTCTGTTCTTAGTGATACCTTGTTTGTTCTTTTTCTGCTCCTTTCCTTTTTAAGTCTTATCTGTTTTCTAAAAGACCAAAAGCCTATTTTCCTTATTGCATCTTCACTGTTAACCGGCACTGCATCACTGATAAAGCCTGTAATAATTTATTTTCCGGCTGTAATAGTTTTCATATTATTAATTTATGCTATCAGTGGAAAGAAGTTCAATATATGGGGTGTGTTAAAAAACAGCATTTTATTCATTATGCTGTCCCTGTTACCGGTTTCCCCTTGGCTCATAAGGAACCGTTCACTATACGGCAATCTGAAACTTACCTCTTTCACGGGATATAACCTGCTGAATTATAATGCAGCTTTCACCATTAAAAAAAATGACAGCAGGTCCATTGATGAGATAAGAAAAGATCTTGATTCCCTGGTCCTGATTACAGGAAATCCTGAAATGCTGAACAATCCATTCTACAAATCCGGGATACAGGCTGAAATTGCGGCGGATTACATTAAAGGACATAAGTTCGATTATTTCAAAGCACACTTAAAGGGAATGATCAATATTTATTTATCGATGGATTTTAAACCTCATTTGCATCGTTATTTCAAGACATTAGATTACACAGAATCAAAGAGAGGCAACTTTGATAAACTGGCGGTTGACATCGGCAGACTCAAAAATATGCCTCCGGGTCATATTATGGCAGGAATCTTATATGCTATAATGTTATTCCTTTACTATTTAACCGCATTATATGGAGGTATATGGCTCTTCCTCGAAAAAAGGTATGATCTTTTATTATCACTACTGGCAATCATTCTGTATTTCACAATTCTGACCGGTATAGTAGGAATGGTCAGGTACAAGCTGCCGATATCTGTATTTTATCTCCTTCTCTCAGGCTATTTCATCAATATAGTTTCCTCAAGAAAGAGTATATTAAAGGAACATTGATGTATATTTACTTTACCACCCCATCTTTGGGAGTAAGCGCCACTCTCACATAGTTTTCCGTGTCGAGGTATTTCTTTGCAACAGCTTTAATATCCTTTATCGTGAATGCATTAACAAGCTCCTTGAATTCCTCGAGTGAAAGTATTGCATTCCCGAACATGTAATGATTCTGCAGATATGAGAGCCAGAAGCTGTTCTCCTTAATCTTTGTTTCGCGCTCTCTTATCATTGTCTCTTTCACTTTGTTCAGGTCAATCCCGGTCGGCCCTGCCATCTTTATCTTGTTCATTTCGTCAATGACAGTCTGCGAAAGCTTCTCAATGTTTTCCGGATTGCATCCCCATGTTGAGGTGATAGTGAATTCCGGAACAGGTTCTTTGGAAGCAGAGCCGTTTATGTTCACCCCGTAAACCCCTCCCTGGTCCTCGCGCATCGACTCCCTGCACTTGATCGCAAGTATGCTCATCAGCATCGAGAATCCCTGCCTGTCCTTTGGCTTCCATTTGAAATCCTCATTCCATACCATTGCTACCTGGCTCTGAGGCTCTGAATTCTTCGGAACATCAACTATCACTTTCCCCTCAGGAAATTCGGGCGACATATCTCTCCAGGTCTCAGTTCTTTTGATCGACGGTAGTCCTCCGATATATTTTTCCAGCATCGGGATGACCTCTTCCGTGTTGAAATTGCCAACCATCAGATAGGTGAAATCGCCGGCATCGGCAAATCTCTCACCAAAGATTGTCATGATCCTATCAAGGCTAACCTGGTCGAGTTGTGCCTCGCTCGGGACGTATATAACGCGCGGTGAGTTCTTTGTAATGATCTTCGAAAGTGTATCGGAGAAAATCACCTGCGGCACTGCTCTCATCGGTTTGATCATGTTCCTGATCCTTGAAAGATAAGCTTTGAATGCATCATCATCCCTTCGTATGCCTGTGAAATACAGGTAATTCAGCTGAAGCATCGTTTCAAGGTCCTTGGGCGAGCAGCTGCCGTTAACCCCTTCGCGCAATTCGCTGATGAAAGGTGTAAGCTTCGCAGTGTTGCCCGAGAGTTTTTTCTGAAGTCCCGTTAAATCATACTCACCCAGCCCGCTCTGAGAAATGATCGTCGCAGCAAGCGTGGCCGACATTACATCCTGGTCGGGATAGAGCGATAACCCGCCCGGACTGAAAGCTGCCATAAGTATCTCATCGTTCTTGAAATCGGTCGGTTTGAGAACCATCTTAACCCCATTGGCAAAAGCAAGTTCTGTAAAGCCGAAATCACTGTTTTCTGTCCTGCTGACTACAGGGGTGCCGGCGGGTATCTCAGAAAGCAGGGGAGCATCCGATACTTTATCAACATAAGCCTCAACTTTCTTCGACCTTGCCGATTTGATTATCTCAGCCACCTTTTCCTCTGAGGGCACAGTCACTCCCTCTTTTTCCTGTGCAGTGATGAGAACGATGATATTTTTGTCAGTGATCCATTTTCCGGCAAGGCTGTTGATCTCTTCAATGCTGATCCCCGGCATCAGCTCCTTCACTATTTCAAACTCCCTCTTATAGCCAGGGATAGATTCCTTTTCCAGGTAATTCCTTATGTATTCATCGGCATAATCGCCCGAGAGTGTCTTGTCAGCCTCCTTTGCAACATTCTCATAAATTGTCAGAATATCCTTTTTGATCCTTTCAAGCTCTGATGATGTGAACCCGAACTGGCGCACTTTCTCATTTTCGGTCATCATCATCTCGATGCTTTTTTCCATCTGGTTCTCCTTGGCCATGGCATTCAATGAATAAAAATCAACCGAGCGGCCGATGAAGGAGCCATAGCCTGATCCGGCCATCAGGAACGGAGCATCAGGTTTCTGCGTGAGCTCCATGAACCTGTTGTTCAGCATTCCCGTGAACAGCGACTGCATCTGGCTGGTCCTGTAATCATTATATGTAACTGATTCCGTCTTTGGCTGCTTGAACATGACCCGAATCAAAAATCCCGACGCTTCCCTGTCAGTGACTATGCTGATAAGCGGATCGCTGTTGTCGGGAACAGGATATTCAACTCTTTTTTCAGGATTTACCGCTGGTGCTATTCTTCCGAAATGTTCTTTGATCTTCTCTTCAGCCAGCTTTACGTCAATATCTCCCACAACCACAACTGCCATCAGGTCGGGGCGGTACCATGTTTTATAGAAGCTTCTGAGAGTGTCATATGGAAATGATTTGATAACTTCAATTTTTCCTATCGGCAATCTTTCAGCGTATCGTGAATCCTTAAGCAGTACCGGAAGGTACTTCTGCATCATGCGGTCTTCTGCACCCAGACCCATGCGCCACTCCTCAATAATCACGCCCCTCTCATTGTCTATTTCCACCTCCTCCATGCTCACCTGGTGTGCCCAGTCCTCAATAACCTGGAACCCACGCTCTATCCATTCCGGTTTATCTGTCGGGACCTTCAGCATATATATTGTCTCATCGAAGCTTGTATAGGCATTAAGCTCGGCCCCGAACTTCACCCCCATCTCCTCAAGCATGCCGATTATCCTGTTGCTGGGAAAGTTCTTCGTCCCGTTGAAGCACATGTGCTCGCAGAAATGAGCCAGCCCCAGCTGTCCCTCTGTCTCGCAGATTGAGCCGGCGTTGATCGCCAGCCTCAGCTCAACCCGCTGCTCGGGCTTCTGGTTATATTTGATGTAGTAGGTGATCCCGTTATCGAGTTTGCCTGTCCTGATGGCAGGGTCGGGAGGAATCGGATCATTGAGATTGCTTATCTGGGCTGATAAACCTGCAGATAAAAATCCGCATAAAATCAAAAATGGTACAAATCTTGCCGTTTTCATTATGGTATATTTATAAATTGTTTAGATGCTAAACAAAATTTATCGATTGTCTATTTCATGCAGCGATATTATTTAATGTATAAAAATAAGAAATTATCGGATTTCATGATTGACCTGAACACAATTTAATATTACCTTTCGGATTGTTTTAAAAAATCTATTCAATTATGTCCACCACACGCAGAAACTTCATAAAGACATCTTCACTGCTGGCCGCAGGATCGGTGCTTCCTCTAAGCGCATTTGCAAAAGTGACTCCTTCTGACAAGATAAGGATCGGGCTCATCGGCGGCAATAGCCAGGGGTATGCTAACCTGGTTTCAATCCTTAAAAATCCTGAAGCAGAATGTGTCGCGCTCTGCGACATCGACCGCAACGTGCTCAACAGGAATACCGACAGCCTGATAAAGCTCGGGCATCCCCAGCCAAAGCTCTATGTGGATTACCGGAAGATGCTTGAGAACAAGGACATTGATGCCGTGATAATCGGTACACCCGACCACTGGCACTGTATGATCCTGTGCCATGTCCTCGAGGCAGGAATGAATGCCTATGTTGAGAAACCGATTGGAAACTCAATCGCCGAGATCAACATAATGCAGAAAGCCGTCAGAAAGCATAAGAAGATTGTCCAGGTCGGACAGTGGCAGAGGAGCCAGCCTCATTTCGTGGATGCTGTAAACTACCTGAAGACAGGCAAGCTCGGACGAATCAGGGCCACCAAGGCATGGTCGTTCGTCGACTGGAAAGGACCCGTTCCGAAAATCCCCGATTCACCTGTTCCCGAAGGCGTCAATTATGATCTCTGGCTGGGTCCCGCTCCGAAAAGGGCATTCAACAAGAACAGGTTCCACTTCACCTGGAGATGGTACTGGGAATACGGCAACGGACTCATGACCGACTGGGGCGTCCACCTTATAGATTATATCCTCTACGGTATGGGCAAATCGGTTCCTGAGTCGGTGATGGCTATTGGCGGCAAATACGCCTTCCCCGACGACGACATGGTGACACCCGATACCATGACCGCAGTATATGATTTCAAGGACTTCACAATGATCTGGGAGCACACGATAGGCATAGGCCTCGGCAACTGGAAGAGACCTCACGGGATGGCTTATACAGGTGAGTTTGGCACTCTTGTGCTTGACAGGAACGGATGGGAAGTATTTCCTGAGAAAAATAAAATAGAAGCCGTTCCGCTTCAGAAGAATGTCGGTTCCGGCCTCGACCTGCATACAAAGAATTTCCTGGAATGTATTAAAAACAACACTCCTGATAAACTGAATGCAAGTATCGAAACCGGACGTAATGTGGCGCTTGTGGCGCAGATGGGAAATATTGCCTACCGCACCGGTGAAAAGGTATTCTGGAACAACGAAAAACAGCAGTTTACATCACAGGCTGCAAACATACTTATAACTCCGGTTTACAATAACGGTTATTCTTTGCCGAAATATTAGTTGATTTTCTGATACCCGGTTTTTTAAAGTTGCGTATCTTTGATATACAACTTTAATTTTTCACATTATCTCAAGGGGGCAAAACATATTAAAACCACTTATTCTCCTTTTCGTCACTACCCTGTTTCTTTCATCAGGTTGTGCTGTTGACAGGAAAGCCAGGGAGATAATCAAAAGGGCAGATTCTTCATGCGACCTTTCCCATCTTGGAAAGAATAAACTCTATTACTCATCCTCCTATAAAAGGCATCTCGGCAACAATGTAAGGCATATCCGGAGTAACAGAAATTCCAGTGTGAAAATTGTAAAAGCAAGACTTAAACACAATTAAGAATAGCATAAACCACTGAGTTGCACTGAGTATTTAGGAGTTTCACGGAGTTAAAAACCGCGCTTCGCCAACTGTAGCTTCAGCGAAGGATGGTAACTCCGTGTATGTTCCCGGTGTAATACTTCATAATTTCAGTAACATATCGAATTATTGTTTAAAAGTAATTTTTTCATCGGTTTTCAGAAAACAAACCCCCTTCCCATCCTTCCCCCAAGGGGGAAGGGGCCTCCTAACCTTTCTCCCTTGGGGGAAATTAGAATGGGGGTTGTTTCATTAAAAAACTGTTACCATTATTCTGAAGTATTACATCCGGGACGAAGACCCGTGGTAAAATAATATTATGTTTAAAAGATAACTATTATGAGAAATCTGTTCCTGCAAGCTATTGCGTTTTTCGCTGTATTATCTGTCAATGCACAAAACTTTGAACTGAGTTCTCCTGACGGAAAGATTAAGTGTATAATTTACATTAATAATAGGGTTGATGTCTCATTGAACAGTGACGGAAAAACACTTTTGGATATTGAAAATATTGCACTTATAACCAATAATACTACCGGACCGGAACCTGAATATGAAATCCGGAAAGCAAGCCGCAGGTCATTCAGCGAAACAGTCATCCCTGAAATCCGGGAGAAGGTTTCATCGATGGTCAATTCATACAATGAACTTGAATTGAGGTTCAGGAACAACCAGTCAATCACCTTCAGTATGTTCAATGAAGGACTTGCATACCGGTTCTCTACCTCGTTAAAAGACTCCATTATAATCAAAAAGGAGACTATTGAAATACTTCTTGCTGACAGCGATTCAGCCAGGTTCCAGTCGTCAGAGACATTCAGCTCTCCATATGAGACCCCATATGAACATGAAAAAATTTCCGGCATAGCAAACGGTAAGCTCTGCAATCTTCCCTTCCTGGTTGAGAAGGAGGATGGATCTTTTGTGATGATAACCGAAGCAGACCTGTATGATTATCCCGGACTCTGGTTAAAGGGCTCAGGGGAGGCTTCACTTGAAGGGATCAATCCCCCTTTTCCAAAAACCTTTACGGGCACCGCCAGTGCATATAACAACGGGCAGGTAGCATCAGCACATGATTATATCGCTAAGGTCACCGGCACGCGAACCTACCCCTGGCGCATCTTCGCCGTTGCACGGGATGAAAGCGGCCTTATATCAAACAATATTGTCTACCTCCTGGCTTCTCAGAATGTAATTCCTGATATCTCCTGGGTAAAGCCCGGAGTTGTGATGTTCGACTGGTGGGCAAAACATAATATTTACGGGGTTGATTTCAAAGCCGGAATAAATACCGAAACAGCAAAATACTTTATCGATTTCTGCGCTGAGCATGGCTTCAGGTATTTCCTGTTTGACGATGGCTGGAGCCCGGAGGATGACATTCTGACCACAACTCCCGGGTTGAATATGCCTGAAGTAACATCCTATGCAAAATCAAAGGGTGTTGATGTAATGCTCTGGGTTATATGGCATACTCTTGAAAGGCAATGGAATGATGCTTTCGACCTTTTTGAGAAATGGGGGATCAAGGGTATTAAGGTCGATTTCATGAACCGCGATGATCAGCTCATGGTTCAGTTTTATGAATCAGTTGCAAAGAAAGCGGCAGAAAAGAAAATGGTTGTCGACTTTCACGGGGCATACAAGCCATGCGGTCTGAGCCGTAAGTATCCGAATGTCCTTACCCGCGAGGCTCTCATTGAATTTGAATACAACGGCTGGACAAACCACGATGATCCTGTGCATCATAATCTCCTGCCATATATCCGCATGTTTCCCGGATCAATGGATTACATACCCGCCACAATGCGCAATGCAACAAAGGATAATTTCAGGGCTGTAGGTGATTACCCGATGGGGCAGGGAACACGGGCACATGCTATGGCTCTCTTTGTCATCCTGAGCAGCCCTATGACGATGCTTCCCGACTCACCATCAGACTATTACCGCGAGAAAGAGTGTACGGAATTCCTGACAGAAATACCTGTTGAATGGGATGATACACGTCTTCTGCAGGGGAAGATAGCTGAGTATACCGTCATCGCCCGAAAGTCTGGCGAGGAATGGTTTGCCGGTGCGATCACAAACTGGGATGAGCGTTCCATTGACCTTGAAACAAATTTCCTGGAGCCGGGTAAATATCATCTTGTTGCTATTGCTGACGCCATCAATGCCGGCAAAAGGGCAGAGGATTACAAACGGATTGAAATGGATTTCCAGGCAGGCGATGTTTTAAAACTAAACCTGGCATCCGGAGGAGGATGGATTGCACGGATTATGAAATTTGCTCAATATTCTTTTAACCACGGAGTCTCACGGAAAGATAACGGAGTTACACTGTTCTAAACCGTGTAACTCCTTTAATGTCTGAGCGGAGCGAAGGCCCGTGTTACTCCGTGGTTTAAGAATAATTCTTAATCGCATTTTAAATTCCAGCCGCCTTTTTTGCTGCTTCAAGATGAAGAAATGCTTCATGATCATAAACTGCCTGCTCTCTTCTTAGATTCCAGCTTTTCTGCAGTATTTCAACTGCTTCAATATATCTCCCCTGCATATATAATCCCCAGCCTTTCGTATGTAAATATTTAAAATAACCAGGGGTTATCTCAAGTGCTTTCTCAATCAACTCCATACCCTGATTAACATCTGTATTTTTAGTTATCAGAAGATATGCAAGATCATTGAGCCTGAAGGGACTTTCAGGTTCTAAAGAAAGAGCCTGCCTGTAATAATCCTCTGCCTTATCTGCCAATTCAGAAGCTGCATAACCTGAACCTATTACTGCCGCAATACTTGCGTCAGACATGGAAAAATTTTTTTTCATTAAAACAATACCTCTATCTATTTGCCTTTTTGCGGCAATGGTATCTCCGGTAATCAATAAGAGTACTGCCATGTTATAGGTAAGCAGCGGATCATCCGGAAAATCTATAACAGCCTTTTTGTAAAGCTTTTTCGCTTTTTCAATCTGTCCCGTTCTAAGATAAGACTCGCACAGATATGAGTAATTCAGACTCCAATAAGGTTTTATTCTCCACTTTTTATAAATTTCAAGTGCTTTTTCATATTCAGGAATTGCCTTGTCATATTCGAGCAAGTTTGAATAGGTGTTGGCTAAATTGAAATGGATTTTCGGATTTTGATCATCAAGGTTAATAAGCTGCTTCAGGGAAATGATTTGTTCATTGGGTGTTTCGAAGTATGCAGCATGAAGCCAGTCGGTCAGAATTCTCTCCTTTACCGGCAGCCGGTCTCTCTTCTCGTAGGCCTTAAGACAATATTTTTTTGCCTGCTGTAATAAAAACTCATTGCCATATGACCTGGTTATCTGTTCATAGTCAAATTCATTCCCAAATGAATTGGAAAGCAACACAAATGCATCAATAAAATTTGAGTCAACTAAAGTTGCCTGATAAAGCCAGTTCTGCGCGGCAGGATAATTATATTTTATATATTCGTTTTTCCCGTATATGTAATACCTGAAAGCTTCAGGAGAATTAGTGGTCGAAACATAAACATAACCGGCAGGCAATTCTTTTTTAAGCTCAGTTATTACCAGAAAATTCCTGACCATTACAGAAAGTGTATCAATAAGTGAAAGGATGTTTTCAGGCATTCCGTTTATTTGGAAAGATTTTAAAATGTCTCTTGTTTTAGAGTTTACTAACTGGGAATTCAGACGTATTATTTGACCGGATTGAGTGATACTGCCTGTGATGAATAGTCCGGCATCCAGCTTAAGCGATACTTTACCGGCAATCGATGGCGTCATTGAAGCATAACCTGTAAAACCTTTGTAATTAAGCAAGCTTGTGACAGACTCAGCTTCCCTGATTTTTATTCCTTCAGAATTACCTGAAAGAGATGTGATTATGTTAGTCTGAATCCCATCCTGCCACACATCCCACGTAGTATCATTTGTCATGTTTCGAAATGGCATAACAGCCAGAGATAATCTATCACCTGCGGCTCCGGACTTCCCCATTTTGTCTTTCCTGAACAACCCGGGATAAAAGAATATCCCGACCGCGATCAGGATCGCAGCGACAGCAAATATAATAATCGGCTTTCGGTTTAATCGATTACCGGATTTTCCTTTTTTTCTTTCAGGATTCTCAATATGTGTATCAATTCTCACTTTCAGTCTTGCCCATTCCGGCGCTGTCTTCATCCCGTTGATAATCTCATTAATGGCCAGAGCTACTTTATTGATCTGGTTCCGGTATTTTGTCTTATTCAGGTTGACCTTTTCATCGTCATCAGGGGTTAGCGACCGGTTCACTCCGGGTTCCTTATATATGAATTCAATCCCGCGAAGGAGGCCTCCAAGTACATCCTCGCACATCTTTATGTCAGCGATATCCAGGTCATGTATCCTTACCGGAAGTACCCTGCTTGCCACATTGCCGTTTGGAAGTTTCACCTTAAGCCCATACTGATCCTGCGAAGTTTGTTCAACAAATGCCTTAAACTCATGCTCCCAGGCAAAAGATTTCGGATCACAGTATGTCCGCGATATGATCGGTATAAAGACAAGGCATCTGAGCTTATCCTTAAGTGAATCACCCACTTCATGAGTTTCCAGCAGCCCGTCATGAGGATTAATGTCAAAGTAAACGCTAATCTCTTCCTTGAAAGTGGATTCTAGCTCTGTTTTAAGTGCTTCGACAAACTCGCTGACCCACCTGTCGCCTTTGTTGTCCTTTTGACGATAGGAGATGAAGATGTCATAATTATATCCAGTAATAATACTTGACATAACTACTTTTGGTTATTGTTTTAAACCACAGTGTTACACGGAGTATTACCGGAGTAACACTGCTTTTGCTCTTGTATTCTTTCTCTCATTATTTTCGATCTCCCCTTCTCCCCTTCTCGCCCTCTCCCCCTCTTTCTTCTTCTGGCGGTAGCTGATAAAGATGTCGTATTCGTATCCTGGGATGAGGCTGGGCATCGTGTTGCTTATGGTTCAATGTGTTAAAGTTAGGAAAGTTTAGTGTTTAAATCAAAAATAATTAACCACGGAGTAACTCGAAGGAACACACGGAGTAACACTGTATAAAATCTCCGTGAAACTCCGTAACAACTCTGTGTAACCCTGTGGTTAAATAATTTCTTAAATTTGATATATAATTCAAATCACATAAAACAGGTCATTATGGGAACACGAAAGCTTACAAGACGCCAGGCAATCACTGCCGCATCGGCAGGAGCCCTCGGCACAATGGTCAACTGGTCCCTCCCGTCATTCAGCATCCTGAAATCTGAACAGGACAAACTTGCGATCAACGGAGGACCTAAAGTACATCCCGGCAAATGGCCTGAATGGCCGGTATGGGACCAGGCTGAAGAAGAAAATATTATTGCCATGCTCCGCAGCGGAAGATGGTGGCGCGGCAGCGGAGAACACGTAGCTGAATTTGAGAATCATTATGCTGCATTAATGGGTACAAAACGTTGTCTTGCAACAGCCAGCGGGACCACAGCTCTTATCACATCAATGAAAGCCTTTGGTGTCGATGCAGGCGATGAGGTGATCGTCTCACCCTTTACTTTCATTGCTTCGTACAACGTCATCTTTATGATGAGAGCTTTGCCGGTGTTTGCCGATACCGATCCGGAGACTTTCCTTATTGATCCGACAACCATCGAATCGAGGATCACTGACAGAACCTCAGTAATTCTGCCGGTTCACATCTACGGACTCCCATGCGATATGGACAAAATTAATGCAATAGCGGCAAATCATAACCTGAAGGTCATTGAAGATGCCTGCCAGGCATGGCTGGCAGAGTACAGGGGCAAAAAGGCCGGAACACTTGGTGATTCCGGGTGCTTCAGCTTCCAGAATTCAAAAAACCTGCCTGCAGGCGAAGGCGGAGCTATAATCAGCAATAACGTTGAGTTTATGGACAGGTGCACTTCAATCCACAACTGCGGAAGACCATACGGAAGCATCAAAAGAACATCTGATTATCCTATCGCAGGCACAAACTTCAGGATGCAGCAGTTCCAGGCTTTGATACTGATGTCGCAGATGAACAGGATACTATCTGATGCTGACATCAGACGGGCAAATGCCCTGTATCTTGATGAAAAGCTTAAACAGATACCGGGTATTATTCCATACAAACTGGCTGAGGGTGCCACCAGGTCAGCATACCATCTCTATCCTTTCAGGTATATCAGTAAGGAGTTCAATGATGTCCCCAGAGATCGTTTTATCAGAGCACTTAATGCCGAGGGAATCCCCTGCAGCAGCGGCTACGGACCACAGAATAAGGACGGATTGATTGAAGACCAGCTTACTTCAAAAGGATTTAAGAGATTATTCTCTGAATCACGTCTCAAACAATGGCGGGAACAGAATGTGCTTCCTGGAAATGATAAGCTATGCAATGAAGCTGTTATTTTCTACCAGAGCATGCTGCTGGGAAGCCGGAGCGATATGGATGACATCGTAAATGCGATAACAAAGATATACGAGAACAGGGACTTCCTGAAGGGATGAAAAACTGGTATTGGGTCTTCGGTGCTGGTCAACATTAAAACTTAAAATATAACTTCGTTTATACCTTTTTCGAGGTTGAAACACAGGATTGACTCTGTTCGGTCTAAATAACAGGTTCCGTCTTTTAATTCATTGAGGCTTTTAATTCTTACAAACGGCTTTTCTTCTCCCTGGATATTGAGCCGGGGATTATGAAGAGATACATTCAGTTTTATTGTAAAACCGGGAGTGGCAAAAGGTGCTTTCAGCAACAGGCTATTTTTTTGAAGAGTAATAGCAGTCAGTTCCCTGGCAGCCCAGTAACGGGAGATCTCACTCAATTTCATCCAGATGAGATCACTATATTTCTGATCCAGTCTTTTCTTAACCTCTTTCAGTATGTTGAATCCGATCTTTTCACCGTTAAAATAGACTCCCGGCCAATGGCAGACAATTATCGCAGGCTCACCGTTTTCAATTACCTCAACCATCCTTCCCGAGGCAAGATCTTCGGTTATGAAGTTATTCACATCACCAGGTACGAGACCATCCCATCCGCCAAACCAGTCATCGGTACAACCTATGATTGATACAACACATCCCGGATCATTACCTTCAAGACCTGAAGGGAACAATACCTTTGGCGCAACGCTTTTATCCTTTTCTGTGAACAGGTCGCGGAAATAATGCGGAATTTCTGCTCCGTATACATCCCTTACTGCTTCGAGTGTACTCAATGCAAGGTTATCCTGATTACGGCTGCCATATCCGCCGGGGGTTGTCAATCCTTCACATGGCAATCCCGCTTCCTTCAGAATTGAAAGTGCATAAGCCTGGTATGCAGCCAGTTCATCAACACTTTTTGTCTGGCTCCACTCCCAGTTTTCCATATAATCCGGAGTTGCATAAGGGTAAGGTTTCCCGGTCTTTATATCTATTACACGCGTGTGGCTGACCATTTCAGGATGTATGTCCCAGTTAGGCATTATTACTTCTCTGACAAGGGCCAGGCTATTCTTAAGTTCCCGTTCTGTCCAGCCGGGAATGAACCTGCTTACCCAGCCTGTGCATGCAGGATAAGGTACAATGGAGTATTTCCCTTTGACTCCGTTTTCCAGGGACCATTCACCAAATTCCCGTACAAAACTGTCAGGGATCTCCCTTGGTAATTTTCGCCAGTCCTGCTTATACTGTTCCGGGAATACTTCTCCAAACTGTGGTATCCCGAAGTAAGCCAGATTAACCAGACAAGTGGAATCATCAATAATAAGACTTATCGGCACACGGTTGTAAGGATTAAGAACCTCTGCAGATACAGCACTGCCGGAAAGTAAATTATAATGCGGGGAAGCAGCTGCAGCGAAGCTTCCTATGCCTGCCATTTTAACAAAAGAACGTCTCGATATATCCATCTTTCAGAGGATTTTAGTTGTTCTTAAATATGAAATTTACACAAAATTGTGGAATTTTATTTATGACCGTGGATTTCCTGAGTTTTATAATTTTGTA
The DNA here is from genome assembly GCA_041303415.1 of Bacteroidales bacterium. GTDB lineage: Bacteria > Bacteroidota > Bacteroidia > Bacteroidales > VadinHA17 > LD21. The sequence goes on from JBFYPG010000016.1 coordinate 19,410, forward strand.
TACAGGGTGAATGGGATTAAGTGATGCGCATTGCAAAAACCAGAAAGCTTGAAATGGAGAACAGACTACTTTACAGGATACATGTTAAAGGCAGGGTACAGGGGGTTGGATTCAGGTATAGCACTGTAAGAGAAGCTAAAAGGCGAGGCATAACCGGTTTTGTTAAAAACCAGTACGATGGCAGTGTTTACATCGAAGCTGAAGGATCTCAGGAACAACTACTTGATTTTATTGAATGGTGCCGGAGAGGTCCCGGGTTTGTGAAATCAGTAACAGCTGATCCCGGTCCTCCGGAAAACTATTCAGATTTCACAGTTGAATATTAAAAGAAATTTCGGATTGCGGATTTTAGATTCCGGATTTCATTCCGTAATCCATAATCCTAAATCCGCTATATGACTTCTCATTTGCCGTCAGCTTCAGCAGACGGAAATAAAGCATTAAACAACAATTTATATGTCGCCGGTGTCGATGCCCTGAACTGCGGACTGAAAGAATAGAGAATAAGTTCTCCCTTTCCTTTTTTGATCCAGATCATTGCCGGCATTTCTGAGAGTTTTTCTTCTTTTTCAGAATAGCCGCTGATAAGAATATCCTTTTCAGAAAACGATCCGATTACTCTCCGATCCATATCAAATCTTGGGACACTTGTATTAAAGAGCGGATTCCCCCGATAGAATACTCCTGCTTCAACAGGCATTCCCCAAGTCAGGGGATGATCCTGCTTCAGCTGCAAACGTACCAGCGAGCCTGGAATAAGCAGTCCATCCCTTCGCGCCTGATCCCCTGTGTTTGTAAAAGGAAGCATAAACTCTTCCTTTGTTTCACCTCTGGTAATTTCCAGCATCCCTGTAAACAGATCTGTTGATTGTCCCCAGGAAATGATCTTTCCTCCGTCATTAACAAAAAGTAACAGCTTCTCCAGCCCCTTCTTCCCCATACCTTTCTGATAATCAGGATGATAATTACTCATTGTAGGAGCAGTTTCACTTCCCGGTTTGCCGTTCAATAACAGGGTTTTTGATGTACCCGGGAAAATGACAGCATCATATTTTCCGGTGAATTCTGTCTTCTCAAATTCATCGGGATGAATTACTGTGTATGGCAGTTGATATGAATCGAACAGGTATCTTGTCCAGCCGGCATCCATATCGCTGAAATATGTTTCAACCAGAGCCAGCCGCGGCATGATGATGGGTGCTGATGACAACTTTCCCGGATCCTGGACATATCCAGGTTCGGTTTTTGATTCTTTAACTATGGTATTTAAAAGCGCATTATCGCTGCCCTGTAACAGATAGCTGCCCTTGCCGTAGGTTCTGCCGTTTAATGTTGCCTCCTGGGTCAGCCGGCTCACTTTCAGGCCATTCTTCATCGCCAGGATCGCAGCCTTGAAACTTCCATTGCTCGATACCGGGAAGAGAGCCGGCAGCTTAAATCCCTCCCCGATCGGATACCAGGTGCCTGTTAACGGTTTCAGCTTCGCTTCAAATGAAACATCCCTGACTTTTATTTCATGCGAAACCACTCCCCGGTGCAGGGGCAGCGACCAGCTTGTTACATCGTATGGCCTCATGATCTCGCCCCCGGGTGTAAAATGCCTTACCGGGTAATCCTGTTTTTCCATCACCTCCTTCACAAAGGCACGGAATGGCTGAGAGAGAGGATATACTATATCGCCTGGCTTGAGGTTAATTCCGCCAAGGGTATAGTTTTCCGTAAGCCTGAAAGCACTTACTCCATGCTCCTTCATCAGTTCAACCAGGCTTATCATTTCGCTCTGGTCTGCCTGATCCTGCGGCAAAACAAAGTAATATGGCGGCTCTGATTTCCCTTTCTCAACTTCCCTTCTGCAGATGTCATTCCTGAATTTCAGGATATCATTTTTATAAAGTGATGCAGTCTTTATGGTTGAAAAAGTAGATTCTATTTCAAGCTTTACGATGTCTCCCAGCCTCCACCAGCCTCCCTCCCAGGGAAGGGGAAAGCTAATGCTCTTCTCATACTCTGAAAGACCTTTCCCTGTCTGCAGCTCATTTGGCTCAATATAGACAGGTGATGCATCGCGCACACTGGCAGCTTCAGTAAGCATCCCTATTACATTCTTCCAGATGCATGTTTCAGTTGAACCCGGCCAGTAATCGTCATAAATGGTTTTTTGTCCAACACCTGCCAATCCTGCATTGGTAAGATCACGAAGCATATTGGTGCCGAATACTCCTGTCCATGCCCATAATTCGGCATCGACATTTTCAGCAATGGGATCGGTTGCCGGGGGTACAAAATAACGTATGCTCGTTGATCCCATCTGGTGCTTTTCGATCATCACCTGCGGGAACCAGTCAAGATTATAAATCCGTGCAACTGCCTTTGTGTCCTCCTGCGTCAGCGTGACAAAATCACGGTTGTTGTCGTGGCCCACATACTTATGATATACCGATGGCAGGGAGGCTCCTTCGTACTGCGTGCCCTTGTATTTTTTATAATTCTCTACTACCATATCCATTCCGTCAGGATTATGGTTGGGAACCATCATGTATACCACATCATCAAGGTATTTCCGCACCAGGGGATCAACTGAGGTCACAAGCTTATATGCGATCAGCGGTGCCGCCTGTGAAGGTGCTACCTCGGTGGAGTGCATCGAGAGGGTTGCAAGAAAAAACACTCTTCCATCCCTGATGTATTCTTCCCTTTTTGCAGCTGACATATCAGGGTTCAGCGCCAGTTCCCTGTTTATTTCCTTTAGTCTGTCAAGGTTATTGATATTCTTTTCTGATGAAATAAATGCTATATACATCTTCTTTCCCATGGGGCTCTGACCGTTCTCAACAAGTCTTACCATAGGTGACGCCTTGTCAAGCTTCATCAGGTAATCAATCAGCTCTTCATAGTTGAAAAGCATATAGTCGGAGCCCGGCACAAAGCCGAAATGTTCCTCGGGTTTTGGAATGCCCGCCTGGGCTGATAATTTCGCAGAAAGGACAGCTGAAATCATAATGACAAGCATAAAGCTTAAGGCAGGGATGCTGAATCTTTTCATACTGTTGTTTGTTAAATGAATATTCAGAAACTGAGGGTCACAGAAAATCCTGCAACCGGTGACTGACCGTATATTAGTACATCCGGTGATACAATTAATCTTGCCCCCGAAGCAAAGTATTCATTTATGACCGACTTTATCTTCCCGATCCTTCCAAGGTAAACTATGCCGGCAACCAGTCCTCCTGCAGCAATTCCCACGCCGGTTGCCATCATAACTTTTTTCATCCCCCGCTCCCCGATAAGCTGTTCAAAGAATGAAGATTCATCATTTATCTCATATGGAAGAAATCTGCCTGCAACGAAGATGCCTGCGCCGGCTGCGGAAACAACACCTGAATAAAGCAGGTCAGTCTTTGACTCCTTCAGCGACTCCTCAAGCTGATCCCTTGAAAGCAGATTGATATCGGTCACGCTATATTTCTTTTCGTACCATTGTCCGTATGACCTGAAACAAAGAATTGATAAAAGAAATGTTGTCAGGATTAATTTTTTCATTTATCATAACTGAAGGAATAAAGTTATGAAAGACAATGACAACGGCAAAATAAAAAAGGTGTCCCTTTGAGACACCCCATCAGCGTAAATTCAGAGGAAGAACATCAGATAGAATTTTGCCCCTTGTAAACCTTTGAATATTCAATACCCTCCAGGTGCCCTGACCAGGTAAGCTTACCCGGGTATGTTCCGGTAATTGTTGCAGATGCATTGTTTGCGGCGTTAACTGTCATCAGTACGTCATAAAACCCTATCTGCGTAGAAATGGAGAAACGGACTGTATAGGTGCGGTTCTTGAAATTCTTTGTCATTTTGTATTCTCCCAGTGGACCCTCGGCAGTAACCCCGCCAATGCCATTATACCCCATTGTTGTGGCTGACCCTGTCTGTATGACCCCTGTCTCCTCATTGACTTTTATAAAATTGATTGTCTGCGGAACCGGTATCCTGTCGCCATACCTGCCCTGCAGGTAATCCGCAACAAGGACGAACTTTCTTGATGTGAGAAGGGTATCAAGAGCGCGGAAGCTGGCTTCCATCTGTGCTTTCTTAAACTCTTTCCGTTCAAGCCTCTCCATCTCCTTCTCCTGCGAACTGCCGCTGAATGTGCTAAGTATCAGTCCAAATGCCAGTAACAGGCCTACTTTATATATTTTTTTCGTTTTCATAGTTAAACATTTTTGTAACAACTAAAGGGCAAAAAATATACCATAACAAAATGTAATATTATGATAATTAATGGCTTTAACTTAATTTTAAGAAAATCCTGTAAAATGTGAAGGTGTTAGAATGGGTGTGTGTGCGCAACCCAACACTCGCTCTCGCGAGAAAGTGTGAGTGTGAGAGTGAGATTTGAGGAAAAAAGAACGGGAGTGATCGCCATGCCCACTCGCACTCGCTCTCACTCCCGCTCTTTTTTCATGCTCCCCAGGTAAGGGAGAAATAATTACTCCCAGTTTCCTTGTATTGCTTTCATATTTATTGATTATCAATATATTAATAAATTTGATAATATCGTATAAAGCAGTAAAAAGCAATATAATTCAATAAATGTTTCAGTATTGTTTCAGTAATATTATTAAATTTACATCCTATGGCAAGCTTCAATATAGAGTTAAATAACAAACCGATTAAAGGAAGTAAGGAGCATAATTTACTTCTTAGAATTACTGTAAATCGTAAACATACCAGGGTAAGTCTTATGTACAATGTATTACCTAGTCAGTTTAATCCAAACGGTAAGAAATCCAATTACATTCGTTCAAACCACCCAGATTATAAATGGCTTAATGATAAACTTGAGGATAAGATTAAGCAAGCAAAAGAAATTGTTTCAAATAGAGACAAGAAAGGACAACCCATAAATGGGATAATCATAAGAGACTTATTAAGTAGGTCAAATTCATCCGATTTCATGCAATTTCTTGTAGAACATATTAAAAACTTAAATGATAATAACCAATATAGCACAGCAGAGAAGTATCACGCTGGATTAAAATCATTAAAAGATTTCACTGGGAGAAGTGAATTACTATTCGAAGAAATTAACTTGGATTTCATTAATTCATATGAAAAATATCTTTTAGACAAGAAAAAAGCCAGATCAACCATACATGGATTACTAAAGAATATCAAAGCATTATATAATAAAGCTATCCAGAAAGGGAAGATTGATCCAGGTTCATCACCTTTTAATATATACAAGCTTAGGCTGGGTAAAACAATTAAGGACAGATTAACAGAGGAGGAGATCATCAAGATTGAAGAAATGGAACTAACCGAGGGTAGTCTAATGGATAATGTCCGAAATGCATTCTTATTCTCATTCTATAATGCAGGCATACGGATAAGCGATATCTTAATGATGACCTGGGAAAATGTCAAGGATGACAGGCTTGTATACACCATGTTCAAGACGAATAAGACACACTCCCTAAAGCTTAAAGAGAAACCATTAGCAATCCTGGAGAAGTATAAGAGCAGAGGTGAATCATTCATATTCCCATTCTTTTCAGACAGGTATGATTATTCTGACCCAATGTTCTTGCATAATCAGATAGGGGCTAAAACAGCCCTGATTAATGGTTATTTGAAGGATATAGCAAAGAAAGCAGGGATAAATAAGAAGATAACAACTCATACTGCCAGGCATTCTTTTGCTGATATAGCACGTCAGAAG
>JBFYPG010000017.1:0-11386 GCA_041303415.1 Bacteroidales bacterium
AGAATATTGACTATCAAAGAGTAAATTTCCGAATTATACTAATTCACTCCAAATTTATTTTCAATCAAAGACCATTGACCCAAGACATTATATCAATTGCACTGCAATTGGCTTATTAAAACACTCAATACAATATCTTCATACGGCGAGCCGTTGCGAGTAGCAGACAATTTTCGGCATGTTAAGTGGGGTTATTTCATGACTAAAGCAAGGCTTATGCAGTAACCCGGTAGGGCTTGGCCTTGCTGTGTCATGAAATATTGCTTTTTGCAAACCCACGTATGCCGAATAAAATTGGCTGCAGCAGGCGAGCCTTTATCAATAGTGAGGGTTGCGATTTATGTTGTATACCTACTGGAAAAGCCAGTGCTCCTGACCACCCCACGCCGGATCTGCCTGACCATCTCAGGCCGGTGTTAAGTGCTTGTTTTTAAATTTAATACGATAGCCTCAATATAACTGGGCAAATGTGGTCAGACCGTCCGGTTTTTGCATTTAATAAGGTTCGTTGTATATTAACAACACTTTATCTCTAAGAATTAATTCGGGCTCGCATTTACCTGAACATAATTCCTATACCAAAGCAGAGCAGGTTGATGTTTTCATTATGTTCCCACTCATCGAACTGGGCTTGATCGTATTCCTTTCTTGCAACCGATTTTGTTTTCTGATACCGATATGCTGCAGTAAACAACAAATCACTATTTTCGTTTAACGGAACTTTAACGCCTATTTCGGGATGCAACATGAATCCTCCATGGTGCCGGAGCCTGGCATCATTAGTATAGTAGGGTGGCCAGTCCAGATAAAGATCGTCAAAATGCCTGGCTTTAAAACCAGCAAAAGAATACCCTGACTTTAATACCATAAAAGGGGAAATTTTATGATCCCATAATGTATATCGTAATTCAGCATAAAGAGGAAAAAGATTGTAATTTAAAATTTCAAACCCGACACCTGCTCCTGCGGCCCAATGTTTATTGAATTTATAACCATTGGTGATGGTAAATGAAGGTGCAATAGTTAATGTAGTACGAAATCCGGGATAATAATATACAGGGGGAGCGACAATATAGGTAGAGGAGTAATACGGATATGGCGAGTAATAAGCTGACCAGTTAGTGAACTGACCGGCTCCTAACAGGAGGCTGGCATGCATTATGTTATAAAATCCTTTCTCTTTTCTGTTAATGAAACGGGATTGGATTTCATTGTTTTCTGTGTTTAGATTAACTTCTTTTCCTGATTGAGCAGAAATGCTGAACGTCAGAATTAGCGATAAACTGATAAAATAAATCCTTTTCATAATAACCATTTTATGGGATAAGTTTAATATTTTCCAAATCATTGATATCGTATATGAATAAACCCCGGGTGTTGGCTACAGCAAGGACATTTCCTGCTTTTGAATAACAGGATCCGGATATGTCAGGATAGTTTTTCACAAGCTTTAGTTCGTTTTCAGAAGGTAAATAAACTGACAATTCATTTCCAAGAGTTACCACATTGTTTCCAATCCTGAATATTGATGTTGCAACAGTTGGTATGTTATAATCAATATATTTCTCCATGTATACTGATGTTTGATCATCGCTGTACTTAAATGCTCCCCAGACTGACTGTCCTGACAGAACTAAAAATTCCCTTAAATCCGGCAGGTAGGTAATATCCAGAGGATTGAAGGTTGGAAAATACAGATGAAATGTCAAAAAATATGGTCCATAATTAGTTATACAATCGGAATAACCGGAATTATATCCGTTTCCCAAAATATAAATTAAACTGTCAGAATAAAACATATGTGCCGGCCAGGCATCACTGTAGTAGTAAGGAGGGGCATATTCTCCCCTGGGTGTGGTCCACACATTTTCCTCTCTTACGTTGATAGTTCCTGAAAGGAAAGTACAAATAGTCCAGCTATTGTAAGAGCCATAGGTATATATTTGATCTGTATCTATTTTAATTATTCCAATGTATGGCTTATCATTTTCAGGATGATTGCTGAACCAGGAATCGGGTAATGCTTTAGTAATCAGATTTCCGTACAGACTATCGTACTCCGTGAAATCAAGATTTGGCTTCTTGTCGGTCACTGTACCCGTCAGTACATGCGTTTCGGACCCTACAATTAATCCTTTCCCTTCCACATAGGGGACATTCCAGAAATCCTTATAGCTTGTGAACCTGTTAAAATAATTTTTTTGTCGATTTAAAACATTTATTTGCAGTGGATTGCTTACATCGATAATGACCAAATCTACAAAATTGTTACAAAAAAGCTGGTTGTTGGCAAGTTCGAAATCTTTGATATACTTACACTCAATAAAACACAGATAGCATACACTTTCCGCTTTCTTTTCGTAAACGTGAATACCTTTAAGCATGTCGCCCACGAAATAATATTTATCATTGGACACTATCTTAAACGGTGATACTTGTGGCAATATGGCTGTTACTTGTATATTCCCGATTTCGCTCATATCGAGATACACCGGATACTCTTTTGATTTTGAAATTATTTTTGAGTACCTGTAAATATCTTCTTCGTAGTTTTCACACCCGAGAAGTACAATTACCAATAAAAGACAGAAATGATGTTTCATAAGGCAACTACATTTACTCAGATAGAAGAGATGCTGAAAACAAGTGTTAATGGAAAAAACAAAACTCTTTCCTTTCAACAGGTTAGGAATACTAATTTGATCCGCAAATTACGTACCAGTTTATTTGTCTAAAGCAATATTTAATAATCAACCGGCGAGCTGTCGCAAAGGGCTGAGCGTTAAGTCCCTGTCTTTATCCTCCGGAGTTTTAACGGAGGAGGACTCACACTCACACTGTCCTCCTGGCTGCAGCCCGCCGGTAGTCGGGCAGGCAGGCGAGCCTTTATCAATAGTGAGGGTTGCGATTTATGTTGTATAGCTGCAGCCTATGCATTCAGTTATACAACATAAAGAGAGCAACCCGAACACCTTGTTACCTGGTTTATTAATCTTTTAAGCAACGAACAGATAAACCACACGATTTATATGTAATATCCAATAAGGTATCCATCCAATCGTATTGCAGTACATAGGAGCCTGCATAATCAGGATCGCTCGTAGCAGACCACCAGTTACCTCTTAATCCAATGAATTCGAAAGGTCCGTTGTTGTAACGCATGCCCCCCGGAAGGGCTGAAAAACCGGTAGCATTTCTTTTGGCAGGATAATCGGTGTTGCCAGTTGCACCAGTTCCGGAAAAAGGTTCCCACAAGATAATAGATGCAAGTGATTTTGCTATTTTGTTGTATGTAGTTGTGCCATCGAAATTATAACCATTGGTAATCAGGTAGATTTCAAGCGTTGTCCACTCTGTATTTGTTGGCACATGCCAGCCCGTTGGGCATAAATTGCTGGTGTTTACGGTGAACCAGTTATATAATGCGCCGCAGGTGTTTTTATATACTTCATTGTTGTCGTACCAGCAGTATCCCGGAGTTGTGAGGTTCGACCACTCTGTATTGTCAATTACAAGTGGAATAGCCGTTCCATCTTTATACCTTGTGGTTTTCAAATTTTGTGCCATCCATGTCTGAGTACCAATAATATAAGTAGCATACATATTGCCGTCAATATCATTAATAATCCCTGCATAAGCACCGGGGACGAAAATTAAATTTATGGCCTTTAAAGTATTATCAACATATTCTTTTGTGGCTGCATCAGTAACATTGACAGGAGCCGGAACGGTGGTTGTGCCGGTAAATGTTTTGTTCCCTTCGATGGTTTGATTACCGGTAGTTTTTACGCCAAAAGTCTCAAATACAGGATCTGTTTCAGAAAATGTTTCAGTAGTTTTTGCATGCATGGCATAAGGCACACTCAGCAGTTGTGTCGTACCCATATCCACGAAAATTGCATCACCTTTGTCTAATTCAACTTTTAGAAAGTAACTATCTCCGCCCCAGTCAATGGAAGATATACTTCCAACCTTGCCGGTTCCGTTGCCAATTACAAGATTCACTATCCCTAAATCACCGGTATTGGCGCTATGCAGTTCAGAATATTGAGATTCACCCGAAATGCTTCCCTTGAGAATGCTCATCCGAAATGAGACATTCTGATTCACTAACGGGTTATTAGAAGAACCATCTCTAACCACCACCTGGTAGTTGAAAGATTCGGGGACCTGGGCTAAAGCAAGAAAGCATAATGTCGTCAGGACTGATGAAAGAACTGCTTTTTTCATGGGGTTAAGTTATAATTGTTGCCAGTTGAATTGATTAAATCAAAGTTATTAAAGTTTTGGATACGAGTCGAATAAATATCCATCCCCCCGGATTTTTACTCCAGAAAGATGGAATTATCACGGTTAGTTTTCAGTGGTTGCTGAATGTTAGGCTACGCTCACATTCTCACTCTCGCTCTGACTGGAAAAGCCAGTGCTCTTGACCACCCCAAGCCGTCCGGCTTTTGCACTTGGGAGCAGTGTGCCGCAAAAACCCCGCCTGACCGATGGCCATTCGGACAGGCAGTCGGGCAGGCATGACAAACAACTTACCTTTATTGTCCGTATTTGCAACTTTTGAAATTCTTGTTTGTTTAAATTTTTATTTTTGTATCAGTCTTTTAAGCATCTGACTGAGAATCCAAACTTTTTTATATCATTAAAAGAAAAGAAATACGAGTAATCATTATCTAGTTCTCGACTATAAGCCCTATCTGAATAAGCTGGAGTATCTGTCCACCAGAATCCAACTATACCTATCATTGAAAATGTTCCTTGATTATCACGTTGTCCGCCAGGGAGTGCAGTAAATCCACTTTCATTGGTTGCTCCTAAATTTGGATCTAACCAATGAGTAGTTCCCGATTCTTTAAGCTTTCCTCCGGCAGAATTTTCACCACCTAAATAAGTTGCAAGGATATCCCAATCATCTATAGTAGGTACATGCCAGCCGGAAGGGCAAAGGTTACCAGTATTTACGGCAAACCAATTATATAAAGCTCCATATGTATTTTTATTTGCTGATTCATCATTATTGTACCAACAAAATCCAGATGAATTAAGGTTGCTCCATGCAGTGTTACTTGTTATTAATGGTATCTCAGATCCATTTTTAAGATGAGTAGTCCTGAGGTTTTCGAGCATCCATGTTTGTGTTCCGATAACAACAGATGTATAAACATTCCCATCAGGGTCTTTAATGCTATTGTCTTCCTCTTTTTTGCAGGAATGAAACAGCAATAGAAGCAGCAGGAAACCAGAAATCGAGTAAATTTTTTTCATAGCAATAAGATTAATAGGTGTGATTCTGTTTTTTTGTAGATGTGATCTCAATTGTTGCCAACGGGAGTTTGTCTAAAAACCTGTCAGAATTTACAGGAAGCGGCACTGTTTTAGCAGTTTTAAGGCAAAGGCAATTTTTATACGGCAAATAGATATTGAGGAATAATCTCTGTTCAGAGATCATTGGAATGCTTCGTATAAGGTCAATAATTGATATCACCATTCGTGTTAGCACAAGTATTAATATTTTTGTTGTAGTCCGGGATATGTCAGATTATATCCAAACCAAGGAGAGAGCTTAATTTGTTAAGTTCACTTTTTGAAGTTTCATACGAATCAAACTTTTGTATTGGCATCGTCTGTTTATTGTCCGATCTATATAAAAATATTCTAATGTCATTATAGTGAATTCCTATTTTTTGGGTTCCTCTAATATAAGCTCGATATCCCCTGTGGAATTTTTTCAAGCCTATCTTCATGTCAGGCTGGATATTGATCCATTTTCCAACTCGGAAGATTCCGAATAGATTATTCGAGTATTTAATCTTTTTATTATCGGTATCAATAATAGTACTTGAAGAAGTAAAACAAACAAAAGCCCCAATAACAACTATTAATAGCCCCCAATATGAATAATAAGTTGCTATAATACCACCTAAGAGCATAAAGAAACCAGTAGAGGTTCCAAACGGTCCAAATGTTTTATCTAATTTGTTTATTATTATCATGGTTAAAATCATTTTATATACTGTTTTGTTAAGCCCCTGGTATCAACCTGACCATCAAGGCAGGTCATTTGCACAACTGAAACGTTAAGTGTTTTCATTATCTCTATGGTATATGTTGAATAGTTATTATTTTTTTTTGATTAAGTTAACATCGTTTAAAATTATATACACCATTTCGTTTAATTGATAACGTAAATAATCCGGATTTAAGAATCGAGCGAGGAAACAAGATAGGAGCCGGTGGCCATATTGCCAATGTCCCTCCGGGTTTCAGGACGCGGTGCATTTCAGTTAATACCCTGGTTAATGTCAACATTGGTGCAGGAATAACACCAAATAAAATAACCGTATTAAAACTTTCAGTTTCCAGGTTTGTATTCATTACATCACCTTTGACCACCCGGACATTTTGCAACTTAGCTGCTTGTACTTTCTTGGATACTTCGTCGACTGACTCTGATAAAATGTCCATCGCTACTAAAGAGCCTTGATCCCCAATGAATCCAGCTACCGGTATCGTAAAAAATCCTGTTCCGCAACCTATTTCTAATACGGTCTGTCCGCTTAGTTTGTCGACTCCTTGAAGAATCTTATTGGGGCCAAAAAATCGATATCTGAATCGACTCTCCATCGCAGATGCCAATAATTTAACTGTCAGCTTTCCAATTTTTGTCTTTGCAAATGTTTCAGTAGTCATTTTTTCCCCTCCTAATATAAATTTATTGTCCAAGACTTCTCGTTTTTAACCATAATATAGCACATAACTCGTTTATAGAATCTACTAACAATCAAAGGTACAATGTATTTTGAATCCTGATTGTCGTAAGAAATTATACTTTTTCAGTTAGCATTTCGGGCCATCTGTTTTTGTTACAGAACTGTCACGTTATATGTAAATTGTCTGCGTAAGCGCACTTAGGTCTGAATGCTGACGGCCCGGCAATATGGAGGGAGGGTATGCCGAGCCCCGGACCGCAGGTCGGGGGCGCAATTTTTGCAAGTCCCGGCGAAAGATTTAATAGTCTTTTTAGCTGGGATCTGTCCAGTGCCGGAATCACAATGTTTGTAAGTAGACGAAATTTTTGTTTCATGATAAAGTTGTCTAGGCGTGGTGCAAAAATTGTGACAAGCTTATTGCCTGTACCCGCTTGTTAGCTGAAGGGCAAATTTTGAGTGTATCATGATGTAACAAGGTTCTATTCTTTAGCCGCTTCTATCCCCGAGTGGCAGGGACAGGCTGGAAGGCTCTCAATTAATAATGAAGCATAGCAAGAATCATAATTAATACTTAAAATATATTAACACCATCATAATATTATTTGCAAGTGTTAAATATTATTTATAATTTTGTATTATGAGACCATTTATACGTACCATAGAAACCTTAGAATTAGATGGAGGAACTCTTTGTCTGAATTTTGTAAATTCAGTAAAAAATCGTTTCGAAAAACCGTTTTATGAATTTATTATAACACCTGATGACTGGATTTTATGGAGTCATAGAACGCAGATTTGTGATACGTTAACTAAACAAAGGTTATGTAAGTACGTTTCTGAAAATAATGAAAAAGCTATTAAGGAGCTTAAAAAAATAATCAAAGTAAGAGAAGTATTATACAGAATATTTCGCGATATAGCCCAGAAGAAATCACCTTTAACTGAAGACATTCGAATTTTTAATAATGAACTCTCTTCCTCTTTTAGATTCTTGAATATTGAAATTAGTGATAAACCAGAAACCATTTCAACCTGGAATTATAAAGAAACTGATCTTCTTTATACTTTATTGCCAATAATGAAATCCGCCTATGAATTATTGACAACCGGTTTAAAAGAGCATATTAAAGAGTGTCCTAATTGTGGTTGGTTATATATAGATAAAAGTAAGAGCAACAGCCGGATATGGTGCAATATGAAGACCTGTGGTAATACCATGAAGATCAAGAAGTATTATGAAAAGAACAAGATTCTTGTTAAAAAGGATAAAACATTGTCCTGATTTGATTCAATCAGAATTATTTTTTTCAATGACAGTGAGAATTAAGAATTAGAATATTCATATAATGAAGAACTGGCTATATTTTGTTATTGCAATTATGTTATATATGCTGATTCATGAAGGTCATCATGCATATATTGCACTATTGTTCAATGAGTATGATGCAATCAAAATCCATTGGTACGGCCCTGAAGTTTTATTTGTTACCCCGGTCGCAGAAAGAACTTCTGAGATAAAGTGGTTTTTTATATCCGGTATAAGCAATTTAATTACACTTCTGATTGGTTACTTGTTATTTATAATGAAAGAGAAAATTATAAATATTAAACTTTCTTCACTTCGTAGTATTCTATATTATGTAACAATTGTTTTCCTGTTGTTTGATGCTGTGAATCTGTCAATCGGACCTTTCTTTTATGGAGGTGATATAAACGGGATTTCGACCGGACTTAAAATAAAGCCATGGATTATTCAAATACTCTTTGGAACCATTCTGCTAATTAACAGGGAGTTAATAGTAAAGTTTATGAAACATTTTGGTATTAAATCCAATAATATTTTGTTTAAACCATGGTATCGTGAACGATAGTTTTCAAATTAAGATTGAAAGCATTATGATACATTCAGATATTGTCAGTACGATTCTTTCATACATAATAAATGCAGGTTATGTAGCAAAAGTAGCGTCAATAGAGCAACTGAAAGAAATAGAAGATGAGCTGACTATGAGAAAAAGAAAAGACAAATTTGATGAGAACTTTTACAAGGAGCGTCTGACATCATTTAAATATACTGCGGATACATTATTACATGATGCTAAATCAATAATTATAATTGCAGTGCCCCAGCCTACAGTTGTTTTAATTTTCAGAAGAAATGGAATAGATCGACAGGTAATAATACCTCCGACTTATGATTATTCTGTAAACATTGAAATTGAAAAACAATTAAAAGAAATTATTAACCCGGAAGGCTATAATATTTGCACAACATCCATTCCTCTGAAACTTATTGCAGTTAAAAGTGGTTTAGCTGAATATGGGAGGAATAATATATGCTATATTCCCGGCAAAGGTAGTTTTTTCAGGTTAATGGCATTTTTTTCAAATCTGCCATGCAAGGAAGATATTTGGAGACCGGTTTGCATGATGGAAAGATGTAAAAGATGCAAAGCATGCGTGTCGGCTTGTCCGACCGGTGCAATTGATGACAGAAGATTTTTAATATATGCTGAAAAATGTATTTCATTTCATAACGAACATGGAATAGATTTTCCCGAAAACATTGATAAGTCGTTTCATAATTGTTTGTTCGGATGTCTCAAATGTCAAATTGTTTGCCCTGAAAATAAAAAAACAGTTAAATGGTTTGAAGTAGGGGTAGAGTTTTCTGAATTTGAAACATCTGTTATTCTTAATGGCATACCGTTGGAAAAAATTCCAAATTCAACCCAAAAAAAACTGGACAGACTGGGCCTGATTGATGATTATTCACTGCTGGCACGAAATCTGAGTGTGTTATTAGATTAATTTGTAAAAATATACAGGTAATCGAACTTTGATGTCCAGTTAACGTGACTGCCTATCAAGAAATCGCTCTCGCAGCGACTTCATTCTCCAGACAATTTCTTCAGATTCAGCATTAATGAAATCGTGTAATTTCGAGCAATTCTCAAACTCATCACAAGCAGCACAGTTCTGGATTTTTTTCTCTATTGCACAAGCTCTGATCTCACATTTGGCGCAGAACCTGGCCAGGAATAGTTGATCAGCAGGTTGACACCCAAGGCATATCCAATCCTTAGCCGAATGAGCTCCTTCTCCATACTTTTCTGCTACTTTCTCTAACAAAGACATATCTTTAATAACAGTTCCCCTGTATGCAGAACAATTATGACAGTAAATTCCACAATAGCCAAGCATAAACGATCCTCCTTACAACTTTAGTTAATTAAAAAAAAACAGATCTATTTGAATTTCATTTTAAGTTTGGGAAACCTCACATGTTATCGCAAATTTTGTACTGACTTATATACTTCTACAATAAAACTGAGATTAAAAAGTCTCACT
Organism: Bacteroidales bacterium; assembly: GCA_041303415.1. Lineage (GTDB taxonomy): Bacteria > Bacteroidota > Bacteroidia > Bacteroidales > VadinHA17 > LD21. The sequence goes on from JBFYPG010000017.1 coordinate 10,068, forward strand.
ATGTTTATTATTGGACAATTAGTTCCTTTTTGTACAGTACAAACCTTATAAAGATAGTATACTTGCAATGGAAAATAGAAATAATATACCTCGAGTTAATAAAGGAAGATGACTCGTATCAAAACTGCCGGGTTTCAATCTGATTAAGTTTTAACCAGCGCCCCCTGTAAATTTTTATGCCAGAGTGCTGACAGTAAGAATAGATAACGTAAAACAGGCTGGTAACTGAATGATTACAAATTTTAGCATACGCACCCCTGCCTGCCTGCGGCAGTCAGTCAGGCTTACTATAAAAAATGACAAGTGATTGCGGCAGGTATACAAACTGACCACAGATAGCAGTGTGATTTTATAGGATTTTTGAAGAAGTTTTTAAGATTTTATTGTATTAACTTTGACTAACCGGAGATTCTGCTTTTCATAGCATTGTCCGTGTAAAGTGCTTTATTGTTTATTAATTTTTGCTAAAACAATGCAGTGAGTCCCGTTAACTTTGGTAATTGCTTTACCTGAAGAGTCTTGAAAGTATTTATTTTCAATATTAGTTGAGTCAAGATGCTCAATCAAATCAAATTTAAAGTTTTGAAGGTAGTTCTCAATATCTCCTTCTTCAATACCAAAAGTCCATTGTTCTCTGTCCTTTTTTACTCTGGTATAAATATCACTTTCTCCATAATATTTTAGATCTTTCCTCAATACTGAAGCATATAGGTAGTCGAAAACAACAAGACTACCAGGGGCAGAATAATCGTAAATAAGTTCAAATGTTTCAGCAACTGCAGCAGTAGATAAATACATAGTCAAGCCTTCAAGAATAGAAAGCGTTTTTTTATTTGTATCGAATTGATTGTCATATAATTTTGGTTTGATCTTTTCTTTATCAAAGTCAAGGGGTATGTAAATATTAGTGTCAGGTTTCGATATGTTTCTTTTTTGAAATTGTTTTGTTTTTGCATAAAGTGTATGGTATGTGTCTATTTCAAAAACTTTTATTTTATTATTTGGGTCAAGAAGTCGTATTGCTCTTGAATCGAATCCTGCACCGAAGATCACTACTTGTTCAAATCCATTATTTATGGCTTGGAGAAAAACACTATCAATATATTTTGTCCGTGCAATAACGTAAGGATAGATACCTTTTGGAGCTATTTTCCCTTTAAAATTAAGAATCCTAAGTTTTAGAAGATATTTTACAAATCGCGGTAATAATTCAACTGCTATATAATCATCAGATTTAAAATAAGAATTTGTTTCAAGAAATGATGATGCCCTACAAGTACATGTGTAGGCTGCAGTTTTTGAGCTTTTACTTTCTATTC